>JANNPN010000400.1:0-10690 GCA_031400185.1 Polyangiaceae bacterium
CTGCGAATGGTTGCAAGGGGTCGGGATGGGCGTGCGAGACGTTGGCCGGCGGAGCGTCGCCCCACCCCCACGACGGAGCGACAGAGCGCGCACTCTTGCTTTGGCTGAGAGGGAAGCGACTTACTTGTCGGTCGCGGCCAGCTTCTTCCGCCGGCGCGCGTTCTTGATCTCGCGCGTGACGATCCCCCCGAGGGTCGACAGGCCGAACTTCGGCCATTCGAGGAGCGCTTCCATCACGGTGATCGTCTTGCGGGCCTCGCCGCGCCAATCGCTCACCTGGCCTGGCTTGTAGATCTTCGGCGTCCGGAAGAGCGCGGTGCGGTCGAGGACGTCGCCGTCGGCGAGCCATTGCACCGTCACCGGCACGCCGAGGCGCTCGGCGAGGCGCACCTCTTCGAGCGCGGTCGTCGCCGGGCGTGGCGTCGGCGTCTCGACCAGCACCTCGATCCCGCGCTTGAGCACCACCACGAAGAACACGCGCGCGCCGACGGCCGCGACGAACTCGTAGCAGGCGTCGACGAGGTCGGCCGGCGTGATCGTCTTCCCCGCCATCTGGACCGTCTCGCTCGCGCGGCCGAGCACGCGGACGGTCGGCGTCGTGCGACCGCACGCGCACGGCGCCGTCGCGATGTCGACGAGGTCGCCCGTCACGTAGCGGACGAGCGGCATCACCTCGTGGACGAGCGACGTGATCGTGAGCACGCCCGGGCTGCCGGCGGGCACGGGCTCGAGCGTCGTCGGATCGAGCAGCTCGGCCTCGAAGAGATCGGTCGCGAGGTGGAGCCCCCCCTCCGGGCACCCGATCCCGAGCAGCATGGTCTCGTTCGAGCCGTAGATCTCGACGACGCGCACCTGCCACGTGTCGGTGATCCAGCGCTTGAACGCGGGCGGCAGCACCGCGCCGCCGAGGATCACCGCCTTCAGGTTCGGGCACTCGCGCTTGACGTCGATGCCGAGCTCGCGGCCGGCCTCGCGCAGCAGCACCATCTCGAACGGCAGCGTCGCGAGCACGCTCACCGGCAGCTGGCGCATGAACTCGAGCGCGCGTCCGAAGGGCACGTCCCAGCTCATGCTCCCGACCGGGATGTGACAGCGCCGCGTCCCGCGCAGCACCTCTTCCATCAGGAAGTGGATCGGCGCGAAGGACGGAAAGCGGTTCAGCACCATCGTGTCGTTCGCGCCGAGCTCGGGAACGGCCGCGGTGACGATCTCGGACATCTTCGCGAGCTCCGCGAGCCCACACCAGGTCGAAACGGGCTTCCCGGTCGTGCCGCTCGACTCGTGGTAGTGCCACGCATGCGCCGGCGGGACGGCGAGCAGGTCGAACGGGCTCGCGTCGACGACGTCCTGCTTCTTCGTGAGCGGCAGCGTCACGAAGTCTTCCGGCTCCTCGACGCGCGCGGTCGCGAGCGCCCGCGCATAGTAGCTGCTGTGCCGCGCCCGCTGGATCGCGGCGCGGACGAGCGCCCATCGCTCCGGCGTCATGCGACTACGCGGAGTTCCGTTGCGACCGTCGCATCTCGCCGAGCGTGGTCGCGACGCGCATGAGATGAATGCCAGGCGCCTTGTCGGGACGCGACGTCTCGAGGCTCTCGCGCCAGCGCGCATCCACCTGCTCGATCGCGTTCACGTCGGGGGCGATGTCGCTGGTGCCGGAAATGAGGCGGACGAACGCTTCACGGAGCTCGAGCGTTCCGTCCGGGTCGACGAGCTTCCGGGCCTGCCAGAAGTACGAGTCGGTCGCGCTGTGGTGGTTGTAGAAAAAAACGAGGAAGCGGCGATAGCGCTCGAAGGCGTTGCGATACGAGGCGTCGTAGACCGGAAACGCGGCCTCGACGGTGCGCCGGCCCGCGAGCACGTCCTCGAGGCAGTCGGCGGCGAGTAGCCCCGAGAGACACGCGAGATGCACGCCGGTCGAGAAGACGGGATCGATGAAGCACGCCGCGTCGCCCGCGAGGAGCGCCGCGCCGTGGTAGAAGCGCCTGCTCGAGTACGAGTAGTCGCGGATGACCCGCACCGGCGCCACCTGCCGCGCGCCGGCGAGCATGCGCGCGACCGGCGCGCAGCCGGCGAGGAGCTCCGCGTACGTCGCATCGAGCGCGCCCTTCGCGCGCTCACGCCAGCGGTTCGCGTCGACGACGGTGCCGACGCTCACGGTGCCGTCGTGGAGCGGGATGTACCAGCACCACCCCTCGCCGTGCGCCGCCGAGAGGATGTTGTCCGCGTGCGGCGCGTCCATGCGCGCGGCGCCCTCGAAGTAGCTCCACAGCGCCAGGTTCTTGAAGAACGGGTTGAACTCGCGGAGGCGCTCGCGCCGGCCGAGGATCGCGTTTTGCCCGCTCGCGTCGACGACGTGCGCGGCGTCGACGCGGATCGCGCCGCCGTCGTCGCTCCGCCCGCTCACCGCGAACGGCCCCGCGCCGCCGATCGCCTCGACGGTGACGCCCTCCAACACCTCGGCACCCTGCGCGGCGGAATGCCGGAGCAGGATCTCGTCGAACTGCGAGCGCACGACGTGGAACGCGTGCGTGTACCCGCCCGGGTCCTCGTGAAACCAGAAGCTCCACGGCTCGCCGCTCGAGCCCCAGACGAACGTGCCCCCGGGCTTGCGGACGAAGCCGGCCGACTCGACCGCGGGCAGCACGCCGATGTGCTTCAGGATCGGCAGCGTCGCGGAGAGCAGCGACTCACCGATGTGGTAGCGCGGGAAATGCTCCTTCTCGAGGACGAGCACGCGCCGCCCGGCCCGCGCGAGCAGCGTCGCCACAGTCGAGCCTGCGGGGCCGCCACCGATGACGACGATATCGTACGACGAATGCGCGGGGGGCACGGGGGCATGATGTAGCGGCTTCAGTGGAGGCCGACAACCACGGGTGCGAAGGCGCAAGTTTCCCAGCACGGTGCGATGTCATAAGCTCCGCGCTCCTGCATGCCCATCGCGCACGCGCTCACGATCGACGTCGAGGAGTGGTTCCACGACGACTGGCGACCGGATCGCGGGGTCGATTGGGACCGCCTCCCGAGCACGGTGGCGAGCGACGTCGCTCTCATGCTCGACCTGCTCGCGGCGGCGGGTGCGCGGGCGACGTTCTTCGTGCTCGGCGACGTCGCGCGCCGGCAGCCGGCGCTCGTGAAACGCATCGCCGCCGCCGGCCACGAGATCGCGAGCCACGGGGACGCTCACCGCCAGGTAGCGACGCAGGACCGCACGCAGTTTGCGGCCGACGTCCGCGGGTCCCTCGCGGTGCTGGGGGATCTCGTCGGGAGCGCGATCACCGGCTACCGCGCCCCCTACTTCCTCCGGCGCGCGCGCGACCTCTGGGCGATCGACGTGCTCGCCGAGCTCGGGCTCCGCTACGACGCGAGCTATGTCCCGGTGCGCTGGATGCCGTATCTCGGTCGCAGCATCCCGCGCGTGCCGTACCGCCATCCCTGCGGGGTCTGGGAGTTCCCGTTGCCGTTCGCCGAGCGGTTCGGCGGCTGGAACCTTCCCTACGCCGGGGGCGGGCCGCTGCTCCGCTTCCTGCCGTACCGGCTGATCGAGCGCGCGCTCCGTACGCACGAGGAGTCGGTCGGGTCGGCCGTCGTCTACTGCCACCCGTGGGAGCTCGACCCCGAGGCGCGCTCGCTCCCCGGGACGCCGCGCTACATCACGCTCTGGAAACGGCTCGGCCGCGCCCGCACCTTGCCGGCGCTCCGCCGCCTGCTCGCGACGTTCACCTTCCGCCCGATCCGCGAGGTGTATGCGAACGAGCTGGCGCGCTGAGTCGACGCCGCCGTCGGCCGTCGACAGCGCGCGTCTTCAGAATCTTCGGCTGCTGCTGCCCGTGCTCGCCGGCGTCGCCGCCGCATACGCGCTCTGGCGCGTCGCCGCCGAGACGAGCGCGGTCCCGCCGCGCGTCGTGCTCGCGGCGGTGCCGGTGTACCTCGTGCTCTGGCTCGCGACCATCGTGCTGCACGCGGTGCGCTGGCGCATGGTGCTGAGGCGGCTCGGGGGCGAGGTGCCGCTCGCGCGGCTCACGCAGCTCTGGCTCGCCGCCCGCGCCGTCGGCGTGCTCGTGCCGTCGGCGTCGCTCGGCGGCGAGCCGGTGCGGGCGCAGCTTCTCGTCGCGCACGGCCTGCCGGCGGCGCGCGCAGCCGGCGTCGTCGCCCTCGATCGCTCGCTCGAGCTCGCCGGCAACATGATCGTCGGCCCGATGTGCATCGCCGGTGCGCTCGCCCTCGGCACGGGCTCCGGGTGGGCGATGACGGTGACGGCGCTTTCCGGCCTCGTCGGCCTGGCGGTCCTCGCCGCGATCTACGTTCGCGGCGTGCAAGGGCGGCCGGCGCTCGTACCGATCTGTGGTCCCCCGCTGTTGCTCGTGCCGGCACGCTGGCGCGCGCGGCTCCGCGAGCACGTGGCGCTCGCCGATCGGGCGATGCGCGAGCTCCTGGCGGCCCATCCGCGGCTCGTACCTGCGGGGCTCGCCGTCTCGCTCGTGATCGAGGCCCTGCACCTGATCGAGCTCATGGCGCTCTTCGCCGTCTTCGCGCTCGCGGTGCCCTTCCCGCTGCTGCTCTTGAGCTCGATGGGGATCGGGGTCGCCCACGCGATCCCGGTGAGCGCCGCGCTCGGCACGCTCGAGGCGACCCAAGTAGGGCTCTTCACCGTCGGCGGCGAGCCGCTCGCGACCGCGCTCGCGGTCGCGGTGGCGCTCCGGCTCGCCGAGACGTGGTGGATCCTCGTCGGGCTCGCGTGCCTCGCGACCGCGTCGCGCCGGCGACCGGCCGGGGCGCGATGACGGTGGCGCGTCGATGCTGAGGACGCTCGCGCTGGCCCTCTTCTCCGCCGGATGGATCCCGGTGTTCGTGCTCCGGAGCGAGCGGTTCTCCGAGCGGCGCGCGGTCGCGTCGGTCGACGAGCGGCGCGCCATGCTGAACAACGCGCTCGCGATCACCGTGCACGTCACGCTCTGCGAGCTCGCGCTCCACGAGGCGGCGCCCGCGATGCTGCCGCCGCTGCGGGTCGTGATCGGCATGCTGGTCTTCCTCGTCGGGCTCGCGTTCTGGGTGCTCGCCCGCCACACGCTCGTCGCGTACGGCCGGCTGCTCGACCCCGCCGTGCCGCCGCCCGCGCTCGTCACGCAGGGACCGTTCGCCATCGTCCGCCACCCACTCGCGCTCGGGATGGTGATCCTGGCGCTCGGGCCCGCCGTCGCGGCCGCGACGCCGCTCACCTGGGTGAGCTTCGTCGTCGCGGTCGTGGCCCTCGCGCGGCGCTGCCTGCTCGAGGAAGACGATCTGCGAACGACGTTCGGCGCCGGCTACACGGCCTACGCCGAGGTGACCGCACACCGCCTGATCCCGTTCCTGTGGTAATCCGGACGCGCCATCACGCCGCGCCGCGCGACCAGCGCCACACTTGCCGGAGCTCGCGCGGTGCGAGCAGCGCGAGACCGGCGACGTAGAGCGCCCCGCCGGCGGCGAGGTAGACGCCGAGGTCGACGAGGCTCGCGCACGGTCGCAGGTAGTGGGCCAGGTGCACGAGCACGCCGACGGTACCCGCCCAGAGCCAGATCGGGACGGTCGCGCTCGCGAGCCGCAACGCGATCCGCTCGCGCGCGAGGCGAAAGATCAGCACGTGGGTCGCGAGCACGGCGGCGTTCGCGAGCGCGTACCCGATACCCCCGAACGCGAGCACGAGCGGCACGCCGAGGAGCCACGTCGTCACGAGCCAGACCAGCGCGAAGCGGAGGCTCGTTCGCGTGTCGCCGAGCGCGGCGAGAAAGGCGAGCACGGCGGTCGTCGTCGGCACCACCAGGTTCGCGATCCAGAGCAGCACGAAGATCGGGACCGCCGGCAGCCACTGCGGCCCGAACACGAGCGTCGTGATCGGCGTGATCAGCGCGAGCAGCAACACGGCGCCCGGCGCCACCAAGGCGTGCACCGCACGCACCGCAGCGGCGACGAAGCGACCGAGCGTCTCCGGGTCGTGCTGCACGCGGGCGAACGTCGGCAGGTAGACGCGGCTGAGCACCATCGACGCCCAGAGCGGGCCGGCCGCGAGCGTCTGGGCCCACTGCACGTAGCCGACCGTCGCGGCGCCCACGGCGAGCCCGATGAAGATCGGCGTGATCGAGTCCTTCAACTGGCCGACGAGCGCCGTCCCCTGGAGCGGCGCGCCCACGCGCAGGAACGCGCGCGCCCGTTGCCAATCCCAGAGCGGACGCGGCGACCACGGGCTCACGACGCTCGCGAGCACGGCGCCGACGAGCGCGCGCGCGAGCAACGCCACGCCGAAGCTCGCGGTCCCGAACCCCGTCCACACGAGCGCCACCGCCACCGCGTTGTACGCGAAGGCCTGCGCCACCTCGACGATCGCGACCGCCCCGAAATCGAGGCGGCGCTCCAGCACGGCGGCGGGGATCGCCTGAAACGACGTCACGAAGAGCGCGACGGCGACGAGGCGGAAGAGCCAGGCCTCCTCCGGGGGACGCCCGTAGAGCGCGGCGAGCCCCGGTGCCGCCAGGAACGCCAGCAGCGCGATCACTCCCATGATCACTTCCTGGAGAGTGAAGACGGCGCGGTACTCCTCCGCCGTGGGCTCGGCGGGGAGGCGGATCAGGCTCG
Organism: Polyangiaceae bacterium; assembly: GCA_031400185.1. Taxonomy (GTDB): domain Bacteria; phylum Desulfobacterota; class Binatia; order UTPRO1; family UTPRO1; genus UTPRO1. The sequence goes on from JANNPN010000400.1 coordinate 6,610, forward strand.
CCTGCAGGCCGGCGCCGCCGCAGGTCCCGAGGAAGGTGAGGACGAAGACGGCGATGCCGAGCACGCCGATCTCGGCGGGACCGAGGAGACGCGCCAGCACGGCATACCCCGCGAGGTTCAGCCCCTGGGACACGACCTGGCGGAGCCCAAGCAGGCCGCCGCCGCGAACCGCGTCACGCGCGAGCTCCGCTCCTCTCGGCTCCGCCATCGCGCCGTGCGTCTATCACAAACGCCCCACCCTACCTGCGGAAGCGAGGACCGCGGATTCACCCGCGGTCCGAGGGCCATCGGAGGATCGGCGCGGAGCGCCGACCGCACGGGGCCGAAATCAAAAAGCCTGGCGCGTCCCGAACAGGAACTGCACGCCGCTCTCGTCGACGTCGTCGACCCGCTGCGCGACCGCGAGATACGCGACCGACGGGTAGAAGCCCATGAAGTCGTACATGCCGGCGACCCCGACACCGACCCCGACCGCGAAGTCGCTCGGGCGGTAGAGCGCGCTCCGGCGGTCCTCGACCCGGCCGGCATCGACGAACAGGCGGAGCTGGCCGTGGCGGAACGTCACCCAGTCGAAGAAATTGTGGTCGACCTCGGGGTAGATCGTCTGGCGAAGCTCGAAGCGCGCGAGCGCGACGTTCTCGCCGAGGCGCTCGTCGACGGGCACCGCCCGGACGCCGAGGTCGCCGCCCAACGCATAGCGGCCCTGGTTGGGAACCCTGGAATCGATCGGCGCGCTGAACGCGTTCATGAGCTGCGCCGCGAACAGCGTGCGCGGGGTGAGGATCGGGCGGACGAAGCTCAGGCGCACGCCCCAGTCGACGTAGTCGTACGAGCTCCCGAGGCCGCTCGTGAACCAATCGCCGAAGACGCGGATCTTGGTCTCGTTGGTGGGATTGTCCCACGCGATCTCGTCCGTGTAGTCGTAGCGGAGCCCGAGGCCGGAGAGCATACCGTCGTCGCCGATGCCGCGCCGCGAGTCGTCGCGGAAATCACCGCGGAGCGCCGCGATCGTGTAGAAGCCGTACACGTTGTGGCGGTAGGTCGTCGCGTCGTTCCGCTGCCCGAAGTGGAAGCGCGGTCCGACGTGCATGCCGACGCTCCGGTCGGAGAAGAAGCCGATGAGCCCGATGTCCTTGGTGTAGTCGTAGCGCTTCCGGGCGACGAACAGACCCGAGAGGCCGAACTCGCTCGACGTCACGGTGACGTCGGCGCTGTCGAGCACGACCTGCGGGATGCCCGGGACGGCATTGTCGACGCGATCGTCCTCGAGGAGGCGGCGGTCGGGGTCGAGGACCACGCGGCGCGCGCGCCACGGGGTCGCGATCGACAGGTCGGTGCGGGGTTGGTCGTCGTTCGACGTGACGCGCGTGCGCTCGGCGGCGCCGCGACCCTGCACTTCGACCTCGACGGCCTCGCGGACGGGCCGCTCGGCGCTCCGGAGCACGCTGAAGCGGTGGGTGTACGCGTCGCCGCTCGTGCTCGGGGCGTTCAGCGCGACGTCGGCGAGGCCGTAGTCGAGCGGCTCGGGATACGGCGCCGTCCAGTCGGCGAAGAGACGATCCTGCGATTGCCCCGACTCCACGGTCGCCGCGGCCCGAAAGCTGCCGCCGTTCGCGCCGGCCGCGAGGTACGCGTCGAGCGCGCGGTCGAAGGCGGGGAAGCCGATGTCGTTCCGGAGCTTCGTGAAGACGGTGCGTCCGGGCGGCCGATCGCGGCCGAGGCTCTCGCGGTCGTCGCGGAGCTCCGACGCGTGCCGGCCTTCGGGAAAGAACGCGCGCGCGAAGGGCAGCTTCGGCGCCGACTCGAAGCGGTCGACGATCGCGAAGATGTTGAAGAGCCCGATCCAGTCGTAGACCGTGCGGTGCCGGGGGTGCGCGGTCGCGAGCCAGCGGTCGGCGAGCGCCGCGCTCACACCCTCGACGACCAACGGCGTGTCCGCCGGCGACTCGCGTTTGGCGATCTCGTCCCAGAGGATCGCCGCATAGACGGCTTGCGCGAGCTCGCGCTCGTGGAAGTCGCGGAGCAGGCGGTGCACGCGGAGCGTGCGGTCGGAGATGACGACGAGGCTCGGCCCGCCAGGTGCGGTCAGCTCGAGCCGGAGCGGCGCCTCGACGATCAAGATCGCCTTCCGCGGCAACGGCACGCCGGCGGGACGCTCGCGGAGGATGCGCTCGACGGCGTCGAGCACGCGGTCGTGGTGTTTCTCGCCCGGCAGGATCCGGAACGCGCGCCGCGCCGGCAGCTCGGCGAGCGCCACGATCGCGTGGTCGACGTCGCGGCTGTGCGCCGCGTAGTCCTCGGCCGCGAAGAGCGTCGGCGGCGAGCCGGGTGGCACGTCGAAGTCGAAGCTCTCGGCGGGCGGCTCCGGCCCGAGGGTCTCGCCGACGAAGACTTTGTACGAGCGCGGCGCGCGGAGCGTGCCCTTCACGCCGGGTGGACGCGGCGGCGTCGCGGTATCCCACGTCCCATCGGCCGCGAGCGTCGGCAGCGTCGGAAACCAGCCGTCGAGCGCGGTCACGCGGCCATCGGCGGTGCCGAAGACGCCATAGCGCTCGGGGAGCAGCGTGCGGAAGCTCGCGCGCAGGGTCCGGGTCGCGCCCGGTGCCAGCGGCGTCGCGAGCGGGACGCGCAGGAGGGTCGCGTCGAAGCCGCCGATCGCCTCGAGTCGCGTCGGCGGCGTCGCGGTCCACGCCGAGCCGTCCGCGACGTCGAGCCGCTCGACGGTGATGCCGCCGGCGACGAAGTCCTCGCGCGGATACACGAACGGCCGGTTGATGTCGTCGATCGCCGGATCGGGTGTCGCGAAGCGGTTCGGGTAGAGCACGAGGGCAACGTCGCGGAGCGGCGCGCGCGTCGTGTTCGTGACTCGCATGGTGACGCTGCCGGTGAGCGTGCGGGCGGCGGGGTCGAGGGTGGCGTCGACGGTGTAGGTCGACGCCCGGGCGTCTGCCGCCGAGGCGCTCGCGCCATTCGCGAGCTCCGCTCTGAACACCAAGCTCACGACCACCACAAGCAGCGGAACGCGGCGCATCAGCAGGAGATCGCACACGGCGTCGTGCGCAACAAGGTGGCTTCGACGGGATCTAAGCCCACGACGCCGGACGTCTCGCTAACGTGAGCCCGTGAGCCGCGACTACGACCCTCCACGCACCGCCCGAACGCCTAGCCCCAGGCCTATCCCTTTCGCGTCGGAGTTCGAAAAGCCCCAACTGTCGTACAAATCCCATGCGGCACCCGGGTTGCCCGTCTTGCTCGTCGAAGACCAGACATAGGAGCCGGAGGAACAACTGCAGGTCTGCAGATTACAATTCGATACGCAGTTGGTGTTGAATGGCGGGGGCACAGCGGGACTGACGGCGCCATAGTCGATTAAGGATTGCAACTCGTTGATACTCGGCACGCGCCAGTCGGCGTGACCCGCGAAGCTACTGCTATTGAGCGTCGCGATCTTTACGTTGAAGCCGTCGGTCCAATAGTACGTCGTGTCCTTGTCATGGATGCTTCCGTCGTCAGTCAACTTCTCCCACATCAGGCCGGTGCGGTTGTCCGTGATGGTACCGTCTCCATTGTCCGTGTAGTTCCGCGTCAAACCGATCCGCGACTCGCCGTCCTGGCCGGTACCTGCGCACGAGATCACATTCCCCAGGGCGTTGTAGCAAGCCGTTTGTCCCGTCTTGAGGCGTTGCCCCTGCCGTCCTGGCCCACCTCCGGCGGCTCCGGCGGCTCGGCCGCGTTCGCGATGGCCTGGTACCACACGGATCTCTATCACCGCGTGCTCACCTACTCGGGCACCTACGTCAACCAGCAGTGGCCGTGGAATCCCGAGACGCCGGGCGGCGCCTGGGACTTCCACAAGACGCTGATCCCGAACAGCCCGAAGAAGCCGCTGCGCCTGTGGCTGCAGATCAGAGATCGCGACAACTTCAACGACAGCGACGGCATGCACGACTGGGTGCTGGCCAACCAGTTGATGGCCAAGGTGCTCGCCGACAAGGGCTATCCCTACCAGTTCCTGTTCACCAAGGATTCCGGCCACTGCGACCGTGCCGTGAAGTTGCAGACGCTGCCGCAGGCGCTCGAG
>JANNPN010000411.1:0-23170 GCA_031400185.1 Polyangiaceae bacterium
CTCATCCCCCGGCTCGCTTGCGCTCGGCCGCGCGCCGCGCGCGCGGAGTCTCGATCCCCCCGCGAGGGCGACTGACCCGAGGCTGGCTTCCTGCTGCGCGCGCAGCATCAGCGCGCGCCGTGGTCGCCGCCGTGTCGTTCCTCGCCGCGCTCGCAGCGCCCGCGGCCGCCCAATCGTCGGAGCTCGCCATGGATGCCGGAACGCTCGCCCACGCCCTCGATCGCGTCGCCTCGACGGCGCGCGTCCTCTACGTCGCCGCGCACCCCGACGACGAGAACACGCGCCTCCTCGCCTTTCTCGCGAACGGCCGGCACGCGACCGCCGCCTATCTCTCGATGACCCGCGGCGGTGGCGGTCAGAACTTGATCGGCGTCGAGCAGGCGGAGCTCCTCGACGTGATCCGCACCGAAGAGCTGCTCGCGGCGCGCCGGCTCGACGGCGCCACGCAGCGGTTCACCCGTATGCGCGACTTCGGCTTCTCGAAGAGCGCGGCCGAGACGCTCGCGATCTGGGGCCACGACGAGGCGCTCGCCGACGTCGTGTGGGTGCTCCGCACGTTCCAGCCCGACGTCGTCATCACACGCTTCGACGAGCAGCCGCCGAATCACGGCCATCACACGGCGTCGGCGATCCTCGCTCGCGAGGCCTTCGCCGCGGCGGCCGACCCCGCGCGCTTTCCCGAGCAGCTCCGCGACGGCGTGCGTCCCTGGCAGGCGACGCGCCTCCTCTGGAACGTTTCGACGTGGACCGACAAGCCGCCGCCGGCGGACGCGCTGCCGCTCGACGTCGGCGCCTACGACACGAGGCTCGGGCTCGGCTACGGCGAGCTCGCCGCGTCGTCGCGGAGCCAGCACAAGAGTCAGGGCTTCGGCGTGCCGGGCGAGCGCGGCGCCTTGACCGAGCGCTTCGTGACGGTGGCCGGGTCGCGGCCGGCAGAGGACATTCTCGACGGCATCGACGCCACCTGGGCGCGCATCGGCAAGGGCGGAGCGGCGGTCGACGCGGCGCTCCGCGACGCGGCCCGCACGCTCGAGCGTGACCGGCCCGAACGCGCGCTTCCGGCACTGCTCGCCGCGGCGCGCGCGCTCGACGGGATGCCCGACGGGCCGCGCGTGCGAGACGCCCGCGCGGGACTCGCGGACGTGATCGCGGCCGCGGCGGGGCTCTTCGTCCGCGCGACGGCGGCGCAGCCGATGGTCGAGCCGGGCGGCACGGCCGACGTGAAGGTCGAGATCGTGCTTCGCCGTCCGGCATCCGTACGGCTCGACCGCGTCGCCTTTCCCGGGATCGCGGCGGTCGAGGTCGGCGCGACGCTCGCCGTCGGCGCGAAGAAAGAGATCGCCCAGGCGGTACCGATCGGGGCGGACACGCCGCCGTCGGCGCCGTACTGGCTCGCCGCGCCGGCGCTCCCCGGCCGTCAGGTCGTCGCCGATCCATTGCTCGTCGGCGCGCCGAGCAGTCCGCCGGCGCTCGCCGTCGCCGTCGAGCTCCGCGTCGACGGCCGTTCGCTCCGGCTCACGACGCCGGTCGTCTACGCGTGGAAGGACCAGGTCCACGGCGAGCGCGTCCGCCGCTTCCTGGTCGCGCCGCCGGCGACGGTGACGCCGCTCCGCGAGGCGGTGATGTTCCCGAACGGGCGGGCGACGGTCGCGGCACTGCGCGTCCGGGCCGCGCGGAACGACCTCGCCGGCGAGGTCGCGCTCGATCTCCCCGCCGGGTGGCGTGCCGAGCCCGCGCGCGCGCCGGTCACCCTCGCGAAGGCGGGCAACGAAACCGTCGTCCGCTTCACGGTGACGCCGCCGAAGGGCGCCGCGGCCGTCGAGGTCCACCCGACCTTCACGTCGGGCGGACGCATCTGGTCGCTCCGCGAGGACGTGATCGACTACCCGCACGTGCCGATGCAGGTCGTGCTGCAGCCGGCGACGCTTCGCCTCGTACCGCTCGCGCTCCGCCTCCCGAAGGGCACGATCGGCTACGTGCCGGGCTCCGGCGACACCGTCGCAGGCGACCTCGCGCACGTCGGGCTGACGGTCGAGACGCTCGACGACGAGATGCTCGCCAGCGCCGACCTCGACCGCTACGCCGCGATCGTCGTCGGCGTGCGCGCCTACAACACCCGCGCCGCGCTGCGCAACGCCCACGCGCGGCTCATGCGGTACGTCGAGCAGGGCGGGACCGTGGTCGTGCAGTACGTCACCAACAACCGCCTCGCGCCGCTGGAGGTGCCGATCGGCCCGTACGAGCTGACGATCGGCCGCGACCGCGTCACCGACGAGCGGGCGGCCATGGCGCCGATCGACCCCCGCGCCGCCGTGCTGCACGAGCCGAACGAGATCGTCGCGGCCGACTTCGACGACTGGGTCCAGGAGCGCGGCCTCTACTACGCCGAGAAGTGGGACCCGCGCTACGCGCCGGTGTTCCGCGCCGCCGACCCCGACGAGAAGGCGCTCGACGGCGGCCTCCTCGTCGCCGCGCACGGCAAGGGCCGGTACGCCTACACCGGGCTCGCGTTCTTCCGGCAGCTTCCCGCCGGCGTCCCCGGCGCCTACCGGCTCTTCGCCAACCTCCTCGCGGGGCGGTAGGTCTTGCCGGAGGCCGGTCGCACGCGCTCGCCCGACGAGCAGCCGCCCCTCCTCGGCACCTGGCGCAACCTCTACGTCCTCCTCGTGGTCGAGCTCGCCGCCCTCGTCGCGGCCTTCGCCGCCCTCACGTGGTGGGCATCGTGACGACGCTCGACTGGCTCGTCCTCGTCGGCACGCTCGGCTTCATCGTCGTCTACGGCGCGTGGAAGACCCGCCACGTGCACGACCTCGACGGCTACTTCCGTGCCGGCAACACCATGTCCTGGCCGACGATCGGGCTCGGCATCATGGCGACGCAGGCGAGCGCCATCACGTTCCTCTCGACGCCGGGGCAGGCCTACGAGGACGGCATGCGCTTCGTGCAGTTCTATCTCGGCCTGCCGCTCGCGATGATCGTCATCAGCGCGGTGTTCGTGCCGATCTACTATCGGCTCAAGGTGTATACCGCCTACGAGTACCTCGAGCATCGGTTCGACGTGCGCGTGCGCTGGCTCGGCGCCGCGCTCTTCCTGATCCAGCGCGGGCTCGCGGCCGGCATCACGATCTACGCCCCCGCGATCATCCTGAGCGCGATCATGGGGTGGCCGCTCGGGGTCACGAACGTCGCGATGGGCTTCGCGGTCGTCGCCTACACCGTGACGGGCGGCACCGCGGCCGTCGGCCAGACCCAGAAGCAGCAGATGATCGTGATGCTCGCGGGCATGGTGATCGCGGCCGTGCTGATCGTGTTGCGGCTCCCCGACGGCGTCTCGCTGCCGGCGGCGATCAAGGTCGCGGGCGCGCTCGACCGCATGAACGTCGTCCGCTTCGAGCTCGACCCGAGCTCGCGCTACACGTTCTGGTCGGGCATCACCGGCGGGTTCTTCCTCGCCCTCGCCTACTTCGGGACCGACCAATCGCAGGTACAGCGCTACCTCGCGGGCCGCTCGGTGACGGAGAGCCGGCTCGGCCTCCTCTTCAACGGCATGCTGAAGATCCCGATGCAGTTCGTGATCCTCTTCACGGGCGTGATGGTCTTCGTCTTCTATCTCTTCACGCCGCCGCCGATCTTCTTCAACGCGCCGACCCTCGCACGGGTCGCCGCCGGCGAGCACGCGCCGGCGCTCCGGACCCTGCAGGGGCGCTTCGACGCCGCCTTCGCCCGCCAACGGGACGCCGCGACGGCCTACGTCGCCGCGCTCGACGGGCCCGACGCGGCCGCGGCCGCAGCCAAGGCGACGCTCCGCGCCGCCGCCGCCGAGGTCGGCACGGTCCGCGCCGAGGTGAAGGACCTCGTCGCGCGCGCCGTGCCCGACGCCGAGACGAAGGACGCCGACTACGTCTTCCTGAGCTTCGTCCTCGCGTACGTCCCGCGCGGTCTCGTCGGCTTGCTCGTCGCCGTCATCCTCTGCGCCGCCATGAGCTCGATCGCGGCGGAGCTGACGGCGCTCGGCTCGACCACGACCATCGACTTCTACAAGCGCCTCCGCGGCGAGCGCGGCGACTCGGCGCGCCACGACCTCGTCGCCTCGAAGCTCTTCACCGCCCTCTGGGGGCTCGTCGCGGTGGGATTCGCCGCCTTTGCCTCGCTCCTCGACAACCTCATCGAGGCGGTGAACATCCTCGGCTCGATCTTCTACGGGACCGTGCTCGGTCTCTTCGTGGTCGCGTTCTTCGTCGCCTGGGTGTCGGCGACCCCGGTCCTGATCGCGGCGCTCGTCGCCCAGACCCTCGTGATCGCGCTGTTCTTCACCTCGGGCATCGGCTTCCTCTGGTACAACGTGATCGGCTGCGCGACGGTGGTCCTGGTCGCGATCGTGCTCGAGGGCATCCGGCGCCGCTGGCCGTCCGCGGCGACGACCTGATCGCGGCGCGCGCTCAGAACGCGTGCCGGTCGAGCCAGCTGCCGACGGCGGCGACCGCCTTCGGCAGCAGGTCCCGGCGCTCGATGTAGTAGTGGTCGGCGTGCTCGATCTCGACGAGCTCCTTGTCGGCCGACGCGACGGCGGCGAAGAGCCGCTGCGCGTGGCTCGGCGTGCACGCGAGATCGGCCCGGTTGCTCACGACCAGCACCGGACACGAGATCCGTCCCGCGTTCACGACGCCGTTCGCGCGGCTCTCGTCCCAGCTCCACTGCGACAGCCACGAACGGAGCGTCGTGAAGCGGCCGAGCCCGACGGGGCCGTCGTTCGCGATCTTCGGATCGCCGAGGTAGCACGTGCCGGGACGGCGGTCGGAGGGGTCTTGGGACGGATCCGTCCAGCGGACGTCGCACATCGTGCCGAAAACGACGAACGGGCGCTCCGCTTCCGGGTCGCCCGCGGCGCGGAGCGCCGCAAGCCCGGCCTTCGCGCGGTCGGTGATGCGGCGATTGCGCCCGATCTGCGCCGCGCGAAAGCGTTCGACGAAGGCCGCGTCGTACGGCGGCTGCGCGGGACAGGCGGGATCGTAGATGTTGAGGCCGACGTCGCGGTCGAACGGCCGGTCCTCGTCGAGAATCGACGGGTCGAGCCACTCGGTCATCGTGACCGAGCGGCTGATGTGGGCCGCGAGCAGCAAGACGGCGTCCGCCGGCTGCAGGCTCGCGCCGACGAGGTCGACGGCGTCGCCCGCGGGCGTGTGCGTGATCGTCGGGTGCTCGGCCTGGTCTTGATAGAAGAGCGAGAGCGACCCCCCGCCCGACCAGCCGCCGAGGATCACCTTTTCGTAGCCGAAACGCTTCTTCAGATCGGCGACGCACGCGCCGAGGTCGAGGAGGCACTTCTCGAGGATCAGCGCCGTGTCGTTCCCGCGGTAGCGGGGGTTGCAATAGATCACGTGCCGGCCCGCGTGCGCGAGCGCCGTGACCAGCGGCAGAAAGGATCCGCCCCCGATGGGGTGGCTGAAGAGCACAACGCTCCGCGTCTCGCCGCGCGCCTCGCCCACATCCGGGCGGATGCGCATGCATTCGACGAAGACCTGCCCCGCCGGCCCGCCGTACACGTCCTTCAGCGGGCTCGGGTCGGCGTGCACGAAGCCGTACGGCTCTCTGAGGATTCCCATTCGCCGGACCAATCAGTAAAACGGCGGACAACGCAAGGAGGAGACCGATGCGCCAGCAACCGACCGGCATCCACCACATCGCCTTCATGGCGGGGGACATCAAAAAGCACATCGCGTTCTTCTCCGAGGTGCTGGGGTTCCCGCTCGTCGCGCTCTTCGACATGCACGGCGTCCCGGGCGGGCTGCACGCCTTCCTCCGGATGAACGACTACGGCTACTTCTCGATCGTGCAGCTGCCGGGCGTCGACGCGATCCCCGTCGAGATCGGCCGCACCCACGCCGGGTCGGGCGCCCTCCCCTCGGCGGCGGGGACGATGCAGCACATCGCGTTTCGCACCGACACCGAGGCGCAGCTGCTCGCGATGCGCGATCGCGTCCGCAGCCACGGCATCAACGTGATCGGTCCGATCGACCACGGCATGTGCCGCTCCATCTATTTCGCCGGCCCCGACCGGATGACGCTCGAGATCGCGACGTCGTCGGAGGCGATCGACGCCGATCACTGGATCGATCCGACCGTGCTCGCGAAGGCCGGCATCTCGGCGGAGGAAGCCGCCCGCTTCCGCGCGCCGGCGGCCTATGACGGTCCGAGCCCGGTTGCGCAGCCCGCCTACGACGCGACGAAGCCGCACATGGTCTTCCCGCACGACGTCTACCGGAAGGTGCTCGCGCTGCCGGACGACGTCGTGACGCGGACGTCGTCGTACGCCGAGCCGCCGGTCCCGTGAGCGGCGCGCCCTACTTCTTGGGCGACGTGAAGTACCGTCGCCGCTTCGCCTTGTAGCTCGCCTCGTTGAAGTGTGACGGCAACCAGTCCGCGGTCTTTTCCTTGAGATACCCCGCCTCCGGATCGCCGCGTCCATCGTCGGCGAGCAGCTTGACGATGTAGCGGGCGTAGTGGTGGTCGAAGACGCGCATGAACTCGCCGAAATAGATGTCAGCGACGCGCGTGTTGCCGCGGATGACGAGCATGTTCTCGTCGTTCGTGCGCTGCGAGGGCTTGCTGAAGTTCGCCGAGCCGGTGACGACGAGCGGGTCGTCGCTCAACGGGTCGACGAGCATGAACTTGTTGTGGATGTACTTGTTCCGGTTGAGCGGGTTCGAGCGCTCCTTCAGGAAGTTCGCGAGGGCGCCTTCCGCGAGGTACGAGCCGGCCGCGAAGATGACGTCGCGGTCCTGCCCGATCGATTCCTCCTCGCCGAGCGGATCGTCCTTGACGATGTAGCGCAGCACGTCGTTCTCCTTGCTGAGGACCTTCCGGAACGTCTCGTCGATGTTGAAGGCGAAGGTCATGCAGGAGATCTCTTTCGCGTCGGCGAGCCGGTCCGCGTACCACTGGAGCGTCTCGTTGCTCTGCGCCCCGTCGCGTGCCGAGAAGATCGGCGTGACGGAATTCGCGGGCGGCTCGCCGGTGGGCGTCGGCGTGGCGGCTTTGTTGGGCGCGCGGAGCGCGGTCGGCGTGAGGTTGTCCGCCAGTCGCTGCCAATAGTCGAGGTACTGCTGCGCCACGCCCTCGTCCCACACGATGTGCCCGACGTTCGAGTGGCCGAAGATGCCGCCGTCGGAAATGTTCGTCGACCCGGTCCAGACGGCGATCGGCTGCTGACCGTTCATGAGCACGATGAACTTGTTGTGCCGGATGCCGGTGCTGACCGTCCGCGGGATGACCGCGTCGTACTCGTCGAGCCGCGCGCCAGCGATCGTCGCCTCGTTCCCCGTCTTGTAGGAGCTGACGGCATCGTAGACGATCTTCACGTCCGCACCGTCCTCTATCGCCTTCGCGAACGCGTTGGCGACGGGTTGATAGTGGAACTCATAGAGCGCGGCACGAAGCCCCATGCCGTCCTTCGCGAGCCCGATGAAACGCACGAGCGCCTCGAAAAGCCCTCGTGACAGCCACGTCATTTCCTTCGACCGCGGATTGTCGGCGTCTGGTTCGCGGTTCCCGAACTCCCGTGCGTAGGCCTGCGAGCCGATGACGCCGCGATTGAAGAAGACATCGTGACGAATGCTCGTATCCGCGGCGTCGGTCGGTTGATCTCCCGCGTGCTCCGCCAGGACCTCGAGCGTCACCGCCGCCGCGTCGTCGAGCTGCGCGTTTTTCACCGCACCGAACACGGGCACGATGCGGTACTTGTAGTGCGTGCCCGTCTTCGCCGTGTAGTCGGCCCAGAGGAAGCTCTGGATCGGATGCTCGGCCGTCGACACCGGCGTCCCCGGCCCGAGGCCCTTGTCCTTGTCCTTGAAGCGCTTGATTCCGCGCATCCAGTAGCGCTCCACCTCCTGACCGTCCTGATCGAGCTCGGTGCGCTCGATGCCGTAGCCGAGGAGGTCGGGCCGGATCGGCTTCTTGCCGTCGGCCGTATCCCACGCGAGCACCACCACGTACGTTCCCGCGTATGCCGATGCCTTTAGGTCGCTGCTTCGTGCCGTGACGCGCATGTCGCCTCCCGTCGTCGCGGATGATGGACGCCAGCGGACTATAGGAAGCGCACCGACGCAGGCTCAATGAACGGCGCGTGACCGGCCACGGAAAACTGCTCCAAGACGATACGTCGGTGCGTTTTGCGCGTGTCCGGGCAGGTGCAGGGCAGTGCCACGTCGGCTCGATGACCGCGAACCATCCTCGAATGCTGCCCGGCGGTGCGGGGTTGCAGGCTGCGGACACCCCGCGTAGAGCGGGCCCTCCGAGTCCCGATGCCGATCCCCCACGTGACCTTTCCCGCCGCCGCGGCGTATTCGCGGCTTTGGCGCGCCGTCACTGCATGTCTCGTCGCGCTCGGCCATGCGGGCGCGCTCGGCATGGTCGCCGCGTTGCTCTTCTTCGAGACCCGCCTCGACAACCCGGTTCGGCTGCTCCGCACCTACGTCGTGACGAGCTTCGCGCCGGCACTCGCCGCCTGGCTCCTCAGGCGCGCGTTCGCGGCCACGATCACGGTCGCCGACCGTCTGCTCGTCGTCGCCCGGCGCGATCAGCGGGTCGAGGTGCCGTGCGACGCGATCGCGCGCGTCGAGCCGTGGACGGTTTCCGTACCGGGCCCCGGCGTTTCGCTCGCGCTCCGGTCGGGCAACCGATTTCCCCTCGAGATCGAGACGCGCGATCCGCGCGCCCTCGCCGACGCGCTCGTCGCCGCGGGAGCAGCGCCGCCGTCACGCGACGCGCTGGAGCGCCCGTTCGCCGTGTACGCCCGGACGCGCGCGGCGCCACGGCGCTGGTCCAACCTGCTGCTGCAGTTCCCCGTCCTCGCGCTGATCCCGACACTGCCGGTCTTTCGGCTGCACCAATGGATCACCTACGGCGGCACCCTCGGCGAGTACTACGTCTACGGGCTCCGGGCGTACGTGCTCGCGTTCGCGATCCAGTGGTGGACGCTCACGATTCACCTCGTCCTCTGGGCCGCGGTGCTGCGAACCTTCGCCGAGCTGGTCGTGCTCGGCGCCGCCTGGCGGCTCGCACCCGAGCACGTCGCAACGGGACGCCGGCTCGCGGAGCGGGTGTACTGGATCCTCTACCTCGGTGCGGTGCCCGCGTTTCTCATCCGTCTCGCGATGTTGGCGGCGTAGCAGCCCTCACTACCCCGCCCTCGCCTTGAAGACGCGGCGCGACGACACGTCGTGTGCAACGCCGATCGTGACGTTGCGGCGGGCCGTGCGTCGGAGCGCGTCGATGCATCTCGCGTGGCGTCGCCCCACTGCAGCAGGGGGCGGCGAGGTATCGACCTCGCCGCCCACTCACTTCGGTCCTCGTCGAACCGAGCTACGCCGCTGCGTGCGGGACGCAGCGATCTACCAACGGATCAACCGCCGCGACGCTCGGTCGCCGGCGGAGGCGGAGGAGGCGGCGGCCGCTGTGGTGGCGGTGGCGGAGGCGGCGGCGCCGCGGCCACGGGCTCCGGCGGCATGAAAACGTGCGTGAACGCGAGACCCGTCGATCCCCACTGCCGATCGCAGTCGGTATTGTCACTCGCGACCATCCGCGCGTAGTCGTACCGTCCAAAGAGGCCGATGCTCGTCCCGGGCGCCACTTCGAAGTCGATTCCGCCGCCGGCATTGAAACCGCCGCCGTCGTCGGTGAGCGGCCCCATCATGTCGCGATAGTACCCGCCCGCGGCACCGAGGTAGACCGCAACCGGCCCGCCCGTACCGAAGGTGAGCTTCGGCCCGGCGGTGATGCTGAAGATACCCTGGGGATCGCTGTCAGGGTTGTCGCAGCATGTCCGATCCGTGGGGAAGAACGTGAACTGCGGATTGGCGAGCAGCGAGAGCGCCACCGCGTCGCTTACATCCCAGCGGTACCCACCGCTGAGCCCGAACGTACCACCTACGTCGCCCTCGACCGTCTTCTGGAACTTGTCGATGGCGACCGCCACCCCGGCGTTGAACCCGACCTCGGGTCCCTCTGCCCGCGCCGGGCCTCCCATACATGCGACGCCGAAGACCGTCGCACATGCTGCCACTGCAACAACTCTTTTGACCGTACTGGCCATGATGTCCTCCCTCCATGTGCGTTCCTCAATGGAACGCGTTCGACGAGACCTAACAAAGCAACCCTACGGGTTCTTGGCTAGTAGCTACAATGGCCGGATCTACGCAGGATTTATGGTCGTAGGCAACGGCCACCGCGTATTTATCGTTAAATTTGCCGCTATTGGGGCCGCTACGTCGAGCTACGACGCGCGTCTACGGTTCTGTTCACTTGGATGCGCTGCACCTGGGCATACGTATCGTCCCGGATGCCGTACAACCCACACAGTAGCGGCGGGCGTTCGTTCGTACGTATCTTTACTCGATCTCTGAGCGGGGCTCGGAGTATGCCCTGGCCGCATGTACGAACGAGTCGGCACGACGGAGCTAACGGGCAGATCGGTGTTTCAATACCTGCGAGGAGCGCTGGCGAAAGGGGGGATGGCGGTGTGTTATTCGCGCTCGCAATGCCGACCTGGCGGGTGACTCTGATCGCAGCGCTCCTGATCGCGTTCGCGATCCATGTCGTCGCCGACGTCTTGAACCTGCGTGCACTCCGCTCCGAGGCGCCGAACGACTTCCGTGACCTCTACGACGCCGACCGGTATCGGCGCGTGCAGGCCTACACCCGCGAGCGGACGCGCTTCGGGTGGATCGGCGCGACCATGCAGCTCGCGCTGCTGCTGGGGTTCTGGCTCGGCGGCGGCTTCGGCGCGCTCGACCGCTGGACGCAGGGCCTCGGGTGGCCGGACGTCGCGACCGGTCTCGCGTTCGTCGGCGTCTTGCTGCTCGCGCAGACGCTCCTGCGCCTGCCGTTCGCTTGGTACTCGACCTTCGTGATCGAGGATACGTACGGCTTCAATCGCGCGACCGCGCGCACGTTCTGGACCGACGTCGCGACCGGCGCGGCGCTCGCGATGCTCCTCGGCGGACCGTTGCTCGCCGCCGTCCTCTGGCTGTTCGCCTCGGCCGGATCGCTGGCGTGGCTCTGGTGCTGGGCGCTCGTCACCGCGTGGACCGTCGGCGTGCAATACGTCGCGCCCACCTGGTTCATGCCGCTCTTCAACCGCTTCACGAGCCTGCCGAACGGGGCGTTCAAGGACGCGCTCCTCGGCTTGGCCGAGCGTCTCGGCTTCCCGCTCGCGGGCGTCTGGGTGATCGACGGGTCGAAGCGCTCGAGCAAGGCGAACGCGTTCTTCACCGGCTTCGGGTCGCGGAAGCGGATCGCGCTCTTCGACACACTGCTCGCGACGCTCGCGCCGGACGAGGTGCTCGCGGTCGTCGCGCACGAGATCGGACACTACAAGCGCCGCCACGTGCAGTGGGGGCTCGCCATCGCCGTCGTCCACACGGGCGTGCTGCTCTTCTTGCTGTCGCTCGTGCTGGAGACGCCGTCGCTGTTCACCGCGTTCGGGATCGACCGGCCGTCGGTGCACGCCGGCCTCGTGCTCTTCGGGATCCTGATGGCGCCGATCGACCTGCCGCTGTCGCTCGCGCTGAATGCGCTGTCGCGGCGCCACGAGTATGCGGCCGACGACTTCGCCGCGAACGCCGTCGGCACCGGCCGGGATCTCGCGCGCGGTCTCCGCCGCATGTCGGCCGACACGCTCACGAACCTGACGCCGCACCCATGGTACGTCGCGCTGCACCACACGCACCCGCCGGTCGTCGAACGCGTGCGCGCGCTGGAAACGAAAGAGCCGCGGCGCCCTGACGGTTGCTCCGCCATGCAATGAGCGAAGTGAGGAAGAGCGCCGCGACGACGTCGCGCGCCATGTGCACACCGCTCGCGTGCCGCAGGGACGCCGCGCGCACTGCGCGGAAAGGAATCAGTAGTACTCCTGAGCATGGCGACGTCCGCGCATGCTTGCGGGCGCGACATGCGGCTTCACCCCTCGACAAGACAAGAGGGTTGGGCCGCGTTGTAACAACGTCTACGCTGACGCATCCGCCGCCGAGCGTTGCAGTAGTGTCGTCGCGTTCGAAGATGCACGATGGTCGGCGTTCGTTGGCGCTCGTGTCGGCTCACTGTACGTAAGCATTCCATGGCATCGCCGTTGCTTTCGGAGCGATGCGTCGGCACCCCTCGAAGCTCGCGCTCGCGCTCGCACTCGCGACCGTCATCATTGGCATGCCATCACGATCGGCGCATGCCGACCAAAGTTTCGCGAATGGCGCGCTCGCACGGTGTCAGAGCGCGATCGTCGACGCGTCGGCGATGATCGGCCGCCATCGAGCGCACGACGTGCAACGATGCGCGGCGCTCACGTCCCGCTGCCTGCAATTCCGTCCGGACGACGCGAGCTGTCGCACGCGGGTCGAGCGCGAATGCATGCGTCTCGTCGCGGCAGCCCCCGGCAACGAGGGCCGCATGGCCGCGCTCGTCGAGAGCGCGTGCAGCGACGTCGTCACGGAGTTGATGTCGCCGACCGGCCTCGGATTCGGCACCGCCGCCGACGTATGCGCGGAGCGTCACGGCACGCCCCTCGCGAACGCGCCCGACGTCGGCACGTGCGTCGCGCGACGCGACGCGTGCGCGGTCGCGCGCGTCACCGGGCTGCTGGTACCGCGCACCGGTGAGGCCCTGCGCATCGTCGGCGGGAGTCCCATCGCGTGCCTCGACGATTACGGCGGGACCGGTGCCCACGTCGCCGACCCGCGGCGCGTCGGCCGTCGGCTCGACCGCTGCCTCGCCATCGCGCTGCGTGACGGCAGCCGCGCGTTCGAAGCGCGCACCAAGTCGCTCGCGAGCTGCGCTGTGGCCCTCGTCCGCTGCGTCGGCCGCGATGACGAAACGGCATGCCTCGCGGACGCTCGTGATGGCTGCGAAGCACGGCTCGCACGGACGACCTTCGCGCCGTCGAAGATCGGCTCCGCCTGCCGTGAGCCGACGCTCTCGTTCGCGAGCCTCGCGAGCGCGGACGGCGGCAATCTGAGCGCCCTCGCCGATACCTGCGCCGCCGTCGGCGTGTCGGCGCTCTCCGGCGTCGATGCCTGGCTGACATGTCTCGGGCGACGCCTGAGCTGCGAGGCGGCCGACGAGGTCGCGAGCCGCGTCCCGCGCGCGGACGAGCTCTTCGCGCGCGTCGGCATGACGTTCCGTCCGCCGTACTGTCCGGCAAGTGTCGCGGTGACGCCGACGCCCGTCCCGACGGTGTCTCCGACGCCGACGGACGTCGCCACGGAGACCGCGCTGCCGACCCCGGTCCCGACGGGGTCTCCAACCGTCGAACCGACGCCGCTCGCGACGGCCACCACGGTCGTCACGGCGACCGCGACCACGACGGCCACACCGAGCGGTACGCCCACGGGCACCGGCACGCCGGTGCCGACCGCGACGCGCACGGCTTCTCCGACCCGGACAGCGACTCCGATCCGCACGGCGACCATCACGCCGACGAGCACGGCGACACCGATTCGCACCACGACCACGACCCCGGCCCACACCGCAACCGCCGTCCGCACCGCGACCACGACGCCGAGCCGCACTGCAACCGCCGTCCGCACGGCAACGGCGACGCCGATCCGCACCGCGACGGCGACGCCGACGCGCACCGCGACGGAGATCCGCACGGCCACGCCGACACCGACACGCACGGCGACGCGGACGCCGACCCCGACTTTCACGACCACACGCACCCCGACGCCGACGCGCACCGCCACCCGCACGGCGACGGCGACCCGCACCGCGACGCCGGTCGCGAGCTCGACACCGGCCGCGACGGTCACGCCGGGCGGCACCTGCGACGCCGGTACCGCGCCCTACGGCCTCACGAGCCGCGTCTCCGCGACCCAGTGCAAGCTCGACGGCAACCCCGACACGGCACCCACGCTCGAGGTCGAGCGCGTGTTCCCGGCGCTCAGCTTCGCAGACCCGCTCCAGCTGACCCACGCGCCCGACGGCACCGACCGCATCTTCGTCGTCGAACAGGGCGGCAAGATCCGTGTCTTCCCGAACGGGTCGCCGACGAGCACAACGGACTTCCTCACGCTGACCGGCATCACCGTCGGCGGCGAGGAAGGCCTCCTCGGCCTCGCCTTCCATCCGAGCTACGCGAGCAACGGCTACTTCTACGTCTACTACTCCGCACCGAACCCGCGGCGCTCGGTGATCGCGCGCTACCGCGTGAGCGGCAATCCGAACGTCGCCGATCCCGCGAGCGCGCGGATCGTCATGGAGATCGCGCAGCCCTACTCCAATCACAACGGCGGCCAGCTCGCGTTCGGCCCCGACGGCTACCTCTACGTCTCGCTCGGCGACGGCGGGAACGGCGGCGATCCCGGCAATCGCGCCCAGAACATGGCCGAGCTGCTGGGGAAGATCCTCCGCATCGACGTCGACCGGACCGACCCCGGGCTCGGCTACGCCGTGCCGCCGGACAACCCGTTCGTCGGCCAGAGCGGTGCGCGCGGCGAGATCTGGGCGCTCGGCATGCGCAACCCGTGGCGCATGGGCTTCGACCGCCTCACCAATGCGCTCTGGGCGGGCGACGTCGGCGAGGGGAGTTGGGAGGAGATCGACCTCATCGAGCGCGGCCGCAACTACGGATGGCGCCGGAAGCAGGGCACCGCGTGCTTCAACCCGAGCTCCAACTGCGACACCGGCAATCTCACCGACCCGCTCGCGGTGTACGGGCACGGCGAAGGCTGCGCCGTCGTCGGCGGGTTCGTCTATCGCGGCAGCCGGCTGCCCGAGCTCTACGGCGCGTACCTCTACGGCGATCACTGCAGCGGCAGGATCTGGGCGCTCCGCTACGACGGCACGACCGCGACGACGAACCTCGTCGTCGACTCGACCCTCTACATCTCGAGCTTCGGCGAGGACCGCGACGGCGAGGTGTACATCGTGAACCGCGCCGGAAGCATCAATCGCTTGCGCCGGCCGACCGGCGCGCAGCCGGGGACGTTCCCGCGGACGCTCAGCGCGACCGGGTGTTTCAGCGACGTCCCGAATCGCGTCCCCGCGCCCGAGCTGGTCCCGTACGACGTGCGCTCACCGCTGTGGTCGGACGGGGCCGGCAAGCGGCGGTTCTTCGTCGTGCCGAACGGCACCACGATCGGCGTCACGACGAGTGGGGCCTGGAGCATGCCGATCGGCACCATCCTCGTGAAGGAGTTCACGTACGAAACCGAGCGCGGCAACCCGGCCTCCGAGCGCGCGCTCGAAACCCGCTTCCTCGTCCGCCGGAGCGACGGCTGGCACGGGTTCACGTATCAATGGAACGAGGCGCAAACGGAGGCGCACCTCCTCGACAACGGAACGACGGCGACCTTCCCCGTGAGCGATCCGGCGACGGGCGCCACCGAGCACACCCACGTCTTCCCGAGCCGAAGCGACTGCGAGCGCTGTCACACCGCCGCGGCCGGCGGCACGCTCGGCCTCCGCACCGAGCAGATGAACCGCTCGTTCGCCTACGGCGCGGTCGTCGACAACCAGCTCCGCGCCCTCGAGCACGCGGGCTTCTTCGGCGGCTGCCTACCGGCCCGCCCCCCGTCGCTCGCCGCCCTCGCCGATCCCGCCGACACCACCGCACCCATCGCGATGCGCGCCCGCGGCTGGCTACAAGCGAACTGCGCCCACTGCCATCTCCCCGGCGGCGCCCCGACGACGATCGACCTCCGCGCGGAGGTTCCGTTCTCGGCCATGAACATCTGCGACGCCATCCCCCAACACGGCGACCTCGGCGTCACGAACGCCCGCATCGTCAAACCCGGCAACGCCGAAGACTCGGTCCTGTGGCTCCGCGCCGCCCTCCGCAACGACGAGCACCAAATGCCGCCGCTCGCGACCCTCATCGCCGACCCGCTCGGCGACAGCGTCATCGAGAGCTGGATCAACGGCCTCAGCAGCTGTCCGTAGACAGACCAGCGGAGGCAGCAGGCGGGCGCCTGCTGCCTCGGTCCATCGATCGTCCACTGCGTCGACGCGCTACCAACCGATGGCGACGAGCATGTACGTCGGATCATCATGCGCGATGAAGGTCGAGTAGCCACCGACATCGTCATACGGAAAGCCGTACGCTTTTCCGTTGATCCCGTTGTCGTGCCAGAACTTCGCGTAGTAGTCGGCGGGCGCCTGCGCGTAGAACGTCGACGGGTCGTTCCACATGTCGGTCTTCAGGAGCTTGCCGTCCGGCGCGAACGTCCCTGGCGCGGCGGTGTGGCGATGGATGGCGGCCGAGAGGTTCGGATACGACCCGAGACCGCTCGCATTCGGACCCGCCTTCGGAATGGTGAGGTTGTTCGTCGCCCACACCTGGTCGATGTAGGCCTTGTAGTAGTCCTGGTGCTGGCCGCCTGAGCCGAAGCCGCCCCACCCGGGATTCAGGATGCGGTACGGCGCCTGCAGCTGCGCGAGCGGGTCGAACTCGGCCGGCACCGCGTCGAGGAAGCGCTGGAACGTCGCGCTCCGACTCTCGGCGAACACGGCGGGACTCTCGCCGACGGTCGCCTCGAACCCGTCGTCGCAGCGCAGCCGCAGCGCGAGCTTCACGCCGAACGCGTCGACGCGCGTCGTGTTGCCGTTGAAGCGGTTCGGACCGATCGTGTACTCGAGGAAGTCGTAGTAGTCGGTCTGCGAGTTCCCGACCTTGCCGAGGTAGACGTAGATCCGGCCCGACGAGTGCGCCGGCATGTCGAAGAAGGGCTGCTCGGCGATCGAGCGCGTCGTCGTGACGCCGTTGATGGTCACCTTCCAGAACACGTGGGCGTCGTCGTACTGCCCGTTCGTGCGGTTCAGGAACTTGAACATCATCACGTTCTGCGCGGGCGGGATGTTGCTCGCGTCCCAGAAGCCCGGCGGAGTCGTAGAGGTCGGTGTGGGAACGGGAGGGGGCGTCGCCGTCCGGGTCGCCGTGCGCGTCGGCGGCGGGGGCGTCGGCGTCACGGTCGGGGCGAGGGACTGCCCGCCGGCGGCGACCAGCTCCTTGAACCGCGGAGACTCGTTCTCGACCAGCTGATTCGTGCGGCACTGCAGCTCGCGGACGAGGCAGCCCGCCACCGCGGCGGCGGTGGCGGTGGCACCCCCGAGCGCCGAGCCGCGCGCGGCGAGACCGCCGAAGCCGAGCCCGTCGCTGCCGGTCAGATCCGCGGGATCGACGGCGCCGCAGGTCTTCCCGATCGACGACGTGAGCGCCGCTTCGAGCCCGGGCAAGTTCTCGAAGGTCGCGCTGCACCGCGCGCGCGCGCGCGCGAGGCACGCGCCGTCGTTCGGGCGGAGCTGCACGCACGCGAACACCGGCGCGGTGCACCCTTGCAGGGACTTCATGCGCGCGCGGACGAGGCGCTGCACCGCCCGCTGGATCGCGTCGGCGCAGCGGCGCACGGCCTTGCGCGCGGAGTCCGCGACGCCGGCGTTGCCGCCGTTCGCGCCCGCGCCGAGACATGGAAGCTCGACCGCGACGTCGCGACCGGCGAAGGTCAGCAGCTCGGCGGCCCGGGGATTCGCCACGCCGATGATGCGATCGATCGCGCACGCGTGCTGACGCTGGACGCACGCGGCAACGTCGGCGATGTCGGCGAGCGGGCCGACGCCGCGCCGGCCACACGGCTCGGTTTCGCCCGCGAAGCCGAGTCCGACGGGGGCGAGCAGGCTCGCGGACGCGACGTCCGGCACCCCGCAGCTCTTCGTCAGCGCCGCGTCGAGGCTCGCGGCCACCGGCGCCAGCTGCGCGAGCTCGCGCGCGCACGCGACCGACGCGAGCGTCCGGCAGTTGGCGTCGCCGGGGCGCGACTGGATGCAGGTCGCCGCGGCCTTGAGACAGCTCGCGACGGCGGTGAGGCGCGCCCACGCGAGCTTTGCCCCCGCGCGCTGCAGCGTCTTGCTGCAGCGATCGAGCGGTTTGGCGGTCGCGCTGTCGCCGATCCCCGCGAGCGCACCGTCGCTCGGCGCCGCGCAGCTCGCGTCCTCGCGATCGACGTCGCCGTCACCGTCGTCGTCGACGCAGTTCTCGCAGCTCTCAGCGACCGGCGTCGGCTGCGCGAACGCCCACGTCGGCTGACCCGAGAACAGCACCACCACACCCAGCAGCGCAAAGCATCGTCGGAGCATCGGAACCACCCAGGAAGAACGAGATGCAAGAGTCTTGCCTGCTCAGCGCGAGTGCTGCAACCGCATTTATAGATGCCACCATGCGCTCCGCATGGGCGCAGCACATGTCATCGCGACTCGACGTTGCGCTTTGTCGCATTGCATGAGACTTACGGCTCCTCACTTCTTTCGCGCCCTGGCTACCCCACGGGTCAGGCAGGATCTTGGATGCCCCTTCTGCGCTGCATCGCTGCTCTGGCTTTCGTGGCCACCTTCGTGGGGGCCCAAGCTGCAACCGCCCTCACGCTCCCGAGTGGATTTCAGCAAACCACCGTCTGGGGCGGCCTGAGCGCGCCGACCGCAATTCAGTTCGCGCCCGCGCCCGACACCCGCATCTTCGTCGCCGAGAAGAGCGGCATCATCAAGGTGTTCGACTCGCTGTCGGACCCGTCGCCGACGATCTTCGCCGATCTCCGCACGGCAACGCACAACTACTGGGACCGCGGGCTCCTCGGAATCGCGCTCCACCCGAGCTTCCCGACGGTGCCCTACGTGTACGTGCTCTACACGTACGACCACATGCCGGGAGCACCGGTCGGCGCGGTCCCGGCCTGGGGCATCCCCGGCGAGTCGAACGACGGCTGTCCCGACCCTCCTGGCGGCACCCGCGACGGCTGCGTCGTCACCGGCCGCGTGTCGCGCCTCACCGCGATCGGCAACGCCATGGAGCCCGGCTCGGAGAACGTCTTCGTCGAGAACTACTGCCAGCAGTTTCCGAGTCACTCGATCGGCACGATCGCGTTCGGCGCCGATGGCGCGCTCTACGTGAGCGGCGGCGACGGCGCCAACTTCGATTTCTCGGACTACGGGCAGAAGGGCTATCCGGCTGAAACCAACAAGAATCCGTGCGGCGATCCGCCGGTGCCCGTCGGCGGTCTTCAGACGCCGCCGACCGCCGAAGGCGGGGCGCTCCGGTCGCAGGACATCCTCACGAGCGGCGACCCGCAGTCGTACGACGGGACCATCATCCGTCTCGACCCGAACACCGGCGCCGCGATGCCCGACAATCCGCTCGTCGGCGGCGACGTTGCCGACGACGATCCGATCATCGCGTACGGTCTCCGCAATCCGTTCCGCATGGCGACGCGTCCCGGCACGAACGAGCTCTGGATCGGCGACGTCGGCTCGGTGGTGTGGGAAGAGATCAATCGCGTCGCCGACACCGGCGACATGGCGATCGAGAACTTCGGATGGCCCTGCTACGAGGGCGTTCCCGCCGCCGCCGGGTTCCAGAGTCTCGGGTTGAACCTCTGCAACATGCTCTACGGAGCACCGGGCACGGTGACCGACCCGTACTACACCTACAATCACGGCGAGAAAGTCGTGGCCGACGAGAGCTGCGGGACCGGCAGCTCCGCGGTGACGGGCATGGCGTTCTACGGCACCGGCAACTACCCCGCGAGCTACGAGGGGGCCCTCTTCTTCTCCGACTTCGCGCGGAGCTGCATCTGGACGATGCCGCTCGGTCCGGACGGCGAGCCCGACGTGAGCGCGCGTTTCACGTTCCTCACGGGCGCGTCAGGGCCCGTCGATCTCAAGATCGGCCCGGGCGGCGACCTGTTCTACGCCAACATCCACAGCGGCACGATTCACCGGGTCAGCTACGTCGCGGGGACCGAGCCGCCCGTCGCCGTGATCGACGTCGACGTGACCGACGGACCGACGCCGCTCGAGGTGCAGTTCGACGGCACGGCCTCGAGCGATCCCGATCCCGGGGACGTGCTCACGTACGACTGGGACCTCGACGGTGACGGCGAGTTCGACGACTCGACCGTCATCGCCCCGAGCCGCACCTACGCGGTTGCCGGGAGCTACAAGGTCAAGTTGCGCGTCACCGATCCGCACGGCGCCACCGCGGTCGCGACCGTCACCATCACGGCCGGCAACACCCGCCCGACCGCACAGATCATCACCCCGACCGGATCGACGACCTGGCACGCGGGCAGCGTCATCGGCTTCTCCGGCGCGGCAACCGACCCGGAGCAGTGCACGCTCGGCACCTCCGCGTTCCAGTGGACGCTCGTGCTGCACCATTGCCCGAGCAACTGTCACGAGCACACGGTCACGGGCTTCTCCAACAGCAAGACCGGCTCGTTCACCGCGCCGGAGCACGAGTACCCGGCGCACCTCGAGCTTCGACTCACGGTGACGGACGCGGGCGGTCTCACCGACACGACGAGCGTCTTCCTCTATCCCGAGACGGTCGACCTCACGCTGGTGAGCGATCCACCGGGGCTCGTCCTCGTCGCCGGCCTGGAGGTGACCACGGCCCCCTTCGTGCGCACGGAGATCGTCGGCTCGAGCGTGCAGCTGACCGCGCCGTCGCCGCAGACGCTCGGCGGCTACGACTACACGTTCGGGCTCTGGTCGGACGACGGCGCGCAGACCCACGAGATCGTCGCACCCGCGACCGACGCGAGCTACGTTGCGCTCTTCGAGACCACGTGTCCCAGCGGCTGCGACGACGCGAATCTCTGCACGGCCGACACATGTGATCCGCAGGACGGCTGCACGCACGAGCACACGCCCGGCTGCTGCAACACCGACGCGGATTGTGACGACCACAATCCGTGCACGGGCATCGAGACGTGCGACGTTCCGAACAACACGTGTCAGCCCGGCGTTCCCGAGGATTGCCCGGTGACCCCGACGCCCACCGGCACGCCCTCGTTGACGCCGACGCCGACCTTCACGCCCGAGCGAACCACGACGCCGACGCACACCGCGACGCCGATCGCGCCGGCGCCGACCGCGACGCTCACGGCGACGCAGACGCCCTACACCGGCCCGACGGCGACGCCGGTCGGCGACGACATCACCGCGCTCGGCGCGATCATCGCGCGGGTGCCGACCCCGATCGGCGGCGGCAACAAGAATCTCGAGGTCATCCGTGACGGCGTGTTCCCGCCGCTCGGCAGCGCGGAGTCCGGCCACCAGTTCGACACCTTCGACGGCGTCAACTCCGCGACCGAGGACTGGATGGGCTACGTCTACTCGGCGCCATACGTGTTCCGGAGCGTCGTCTTCCAGGAAGGCATGAACTTCGGCGACGGCGGCTGGTTCGAGACGCTGACGGTGCAGGTCCGTCAGGGCGGCGTCTGGACGAACGTCGGCAACTTCTCGAGCAGCCCCGCCTACCCTGCGGACAACAACGGGGTCTCCTTCGAGACCTTCGTGCTGACGTTCGACGAGACCGTCGGCGACGGCGTCCGCATCTACGGCATTCCCGGAGGCGCGGCGGACTTCATCTCGGTCGGCGAGCTCCGGATCCACGGCGGACCCGGCGGGCCGGTCGCGACGCCGACGGTGACGCCGCCGGGTCCGACCCCGACCGTCACCGCGACGATCGCCGCCGTGGCGACCGCGACCACCACCGTGACGCCGACGCTCGTCGACGCCCCGACGGTCACTCCGACGCTCGTCGGCGGACCGACTCCCACGCCGACGCCCGTCGGCGACGATCTCACGCTCGCCGGCACGATCATCGCGCGGGTGCCAAACCCGATCGGGGGCGGGAACCACGACCTCGAGGTCATCCGCGACGGCGACTTCCCGCCGCCCGACGCGGTCGAAACCGGCCGCCAGTTCGACACCTGGGACGGCGTCAACACCGCGACCGAGGACTGGATGGGCTACGTCTATGCGACGCCGTTCACGTTCCGGCGCGTCGTGTTCCAGGAGGGCCTCAACTTCTTCGACGGCGGCTGGTTCGACACGCTGACGGTGCAAGTCCTCCAGGGCGGCGTGTGGACAAACGTCACCAATTTTCTGAGCACGCCCACCTACCCCGCGAGCAACAACGGCGTCTTCTGGGAAATCTTCACGCTCTCGTTCGACGACATCGTCGGCGACGGCATCCGCATCTTCGGCGCGCCCGGCGGCGTCACCGACTTCATCTCGGTCGCCGAGCTGCGGGTCTACGGCGGCTCCGCCGAGCCGATCGCGACGCCGACGGCGACCGCGACCGTCGAGGCGACCGTCACCGCGACGGCAACCCCGACCGAGACTCCGAGCGCGACCGCGACCGCGACCGCAACGCCGACGGAGACGCCGAGCGCGGCAACGACCGCGACGGTCACCGCGACGGATGGTACGGCAACGCCGACGCTCACGGCGACACCGACGGTCACCGCGACGCCGACGCTGACGGCGACCGGCGCACTCACCCCGACCCCGACGCTCACGGCGACGGCGACCGCGACCGTGACGGCGACCCGCACCGCGACCCCGACGGCGACGGCGACCCCGGTCGTGACGACGACGCCGACCCTCACCGCGGTGCCGACGGCGACGGCTACCACGACCGCAGGCGCCGGCACGACGGCGACGAGCACACCGAGCCCGTCGCCGACCTCGACGTCGACCGCCGGCGGATGCGCCGGGGCGGTCACGATTCCCTCGGCCGGCGGAACGTTCAGCGGAACGACGAGCGGCTCCAACACCTCGAACCCGACGTGCGCATCGAGCTACAGCGCCCCGGAGCGCGTGTTCGTGTGGACGCCGGCGGCGTCGGGCGTGGCCGCCCTGCAAACGTGCAGCGGGACGGACACGAGCTACGACTCGGTCCTGTACGTGCGGAGCGGCAGCTGCACGAGCGGCACGGAGGTGGCCTGCAACGACGACGCGCCCGGCTGCTTCACGAGCGAGCCGAACGATCACCACGCCTCGCGGCTTTCGCTGAACGTGGTGGCAGGTCAGACGTACTTCATCTTCGTCGATGGCTTCGACGCGAGTCGCGGCTCGTTCCTGCTCACGGTGAGCCCGCCGCCCGGCAGCGCACCGACCGCCACGCCAAGCGCGACGCCGACGGCGACCGTCACCTCGGCGCTCACCGCGACGCCGACCAGCACGGCCACAGCGACGGCGACCCTCACGTCCGCGCTGACCGCGACGCCGACCAGCACGGCCACACCGACGGCGACCCTCACGTCCGCGCTGACCGCCACGCCGACCCGCACCGCGACACCGACGGCGACACTCACGGCGGCGCTGAGCGACACGACGACCCGCAGCG
>JANNPN010000450.1:0-13681 GCA_031400185.1 Polyangiaceae bacterium
GGCTGCGGCGGGCGTTCTGCGCTGGGTGGCAGCGATCCGGCGACCGTAGAAGCCATCCCCGACTCGCCCGCCTGCTGCCACCGCTTTCCGAGTGCTCCGCCGCGCGAGCATCAAACTGCGGCGCTACCCCCCATAGGCCCGCACTCGCTACGCTACTCGCAGCGTGTGACCGGACTACCTGTCGACCTCCGGCGCCACGACATCGAGGCTCGCGATCACCGCGATGAGGTCCGCGATCATGAGCCCGCGGCTCAGATAGTCGACGATCGACATCGCCGCGAACGACCCGGTCCGGACGCGCACGCGGTACGGGTATTCGCTGCCGTCGCTGACGCAGTACCAGCCCATGTCGCCGCGCGCGGCCTCGAGCCGCACGTAGGCGTCGCCCGCGGGCGGCTTGAACTTCCGCGGCACCTTGCCGAGCACGGGGCCGTCGGGGATGCGGTCGAGACACTGGCGGAGGATCCGACACGACTCCTGCATCTCGCGGATGCGCACCATGTAGCGGTCGAAGCAGTCGCCGAGCGTCCCACGCTCCCCGCTCCCGATCGGCACGTCGAAGTCGAGCTCGGGATAGATCGAGTACGGCAGGTCCTTCCGCACGTCGAAGCACACCCCCGAGCCGCGCAGGTTCGGGCCGGTCAGGTTATAGGCGATCGCGTCGGCCTTCGAGATCACCGCGACGTGGATCAGGCGCTCGACGTAGATCTTGTTGAACGAGATGAGCGCGTTGTACTCGTCGAGCATCGGCTCGAAGCGATCGAGGAACTCTCGCGTCCGCGCGGCCCATCCCGGCGGCAGGTCGTACGCGACTCCGCCGATCCGCATGTAGCTGAAGGTCAGCCGCGCGCCGCAGAGCTCTTCCATCAAGTCGTTGATGTGCTCGCGCTCACGGAGCGCATGGGTGAACGGCGTGAACGCGCCGATGTCCATGCCCATCGTGCCGACCGCGATGAGGTGGCTCGATATGCGGTTCAGCTCGACGGCGATCACGCGGCAGTACTCGCCCCGGCGCGGCACCTCGATGCCGGCGAGCTTCTCGCACACCATCGCCCAACCCTGGTTGCACGGCATCGCCGCGACGTAGTCGATGCGGTCGGTGTAGGGCATGAAGCCGTGGTAGCCGACCTTTTCAGCGATTTTTTCGATGGACCGGTGCAGATACCCGACGTCGGGGATCGCTTCGCGCATCACCTCGCCGTCGGCCTTCACGACGAAGCGCAGCACCCCATGCGTGCTCGGGTGCTGCGGCCCCATGTTGAGGGTCATCTCCTCGGTCGCGAGCCCGTCGCGAACGACGTCCACCTCGACTCCCCCGATGCCGCTCACAGCAACGACTCCCGTTTGGTCGAGATGCCGTGGTACTCGGTCGGCTCGACGTAGTCCTTGCGGAGCGGGTGGCCGACCCAGTCCTCCGGCAGCAGGATGCGGCGGAGGTCGGGGTGACCCGCGAAGTCGACCCCAAGCAGGTCGAAGATCTCCCGCTCCTGCCAGATCGCCCCACGCCACACCGTCGACGCGGTCGCGAGCCGCGCATTGTCGCGGGGCACGCCGACCTTCAGCACGACCGCGTGCCGGTGCGTGTACGAAAAGAGGTGGTAGACGACCTCGACCTGGTCGCGCTTCGGGTAGTCGACGCCGCTCTGATTCGAAAGGCAGTCGAACGCGAGCACGGGATCGGACCGAAGAACGGTCGCGACCGGGATCAGTTCCACGGCCGGCACGCGGATGGCCGGCGCACCCTGTGTTTCGAGCGCAAACGGCACGCCCGGGAAGCGGGCGACGAGGAGCGCGTGGATCGCGGCCGTGTCCACTGAAAACGTCGGGGTCAGCTGCGCGCGGTCGCCGGCACGACGTCGCGGCGCACCAGCCACTTCTCCTGCTGGATCTTGTCCTGCAGCTTGAGCAGCCCTTCGGTCAGCGACTCCGGACGGGGTGGGCACCCCGGGACATAGACGTCGACCGGGATCACCTTGTCGACCCCGTCGCAGACCGAGTACGCGAGCTGGAAGAGCCCGCCGCAATTCGCGCAGCTCCCCATCGAGATGACGTACTTCGGGTCGGGCATCTGGTCGTAGAGACGCTTCGTTCGGAGCGCCATCTTCAAGGTCAGCGTGCCGGCGACGAGCATGAGGTCCGACTGGCGTGGGGTCGCGCGGGGGACGGCGCCGAAGCGGTCGAGGTCGGAGCGCGGGCCGCCGGTCTGCATCATCTCGATGGCGCAGCAGGCGAGGCCGAAGAGCATGTACCAAAGGGACGATTTGCGGGTCCAGTTGAGCATGGCGTCGACCTGGGTCGTGACCATGAACTCGGGCATCGTGTTCATTAAGCTCATCGGCTTCGCCTACCGCTCATCGGGCTTCGCCGAGCGTTCATGCCGCATGTCTGACTTCCGGCTCGGCGACCGCCCCTGGGACGCGCTTCACCCATTCCAGGTCGCGCTTGACCCAGACATAGACGAGCCCGACCGCGAGGATGCCGACGAAGAGGAGGATCTCGACGAGCGCGAACAGGCCGCGTCCGTCGGCGACCCAGCTCTTGAAGACCGCCATCACCGGGTACATGAACGCTAGCTCGACGTCGAAGACGATGAAGACGAGTGCCACCAGGTAGAAGCGGATGTTGAAATTGATCCAGGCGCTCCCGCTGGCGGGCTCGCCGCACTCGTAGCTCGAGAGCTTCGCCGCCTCGGGATTCTGCGGCCGGAGCAGCCGCCCGAGCCCGAGCATCATGGCGGCCAGCACGAATCCGAGGAGCAGGAAAACGAGCACGTTGCCGAAGTGGAAATACACGTTCCGCTGGGTCTAACAGCAGATCCGAGGGTCAGGCAACCAGCGTTGGGCGTCGCCGCGCCGAGCGCACGTCCGTGGCAAGGCTACTCGCCGGGGCAACGCGCGCTAGCGCTCGTCGATCCACCAGCGCGCGACGTCGAGCTCGACGGCGTCGAACGGCACGAGCCGCGCCGGGGCGTCGCCGCCGTGCACCGCTTTCGCGCTCCACTCGGCGTCGCGGAGCTCGTACACCTCGATCGTGCGCAAGAGCGGGTTCACGAACCAGAGGAAGGCGACGCCCTCGCGCGCGTAGATCCGCATCTTCCGGCTGCGGTCGATGCGCTCCGTGCTTGGCGAGATCACCTCGCACACCCAATCGGGCGCGAGCGTGAACGCCGGGACCTTCGGCACCAACGGCATGCGCTCGCGGCGCCAGCCGGCTTGATCCGGCACGAGCACGTCGTCGTAGAAGTGCAGCTCGGGCTCGTCCAGCAACCACCAGCCGCTCGGACCGCGCGCATCGCCGGGAGGACGGTGAAACGCACCAATCAGGTCCGCGCCCATGACCGACGCCGCGAACGCATGTGGTGACGCGGGGCGCGGCGAGACGATCAGCTCGCCGTCGATGATCTCCGCGACCTTGGTGTCGGGGACCTTCTCGAGCTCGTCGTAGCGAGCGGGGCGGCGCGCCGGCTTCACGGATCGAACCCTAACACGCCGACGCCGCGCCGGTCAGCGGCTACGCGTACCCCGGTCAGCCGCCAGGGAACCGCGCCACGTACGTCAGGATCGCCGTGTAGTGGAGCCCGCTCGCGGCGCAGACGCAGACGTGGAAGACCTCGTGGTACGAGAAGACCCGCGGCCAGAGGCGCGGGCGACGCGTCACGAAGAGGATCATGCCGACGGTGTAGAGGAGGCCGCCGGCCACGACCATGAGGAACCCCTCGCGCGGTAACGTCTGCGCGACGAGGCCCATGAACGGCAACGCCAGCCACCCCTGCACCATCTGCATGGCGATCGAGACCCAGTCCGCCACGTGCGGCCAGAAGACCTTCTGCGCGATGCCGCCGAGCGCGATGCCCCACGTCGCGGCGAGCGCCGCCGCGAGCAGCCAGCCGTCGAGCGCGATCATGGCGAGCGGCGTGTAGGTGCCGGCGACCACGAGGTAGATCATCGAGTGGTCGAGGCGCTGCATGCGCCGCTTCCAGACCTCCTGCCAGGGAAACGAATGGTAGAGGCTGCTCACCGTGTAGAGGGCGACGAGGCTCGCCGCGAACACCACGAGCGCGATCCGCATGCCGAGCCCGCCCTCTCCGGCACGCCAGAGTACCGCCGCGCCGACCATCGAGAGCCCCGCGGCCGTGCCGTGCAGGAAGCCGCGGACGGGGTTCTGCATTCTTCCGAGACAGAGGCGCTCGACCGCGGAATCCATGAAGGAAAATGCGTAGCGCAAAGCGGGCGGACCGAAAAGCCGAAAATCGTTCGGTCACCCAATTTTCATCGGCGGCGGCGTTTGCACGGCGGGACCCGAGGCGTCAGACAGTCGGAGGGCGCCAAGACTTGCGCGAGCGCACGGAGGTCCGGATGAATCCCCTTCCGCTGTTCGTCCTGCAGTTCGTGTGGTTCCTCGTGGTCTGGGCGGTGCTCGGGCAACTGTTCGTCGCCCCGCGGCTCCGCGGCCTCGATCCGGATCGGGTGGTCGCGGTGTGGCTCTGCCCGCAGCTTTTCCGGATCCTCGGCACCGGCCTCATGGTGCCGAGCCTCGCGCCGGAGATGCCGCGCGGGTTCGCCGTCTCGACGGCGGTCGGCGACGCGGTCACCGCCGGCTTGGCGCTCGCGGCTCTCGTGGCGCTCCAGCGTCGCTCGCGCTACGCGCGCCGCCTCGTGTGGATCTGCACGGTCGTCGGCCTCTCCGATCTGACCGTGGCGCTCGTCACCGCGGCACGGATCGAGGCGGCACGCTACCTCGCCGCGCAGTGGTTCGTCGCCGCGGTCCTGGTGCCGCTCATGATCGTGAGCCACGTCATGGTGCTACGGGCCCTTCTCGAAAGCCGGCGCTGAGCCCAACCGCCGCGCTCACTCCTTCCGCACGACCCCCGTGGCCTCGAGAAAGCGGTTCACGTCGGTCTGCTGCAGGTTGATCGCAGAGTCCGAGGTCGGGAAGAGCACGATACGCTTCCCTTTGAGCGACTCGGCGATGCGAAGCTTCACCATGGTGCGACCGCCCGCGCCCGACATCGCCTCCTTCATCTTGGTGATGCCCTGCGCGTTGGCGGCCTTTTCCGCGACGATCGCTTCGGCCTCGAGCTTCTTCGCCGCCCAGTAGGCGTCGGTCTGCAGTGTCACCTGCTGGGCCTTGCCGCGCTCGGTTGCGAGGAGCTGGCCGACGACGCCCTTGGTGGTCTCGAGCTCGCGCTCCCACTCCTTGATTGCGGCCTCCGCGCCGGAGCGGTTCTTGTTGACGGTCTGGTCGGCGACCTTCTTCTGATCGATCGCCGCCTGGTAGTTCTTGTGGAAGCGGTAGTTGCCGAGCACGACCCGCTCGCAGACGAGGCCGTACGGCTCGAGCGCCCGGCGCAGATTGGCGAGCGCCTGCTCTTCCTTCGCCGCGCGGAGGTCGGAGTCGTAGAACTCCTCGGACGAGAGCTCGTTCAGCGAGTCGCGCGGGATCGAGCGGGCCAGCGGCCGCACCAGCACCGTCCGCACCTCGTCGACGTCCGAGGCGACGTGGCGCAGCACGTGCGGCGCCTTCGCCGGATCGACGTGGTAGAGCACCGTCACGTCGACGCTCACGTCGTTGCCGTCGCGGGTCTTGAAGTCGAGCGCGTCGTCCAGCCGGTCGTTTTCGCTGCCCTTCATCTCGACGGTCTGCGTCTTGGTATCGAAGACGTACCAGTCGTGGATGACCGGAATGACGAGCACCGTGCGTCCGGGCGCCACGACCTCGTCGGCGCCGAAGAGCTTGCCGATCTTGATGCCGACCTCGGTCGAGCCGGTCGAGCGGTAGCAGCCGCTCGCCGCGAGGGCGACGAGCACGAGAACCAAACTACGGAGTGCCCGCCTCACGGCTGCACCGCCGTTTCGGGCGCCACGTCGAAGAGCCGCAGCGCCTGATTGAGATCGAGCGGGTTCATGCCGCCTTTGCCGCCCGCGGGCACCAGCACCGTGTCGACCCCCTCCAACACCTCGGCCATCTTCATCCCCACCAGGTTCTCCGAGCCGCCGCCTTGATAGGCGCGGTTCTCGAGCTCCGCGCCTTGGGCATTGGCGAGCTGCACCAGCAGATCCGCGTCGGCGACGCGCTTCCGGCGATAGGCGTCGGCCTCGGCCTGGATCTTGGTGACTTCGGAATTGCCGCGCATGGTCTCGATCTCGACCGTGGCGCGCCCCGTCGCCTCGATCTCCTGCTTCTTGGCGAGCTCCTTGGCCGCCTCGGCCTCGGACGCGCGCGTGAATTTCAATTGATCCTGGACCTTCTTCTCTTCGATCTGCTGTTGGTAGTCGTGGTTGTAGTAGTACTGCCGCATCAGCACGTGATCGATGGCGATGCCCTTGTCCTTCAGCTCCATGTGCACCTGCGCGAGCGCCTTCTCCCCCCGCTGCGCCCGCACCTTCACGTTGTAGAAATCCTCGGCCACCATCTCGCCGAGGTTCTTCTTGAGCGCGGCGATCGTCTTCGGGATGACCGCCGTCGTCTCGAAGAGCCGGCCCGCCCCCGCCTGCTGCATCACTGCGAACGGATCCTCGATGCGATAGAGCACCGTCACGTCGAGGATGACCTTCGAGCCGTCCGAGGTGTTGATCTCGACCGGCGCCTCGACCCGGGCGTTCCGCGCGTTCGACTCGTCCGGGTAGCTCGTCAGCTCGAGCACCTGCAGATCGGTCGGGAACTGATGCATCGTCTGCCCGATCAGCAGGAAGTACAGCCGTCCGCCGGGATACATCTTCTCGCGAATGCCGGTCGGCGACACGAGCCGGCTCTCGAGGATGCCGACCTCGTTCGGCTTCACGTAGGTGGTACACGAGCTGTACGAAAACCCGAGCGCCGCCACGACGAGACCCAACCAGATGAGCCGGGTGACCTGTGCTGCTGGTAGCTCCGCCATGCCGCGCCCTCCCCGCGGGGGGTCGTAGCACGATCTGACGGAGAGCAACCAGGGTGCGGGGCGGCGCCTACCGAATCCTCGTCATGCGTGTGGACCTACCCCGACCGCTCGCTCGGGTCTTTCTTGTTCATGCGGTTGGGGCGCGGCGACCGCCGTATCCGGCGCTGCGCTCGCCGCGGTCGACTGCGTCAGGGGAGGGTCGCTTGTCGCCGCCACGCCGCCGGCGGCTGCCCGACGACGCGGCGGAAGGCGCGGCTGAACGCGGCCTCGGAGGCGTACCCGACCTGCGACGCGATCGTCGCGACGCTGGCGTGCGAGTCGCGCAGCATCTGGGTCGCGAGCTGGATGCGCCAGTGGGTGAGGTAGGTCATCGGCGGCTCGCCGACGAGCGCGTTGAAGCGGTCGACGAGCGCCGAGCGCGAGAGCCCGACGGCGCGGCCGAGCTCCTCGACGGTCCAGTCGCGATCGGGCGCGGCGTGGAGGCGCTGGAGCGCGCGGCCGACGAAGGGGTCGCGGAGACCCGCGAACCATCCCGTCTGCTCCGCCGGCAGCGACTCGATGAAGTCGCGCAGCACCTCGACGAACATGAGCTCGGTGAGGCGCGTCAGCAGCGTCGTCGTGCCGGCGCGCGGCGCCGCCGCCTCCGACAGCGCCAAGGTGAGGAGCCCGCGGAGCGGCGTCGGCCCGCGGGTGCCATTGCTCCGTCCGCAGAGCACCTGCGGCAGCCCGGCGGCGAGCGGGTTGAACACGGCGTCATCGCAGTGGACGAAGCCGCAGACGAGCTTCGTGAGCGCGCCGCCGCCGCCGTGCCGCACGATCGCGAGCTGCTCCGCCGAGAGCGGCGGCAGGAGCCCGCCGACCGGAGTCGGCGCAACGGTCGTGTCGCTCGCGAGCACGTGCGGCGCGCCGTGCGGGTACATGACGACGTCGCCCTCGTCGAGTTGGTCGACGGCGCCCGCGCCCGCGCGCGACACGCAGGCCCCCTCGGCGACCGCGTGGAACGGGATCAGCCGGCGCGATCCCAACTGCAACATCGTGGAAAGGTCCGCGGCCGAGGGCACGGCGAGGCCCCACGGCGCCGTCAGCTCCGTATGAAACGTGACGACCCCGGAAAGCCGGACCGCGCGAAGCACGTCGGAGACCACGTCCATTCCGCGCCCGTTCGATCACGGAGCGCGACGCTCGAGCAAGCCGGCCGGCGTCCCGGACAAGCGGCGGCGTCGCGGCAAAGCAAGACGGCGTCGCGGTGCATTGGCGCAGCATCGCCACGCCGGGATGCTCGGTCGCGTGACGGCGGCGCGCCGACCGCGCCGCCAGCGAAAGGAGAAAACGACATGCTCACGCGTCTTGCGGTGTTCGTCTTCGGATCGGTCTCGTATCTGCTCTTCGTGGGGGTCTTCCTCTATGCGATCGGCTTCGTCGGCGGCTTCGGCGTGCCGATCACGATCGACGGCGCGCCGACCGACCCCGTCGGCACGGCCCTCCTGATCGACGCGCTGTTGCTCGGCGTGTTCGCCGTGCAGCACAGCGTGATGGCGCGCCCGTGGTTCAAGGCGGTCGTCACGCGCACGATTCCAAGCGCCGCGGAGCGGAGCCTCTACGTCATGGCCTCGAACCTCGCGATGATCCTCCTCTTCTGGCAGTGGCGGCCGATCGGCGGCGTCGTGTGGGACGTCGCGAGCCCGACCGGACGCCTCGTGCTCGCCGCCGTCTGCGCGCTCGGCTGGGCGACCGTCCTCGGCACGACCTTCCTCATCAACCACTTCGACCTCTTCGGCCTCCGTCAGGTGTGGCTCTTTCTCCGCGGCCGGCCCTACACCCCGCTCCACTTCTCGACCCCGGGCCCGTACGCGCACGTGCGCCATCCGCTCTACGTCGGCTGGCTCCTCGCGTTCTGGGCGACGCCGACCATGACGGTCGCGCACCTCTTCTTCGCGGTCATGACGACGGGCTACATCCTGGTCGCGATCCAGCTCGAGGAACGTGACCTCGAAGCCGCGCACGGGGCGTCGTACGCGGACTACCGCCGCCGTGTCCCGATGCTGATCCCGCGCTTCGGGAAGCGCCGCACCGCACGCGCGACGACGCCACACCAGGTGCGCGCCGCCTGAGCCGCGGCGGCGCCGCCTACCCTCCGCCGTCCGCGACGAGATAGAGTCCGCCCCCCATGGATCCGAGGGGTAGGCTCGCTCGTCGCGGCGGCTGGATCGGTCCGACGCTGCTCGGCGTGTTGCTCTTTGCGGCATACGAGATGAACGGCCGCACCATTCCGACGCTCGACACGCAGCCGGCGTCGCTCGTACCGTTGGCGCTCTACCGCGGCGACGGCCTCGTCCTCGACCGCTTCCGGGCCGAGTACTGGCCGACGGCGCTCCCCTACTCGCTCTCGGCGCAGCGCGACCACGTCGTGTCGCGCTACCCGGTCGCGGTACCGCTGCTCGCGTTTCCGCTGATCGCGCCGCAGATCGCGTTCCTCGACGTCACGCGCCCGGGGTGGGAGCGCGATCGCATCCCGATCACGGAGACGATGGCGAAGAACGCCGCGTCGGTCATCGCGGCGGCGACCGGCGTGCTCATGCTGCTGATGCTGCGCCAGGTCGGGTGTGGGCGGTTCGCGTTCCTGGCGGCGGCGATCGCGGCGCTCGGCACCGACCTCTGGACGATGGGGAGCCAGGCGCTCTGGCAGCACGGCCCCGCCGCCTTCGCGCTGGCCCTGGCGCTCGTCCAGATCCTGCGCCCGGACGTCGGCCGCGGACGGTTGCTGCTCGCCGGAATCGCGACCGCGCTCGTCGTCTGCTGCCGGCCGCAGAACGCGATCTTTGCGCTGCCCATCGTCGCGTGGGTGATCGTGCGGCACCGGCGCGCCGCCCTGTGGTTCGCCCCGGGGCTGATCGTGCTCGGCGCCGCGACGGTCGGATGGAACCTCTGGTACTTCGGCGCGGCGAGCGGCGGCTACGCCGAGCTCGAACGGATGCTGCCGGTCTCGCATCGGGTCGGCGGCTACTGGACCGCCGACGTGCTCGCGGGCGCCGCCGGCACGCTCGTGAGCCCGAACCGCGGCCTGTTCGTATTTTGCCCCTGGATCCCGATCGCGCTCGCCGTGTTGCCGTTCGCGGGGCGCCGCCTCCGGCCGTGGCCGCTCGCACTCCTCGCGCTGCTCTCGCTGCCGGTCTTCCTGCTGCAGCTCGCCGCGTTCTCGATCTGGTGGGGCGGCCACTCCTTCGGCCCCCGCTTCTGGATCGACGCGACCCCACTGTTCGCGATCGTGCTCGGTGTCGCGCTCGCGTGGTCGTGGGACCGGTGCCGCCCGGTCACCGTCGCGCTGCTCCTCGCCGGCGCGATCGCGATCGCCGTGCAGGCGATCGGCGCGTTCTGCTACCCGAGCACGTGGAACCGGTCGCCGGTGAACGTCGACCAGAAGCACGAGCGGTTGTGGGATTGGCGTGACACCGAGATCGGGCGCTGCCTCAGGGAATGTGGGTCGAAGCGCTGATGGTCTGCGCCGCGCGCAACACGCCGAGCACGAGCGCAAGGGGGAATGGTGTGGCGCATCGTCCCCTAGCCGACCGTCGCCGGCGGACCGTTCGCCGCTACGTTCGGAGCCGCCGCGGGCGGATCGCCGGGATACCGTCGGCATCGACGTCGACGCCGACGGCCGCGTCGAACACGCCCGCGATCGTCGCGGCGGTGATCGTGGTCCGCGGCGGGCCGTCGGCGACGAGCATTCCGTCGCGGAGGAAGGCGATCCGGTCGAAGTAGAGTGCCGCGCTCGTCAAGTCGTGCAGCACGGCGACCACCGTCACGCCGCGCGATCGGTTCACGGCGGCGACCAGGTCGAGCACGTCGATCGCGTGGCGGATGTCGAGGTGGGTGGTCGGCTCGTCGAGGAGGAGGATCTCGGGCTCCTGCGCGAGTGCGCGGGCGACGATCACGCGCTGGCGCTCGCCGCCCGAGAGCTCGGTGACGCGGCGGTTGGCGAGCTCGAGGATGCCGGTCTCGGCCATCACGCGCTCGGCGATCGCGACGTCGCGCGGACCCTCCAGCCCGAGCGGCGGCCGATGCGGCGCGCGGCCCATGAGCACCATCTCGGTCACGGTGTAGGGAAACGTCACGGTCGTGTCCTGCGGCACCACCCCGACGAGGCGCGCGAGCGCGCGGCGCTCGTAGCTTCCGATCGGCCGTCCGCGGACGGCGACCGCGCCCGCGTGCGGGCGGCGCGTGCCGGCGAGCAACGCCAGCAGCGTCGACTTGCCGGAGCCGTTCGGGCCGGCGAGCGCCAGCATCGACCCCGGCGCGACGGCGAGCGTGACGTCACGCAACACCGGCCGCGATCCGTACGCGAACGACACGCGCTCGGCATGGAGAGCCGGAGCGCCCCGTGAACCACCAGCGGACGCGCTCATTGCTCCACCAGCCGGCGCTCGCGCCGGAGCAGATACGCGAAGACCGGCGCACCGCAGATCGCCGTCACGACGCCGACGGGGATCTCGGTGACGCCGAGCGCCGTCCGCGCGACCGTGTCGGCCCAGACGAGGAAGATCGCACCCGCGAGATACGACGCCGGCAGCAGCATGCGATGGTCGGCGCCGACGAGGAGCCGCATGAGGTGCGGCACGACGAGCCCGACGAAGCCGATGAGACCCGAGACCGACACCACCGCGCCGACGAGCAGTGCCGCGGCGACGAAGACCGCGCGGCGCGCGCACTCGACGTCGACGCCGAGCTCGGCCGCGCGCTCGTCGCCGAGCGAGAGGCAGTCGAGGTCGCGCGCCCGCCAGAGCAGCAGGGCGAGGCCGATGGCGCTGTAGAGCCCGAGCGCCGCGAGCGTCGGGTACTCGCGGGTGCCGACGTGGCCCATCAGCCAGAAGAGCACGCCGTGCGCCTGGTAGAGGTCGACGACGCTGTTGATGAACATGAGGAGCGCGCCGGTGAACGCGTTGTAGATGACGCCGATCAGCAGCAGAGTGTAGGGATCGACGCGCTCGCCGACGAACGCGAGCCGCACCACGATCCAAATGCTCACGAGCGCGCCGGCGAACGCGGCGATCGGCGCGATCAGCGCCTGCCCCAACGCCACCGGCAGCGTCACGAGCGCCAGCACTGCGGCGAGCGCAGCCCCGCTCGAGATGCCGACCAGGTGCGGCTCGGCGAGGGGGTTCCGCAGCAGCGCCTGGAGCGCCGCGCCGGCGATCGCGAGCGCGCCGCCGACGATGGCCGCGAGCAGCACGCGCGGGATGCGGGCGCGGAAGAGGATCACCGCGTCCGGCGCGATGCCGGAGCTCGCGTCGAACACCCGGCGCCAGTCAAGCGCGACCGGACCGATGGCGGCCGCGGCGGCGAGGCTCACGAGCAGGAGCGCCCCGAGGAGACCGTTCACACGCGCCAGCCGCGCCCAGGTGACGTGCGTGAGCGCCATCGTCAGAAGCGCTCGGGATGCAGCAGGCGGGCGAGCTCCTCGAGCGCGATCGCGACCCGCGGCCCAGGCCGCAGCGCCTCGAACGCGCGGAATGGGTGCACGCGCCGGCTCTTGACCGCGCTGAGCGACGGGAACCGCGTCCAGTACGCGAGGCTCGCCGTCCCGGCCTCGGTACCCATGCTGCAATCGATGATCACCTCCGGATCGGCGGCGATCACGATCTCGACGTTGAGGCGCGGCCACGAGCCGGCGGGCGCGACGTTGACCGCGCCCGCCTCGACCAGCATCTCGCCGAGGAAGCTCTCCGGCCCGACCGCGATCAGCGGCTCCTGGCCGACCAGCATAAGCACCCGCGGCTTCGGCGCGCCGGCGACCTTGCGGCGGACCGCCTCCATGTCGCGCGCCATCGCGGCGACGAGCCGCTCGCCGGCCGCGGGCTCGCCGGCGATCGCGGCGAGCCGCCGCGTCATCGCGGGCACGTCCGCGAGCCGCTCCGGGTCCACGATCTCGACCCGCACGCCGAGCCGCAGCATCGTGCGCACGTTCTCGTGGTTCCCGGGGCTCGGCGCGCCGATCACGACGTCCGGACGCGCGGCCAGCACGGCCTCGACGCTCGGCGAGTTGAAGGAGCCGACGCGCGGAAGGCGCGTCACTTCCGGCGGATAGTCGCAGTGATCCGACACCGCGACGACGCGCGCCCCCGCGCCGAGCGCGAAGAGCGTTTCGGTGATCGACGGGGCGAGCGAGACGATGCGGCCCGGCGGCGCGAGGCTCGGCTGCGGGGTCGGCGCGGCGGCAATCGCTTGCGGCGCACGCACCGCAATGGCCTGCGTCGCGAGCGTGAGCGCCGCGACGAGCGCGAGGAACGGGTGGGTCGAGCCGAGCATGCCGGTGGCGGGCAGGTCCTAGCGTCGGTCGGCGGTCGCGTCGAGCACGAAGCGATAGCGGAGCTGGCCGCGAAGACCGTCGCCGCCCGCCGGCACCGTGAAGCGGCTCGCGCGCGCCACGTCGAGGGCGACCGCGTCGAGCGACGGGTAGCCCGACGAGCGCCCGACCCGCGCCGCGGCGACCACGCCGTCGCCGCCGATCTCGAGGTCGACGTCGACCGTGCCTTGCCAGCCCTGACGGCGAGCGCGGGAGGGATAGTCGGGCGCGGGACAACGCGTGCAGAAGGCGCGGAGACCGTCGCTGCCGCCGCCGCTTCCACCCGTGCCGCCCCCCGTTCCGGGACCGGAGCCCGGCGCTGCCGCGCTCACGACGCCGCCGGTCCCGACGACCGCTGGCGCGACCGGAGCGGACGGCCCGTGCGCAACCCCAGCGGGGAATCAGTCGACCGGGGGGAGAAGGGTGAGGGGCACAACCGTCTGGGGTCCGTCGTCGATACGGCA
>JANNPN010000183.1:0-20682 GCA_031400185.1 Polyangiaceae bacterium
CGGAACCGCTTCAGCTCCGCGAGCGCGTGCACGAACGTCTCACCCTCACCGACGAGCTCGCGGAGCGCCGCGGCGCGGCCGGCGGCGACGCCGTCGGCATAGGCGGCCTCGGCCGCCTGCTGCGCCTCGTCGACCTCCGGCGCGATTCCGATCGCTTCTTCGGCCGGCGGCTCGGCCGCCGGCCGACCGTCGACGCCCGCTCCGCCGTCGAAATCGCGAAACACGCTCGCGCCGCCGACCCGCGACCCGAACGTGAGGCGCCCGAGCGTGCCGAACGTCGCGCTGCCCGCCGGCGCCGCGACGGCCGCCGGGCGCAGCTTCTCAAACGAGGACATCGTCGGATGCCCCGCCGGCGACCACGATCTTGCCGTCGGCTTCGAGGTCGCGGACGGCGCCGACGATCCGCTGCTGCGCCGCCTCGACGTCCTTGAGCCGGGCCGGGCCCGACGACGCGAGGTCTTCGCGGAGGATGTCGGCCGCGCGGCTCGACACGTTGGCGAAGATCTTCTCCGAGAGCGCCGGGCTCGCGGTCTTGAGCGCCAGCAGCAGGTCCTCGCGCGCGACCTCCTTGAGCAGCGTCTGCATGCTGCGGTTGTCGAACTGCAGGCAGTCCTCGAACGTGAACAGCATCGCGCGGATCGAGGTCGCGAGCTCGGGGTCGCGCTGCTCCAGGTCCTCGAAGATCCGACCCTCGGTCGCCTTGTCGGCGTGCTTCATCATCTCGGCGACGACCTTCGGTCCGCCGGCGGCCTTGCCCGTCTCGCGCGCGAGGCCCTTCACCTGGTCGCGCAGGATCACCCCGACCTCCTGGACGACCGAGGGCGGAATCGCGGCGTCGAGCCGGGCGAGACGCTCGACGAGCTCGCTCTGCAACGCCTCGGGAAGCCCGCGCAGCACGAGCATCGCCTGCGCCGGCGAGAGGTGCGCCACGATGAGGGTGGCGATCTGCGGATGCTCGCTCTCGAGGAGGCGCGCGAGCCCGTCAGGGGGAACGCCCTCGAGCGCACGTGCAAGGCCGGTCGCCTCGCCGCTCGGCAGCTGGTCGAGCTCGGCGAGGATCTCGTCGCGGTTGACCGAGCCCGAGAGCTCGCCGTTCGCGACCGTCTGGTTCACGAGCGAGCGCGCGAAGAGGAGGCCGTCCACCCGCAAGCCGCGGGCGCTGCTGACGCGCTTCCGGTAGTCCTGCTCGACGGCTCGCAGGTGCTCGGCCGGTACGCTCCGCATGCGCGCGAGCGCTTTCGTGACGACGCGGACCTCGCCGTCATCGAGATGGCGGAACACCTCGGCTGCCACCTCCTCGCCGAGCGAGAGGAGCAGCACCGCGGCCTTGTCGACGCCCGTGAGCTCGTCGGCCATCGTCTATTTCTGCGCCAACCATTGGCGAATGACATCCGCCGTGTGCTCGGGGTTCTGGCTCGCCATCTGGAGCATGCCGGCGGGCACGGGGAGATCCGTACCGCCGCCGGCGCCGACGACCGTGGCGCGCGCGGTCGGAGGCGGAATGTACGGTTGCGACGCGGCGACAGGCGCACGATTCGCCATCGCGAGCAGAAAAGGCCGGACGACCGTCATGAGCACGACGAGCACGACCACGATGCCGGCGACGCGCCAGAGCACCTCCGAGAACGCCCCTACGCGCGCCAACATGCCCGGCGCCTCGGGCGCCTCGACTGCGGCCGCCTCTTGGAACGGCGCGCTCGCGACCTCGATCTGGTCGCCGCGCTCCTCGTTGAAGCCGACCGCGCGCTTGATGAGCTCGCGGTAGCGGTCGATCTCCTCCTGCGCACGCGGCACGAAGGTGCGCTGCTCGCCCTCGCCCGTCCAGGACCCGTCGACGAGCACCGCGACCGAGAGCTTCTTCACCGCCCCCATCTGCTCGATGCGGCGGCTCGTGACCTTGCTGATCTCGTAGTTGAGCGCGGTGTCCTCGCGCTCCTGCGTCGGGCCGCTCGCGGATTCCGCCGGCTCGTTCGTGAGGTTGCCGCTCGCGACCCCTCCGCCCGCACCCGCCTGCGCGCTGCTCTCCTTCGAGCGCTTCTCGTTCCGGACGGCGACCCGGTCGGGGTCGAAGCTCTCCTCGGTCTTCTCGACTTGCGCCATGTCGAGCGCGACCGTGACCCGTGCGAGCGCGTGGCCCGGGCCGAGGACGCGGGCGAGCATGGTCTCGATGCTCTCGGTGTAGCCTTGCTCCATCTCGCGCTGGAAGGTGATGAGGCCCTTCCCCGGGTTCCTCGCGTCCTGCTCGGCCTGGTCGTGGGTCAGGACGTTGCCGTTCACGTCGACGACGGTGACGTCGCCGGCGCGGAGCCCCTCGACGCTCGCCGCGACCAGGTGCACGACGCCGGCGATCTGCTCGGGGCCGAGCGTCCGGCCGCTGCGCATCTTCAGCACCACCGACGCCGACGGCCGCCGCTCCTCGGACACGAAGAGCGAGCGCTCGGGCATCGCGAGGTGCACGCGCGCCGACTCGACCGTGTCGAGCTCGGCGATCGAGCGCGCGAGCTCGCCCTGCAAGGCGCGCTGGTAGTTCAGGCGCTGCACGAAGTCGGTCATGCCGAGCGTCTGCTTGTCGAAGATCTCGAAGCCGACGCCGCCGCCCTGCGGGATGCCGCGGCCCGCGAGCGCCATGCGGGTCTCGTAGAGCCGGCTCGACGCGACCTCGATGTTGCCGCCGGCCTCGCTCACCCGGTACGGGATCTTCTCCGTCTTCAGATACTCGATGACGGCGCCCGCATCCGACCCGCCGAGGCCGCTGTAGAGCACCCGGTACTGCGGCTGCTGCACCCACCACGCGAGCGCACCGGTCGCGATGAGGATCGCGGCGGTGAGCCCGGCAAAAGTCGCCCGCCGCGCCGGCGGCAGCCCCATGAAG
This sequence comes from Polyangiaceae bacterium, assembly GCA_031400185.1. Classification (GTDB taxonomy): domain Bacteria; phylum Desulfobacterota; class Binatia; order UTPRO1; family UTPRO1; genus UTPRO1. Next base: position 2,873 of record JANNPN010000183.1, read on the forward strand.
AAGTCGCGGAGCTGCCCCAGCATTCCGTTCAATCGATCCATGCGTGCGCCTTAGGCTCCTCGTCAGACCTGCATCCGGAGAATTTCCTGATACGCCTCGACGATCTTGTTCCGCACCTGCATCATCAGGCGGAACGACACGTCGGCCTGCTCCATCGCGATCATCGTCTCGTGCAGGCTCACCTTCTCGCCGGCCGCCAGCGCGCTGACGGCCGCGTCGGCCTTCTGCTGCATCTGGTTCACCTCGGTGAGCGACTGCTTCAGCACCGACGCGAAGTCGCCGCCGCCTTTGGCCGCGTCGCCGCTCTTGGCCGGGCCTTCCGGGCCGCCGAGCCCGGCGATGTTCGGGAACTGCGTGATGTCCTTGATCTCCATGACGGGTGGTCCTCGTGCCCCTTCCAGGTCGAGCGCCGGAAGCGCTACGCGCGGCCGATCGAGAGCGCGGCCTCGAGCACGCGCTTGGTCGCGTTCACGGCGGCGATGTTGGCCTCGTAGGCGCGGGTCGCGGCCATGAGGTCGACCATCTCGGTGATGGGGTTGACGTTCGGATACGCGACGTAGCCTTTGGCGTCCGCGTCGGGATGGCCCGGATCGAATACGACCCGCGGCGGCCGCTCGTCCTCGACGATGCGGGCGACGCGCACCGCGCTCCCCACCTCGGCGCCGAGGGCGGCGTCGAAGCTTCCCCCCGACGTGGCCTCGAGCACGACGTCGTGACGCTTGTACGGACCGCCCTCGGGCGTCCGCGTGCTCTGGGCATTCGCCAGGTTCGCGGCGATGACATCCATGCGCAGCCGCTGCGCTTGCAGCGCGCTCGAGCTGATCGCGAGACTCGAAGAAACGTCCATCAGACTATGCCTCCATCGAGGTCCTCGGACCCGGCCTTCCGAACGTGCATCAGACCTTGCCTCCGTCGATCACGCGCTTCAGGCCCTGGTAGCGCGACGACAGGATCTGGGTCAGCGCCTGGATCTTGAACGCGTTCTCGGAAAGCCTGCCGACCTGCACGTCGATCGCGACCGAGTTGCCGTCGGGCTTGACGGCGGCGGCGCGGTCGACGGTCGGCTCGACGCGGAGCGGCCCCGCGACGCTCGCGGGATCACCCGGCGGCGTCTCCGTTCCCCGCTGCGGCGGCGTCAATGCGCTCGCGAGCTGGTCGGCGAACTCGATGTCGCGCGCACGGTAGCCCGGCGTCTCCGAGTTCGCGATGTTCTCGGCCAGCACCTTGTGGCGCGCCTGGTAGAGGTCCAGGGCCTGGCCCAGACCTTGGGTCAACGTTCCGAACAGCTGCATGGCACATCTCTCCTATCGTCCGCGGGCAGCAAGACGTGTTCCAGCAAGGACTTCGGCGCGGAGTACCCGTCTTTTCGCCGTGGGCGCAGCGCCGCGGCGGACGCGGCACCCGGTCGAGTCAGATCCCTGACCGGCAGAATCTTCCGCCCGCCAGTTTCGTGGCCGCACGCGTTCACGCGCCGATCGCCTCCCCGCCGCCCGTGCGGTACTCGGCGAGCTTGTTCCGGAGGGTGCGTACGCTGATGCCGAGCATCTCGGCCGCGCGGCTCCGGTTGTTGTTGGTGCGGCGGAGCGTCTCCATGATGAGACGCCGCTCGACCTCGTGGACCGTGAGTCCCGCGAGCGACCCGGTGGCCGTCGGCTCGGCCATCGGCTCCTCGTCGATCTGCACGTCGGCCGCGCCGATCACGCCGCCGGTCGCGAGGAGCGCGGCGCGCTCGATCACGTGCTCGAGCTCGCGGACGTTTCCGGGAAACGGTTGGCGCTTCAAGTACGCGCGCGCCGCCGCATCGACGGTGAGCGGCTTGTCGGTCGCGAAGCGTCGGCAGAAGTGGTCGATGAGCGCGTCCATGTCCTCCCGCCGCGCCCGAAGGGGCGGCAGGGTGAGTGGGATCACGTTCAGTCGGTAGTAGAGGTCCCGGCGGAAGGCCCCCGACGCGACCAGCGCGCGCAGCGGCCGATTGGTGGTGGCGATGATGCGGGTGTCGATCGCGATCGGCCGCGTGCCGCCGACCCGGTCGACCTCGTGCTCCTGCAGCACGCGGAGCAGCTTCGCCTGCAGCACCGGCTCCATCTCGCTCACCTCGTCGAGCAGCAGCGTGCCGCCGTGGGCGAGCTCGAACTTTCCGAGCTTCCGTGCCGCGGCGCCGGTGAAGGCGCCGCGCTCGTGGCCGAAGAGCTCGCTCTCGAGCAGGTCGCGCGGAAGCGCCGCGCAGTTGATCGCGACGAACGGCTGCGTGCGACGCGGCCCGTTGGCGTGGACGTAGCGCGCGACCAGCTCCTTCCCCGTACCGCTTTCGCCTTCGAGGAGGATCGGGGCGCGGCTCGCGGCGACGCCCGCCGCGACCGCGAGCACGCGCTGCAGCGCCGGGGCCCGCGTCACGATGCGGCGCTCGCCGCGCGCGCGGAGCACGTCGCCGGCCGCGGTCGGCCGCTCGGTCTCCGGGTCGCGCAGCACGTTCCGCACCAGGTGCACCAAGTCCGACGGTGCGAACGGCTTGGTGAGGAAATCGCGCGCGCCCGCCTTCATCGCCGCGACCGCGTCCTCGACCGTCCCGTACGCCGTCATCATCACCATCGGCAGGCCCGGGTGCCGCTCCTGTACCGCGGCCAGCAGCTCCGGCCCGGTCATGATCGGCATCCGCATGTCGGAGAGCACGAGGGCGACGCCGCCTTCCGCCAGTGCGGTGAGCGCAGCGGCCCCCGAATCGACGGCCGTGACCGCGAACCCATGGCGCTCGAGCACCTCGCTGACGCCGAGACGCATCGGCCGCTCGTCGTCGACGACCAGAATCCGTTCCATCAGACTTCTCCTTCGAGTGACGCCGCGACGTGCGGCAACGTGAGTACGAAGACGGCGCCGCGCGCCTCCTCGGTCGGCCGCGGGCGGATGGCGAGCGTGCCGCCGTGCGCCGCGACCGCGGCACGCGCAACCGCGAGGCCGAGCCCGGTGCCGCGCTCCTTGGTGGTGACGAAGGGCGCGAAGATCGCCTCCTCGCTGCCGACGGGGATGCCCGGGCCGGTATCGGCGACGGTGATCCGCACCCAGCGCTCGGCGGGCTCGACCGCGATCCGGAGCGTGCCCTCGCCCGCCATCGCCTCACCGGCGTTCCGGAAGAGGTTCAACAGCGCCTGGATCACGAGGCCCCGATCGAGCAAGCACGATACTCTCGCCGTGCCCCCGCGCGTGATCCCGATGCCGGGACCGAGCGCCGGTGCGCTCGCGGCGAGCGCGTCGTCGACGAGTCCGTCGAGATCGACGGTGGCCCGTTTGGGGTCGGGGAGCCGCGTGTAGTCGAGGATGTTGGTGACGAGGTGGTTGAGATCCGCGATGCCGCTCGTGATCTGCGCGGTGAGGCGCGCCGCCGCCGGCCGGTCGGCGACCTCCTCGGCGAGCATGCCGGCGAAGAGCTCCATCGCGCCGAGCGGATTCCGCACCTCGTGCGCGAGCGTCGCCGCCATCTCGCCCATCGCGGCGAGCCGGCTGTGACGGAGCGCCTGCGACTCGAGGCAGCGCTGGCGATCGATCGAGGCGGTGAGCGCGGATTGCTTCTCTTCGAGCTCGGCCCGGAGCGCCTGCACGTGCGCCTGCAGCGCGCGGTACTGCTGCTCCAGGACCGACGTCGCCCCGGTGAACACCTCGAACGCCGCCTGCAGCTCGGCGAGCCGGTCGGCGGTCGCGGGGGGATCCAGCGACATCGTGGCCGCGGCGGGCATCACGGCGCGCCTCGGTTTCCGGCGAACGGCTTCATGATCGCCTCGTAGTCGCGCGCCGCGCCGGCCACGCGGCGTGCGAGCGGGTCCTTGCTCTTGACGGCGTCGTCAAAGGCCGCCGCGTCGCCGCCCGGGACCTTCCGCGCCGCGATGCGCGCCGCGCGATACGCCGCATCGGCCGCGACCGGCTCCTTGCCGTAGCGGGCGGTGAGCGTCGTGAACGCGGCGAGCGCGGTGTCGTCGTCGCCGGCGGCCTCCGCGAGCGCGCCGACCATGGCGAGGCCGGCCGCGTGCCGCGCGGGCGGCAGCTCGGCGCCCGCGCCCGGCTCCAATGCCTGGTGCGCGAGCGAAAGCGCCGCCGCCGGGTGGCGATCGCGCAGCAGCTCCGCGACGTCGAGCGCGAGCGTCCGCGCAACGCTCGGGTCCTCGATGACCGCCGCCGCGACCGCGGCTTGTGCTCCCGTAGCGTCCCCGGCGAGCGCCGCAGCGCCGGCACGGAGCCCGAGCGCCCCGGCCGTGCGGCCGCGGGCGCGGATCCAGTCGTCGGCGATCGCGAGCCCCTGGCCCGCGTCGCGGCGGGCGAGCGCGAGCGTGCCCCGCGCGGCGAAGAGCGCGTCCGGCGCGGACGGGCCGGCGGCCGCTTGCGCGGCGTTCAGCACGCGCTCCGCCTCACCGACGAGGCCGATGTCCCGATACGCCTCCGCCATGAGCAGCTGATCGTCGAGCGGAAGCGCGGCCGGGTCGACGTGCGACTCGTGCACGGTCGCGATCGCTTCCGCCGCGGCGCCGCGCGCGAGCGCGCCCCGCGCCGCCTGCATCACGAGCGCCCGCCGCGCCGGATCCGACGCCTCGGGCGTGAGCCGCTCGAGCCGCTTCAAGCCGGCGCCGACGTCACCGCCGACCCCGTCGAGGATCGCGAGCCGTACCGTCGCGTGCCGGGCGGCACGCGCGCCATACGCGCCGCGGGCGAGCGTGTCGTACGCATCGCGGGCGGTCTTGGGATCGCCCGCCGCTTCCGCGACCGCGCCGAGGTCGGCGATGACGCCGCCGCGATCCTGATTGCCGAGCCCCTTGTGCGCCTCGTCGAGCAACGTTCGGGCGGCCGCGTACTCCTGGCGCGCCAGCGCCAGCGCGCCTCGCACCCACGTCGTCTCCGGATCGGCCACGAGCTCCGGCGGACAGAGCGAGCCGAGCGCGGTCAGCTCCGCCGCGGCGACCGTCACGTCGTTCGCCGCGAGCGCCATGCGCGCCCGCCCGCGCCCCGCGAGACAGGCACCGAGGCCGCCACCATCCGCGGCGCGCCGGTAGTCGTCGCGCGCGAGCGGCGTCTTGCCGGTCACGAACGCGAGGTCGCCCGCGAGCCCGCGCACCAGTCCCGCCGTCGGGTCGACGGCCGCCTCGCCGGCGGTCGTACGGAGCTCGGTCACGAACTCCATGGCGCGATACGCGAGCGCGATGTTGAGCCGCGCGCGCCATGCCTCGGGGAACTGCGGATGCGTGCGGAGCGCGTGGCGGTAGGCGTCGACGACCGGCAGCAGCTTCCCTTCCGGCGCGCGGGTCGCGAAGAGCACGTCGGCCTGCAGGTAGACGAGCGCCGGCGTCACGACCGGCGGCGTGTCTTCGGGCTCCGGCAGCTTGCCGCGCGCCAGCGCGCCGACGAGCGCCGTGATCGTGTGATCGCCGACGTAGGGCGCGGCCTTCGGGTCGGCCACGCAGATCGCAACGCCGGAGAAGCGGCGCCAGAGGCAGCCGAAGCCGAGGGCGCCGGGGCGTACCGGGGCCGCCGACGGCGCTCCGTCCGCCCCGGCCTGCGCGTGCTCGCCTTCCGTGCCGTTCGAATCCTTCTCGCGAGGAGCGAGGGCGGTGAGGATCGTGGCGTCCCGTGGCGCCTCGGTCGGGCGACGACCGTCGATTGATGCGCGCTCGGCGGCGGCAACCGCCAGCGGCTCTCCGTTCGCGGTCGCGCTCGCGGTCGGTGCCGGGCGCGGCGAACGATGCTCCTTCGGCGCGGCCGTGACACCCGGCCTCGGCGTGGCGGCGTCCGTCGGCTTGGCGGCCGCCTTGCCGACCTTCTTGTCCTTGGCCGCGTTGCTCGCAGCGACCGGCGCCTTCGTCGCCTTCGGCGCCGGTGTCCGCGTCGGCGCCGCCGCCAGCAGCTCGATCACGAGCCGCGGCGGATCGTCGACCGAGTGCGCGTCGATCCCGTGGACCGGGCCGCTCGGCTGGATGCGGATGCTGGTGTCGCCCTTGGCGCCGGCGGCCAGCACCAGATGCTTCACGGCGTCGCCGCCGTTCCCCCACCCGTCCGCCCCGAAGTCCTGCCCCTGGATGCTGGCCGCCACCTCGCTCCGCGGCACCCGCACCTCGAACCCGTCCCCCGCTCGGGCGGCCAGCGCCCCGCTCACCGGCTCATTCAGGAAGAGCACGATGCGCGACCCGTCCGCGTCGGAGACGACATGCGGAGGCGACGCGAAGATCGGCTCGGCCGCGCTTTCGGTGGCGAGGAGAACGGTCGCGAGCATCGGGACGGCGACGAGCGTGCGGCGTGACGTTTTCATGGCTGCAGTCGGCAATTCTTGCCGGGTGCAGCAACCGGTGTGCCTACGCGTGGGTCACGTCGATGCTGAAGTTTCTCGCGGTGGCCCGCGTCGTCGGCCGCGTGCGGGCCAGAGGGTTGGCGGGGTGCGGGTCAAAGAGTTGTCAGCTCGCGATTCCGCTGAGTAAGGAAGAGACGTTGCTAGGGGTCTCGGGGGACCGGGCGCCATAGCGGCGCACGGCCAGCGGCGATCCCCTGAGCGTCTCACCGACACCGTGCCACCTGTGTCGCGTGCGTAGACACTCGAATCCCTATTCCTCGGCGCCGGCGATCTCCAGCTGTTCTCCGACACGCGGCGGGACGAACGGCACGTGCTGTTCCCGCCGCCAATCGAACGCGAGCCACGCGAACGTTTCGGCTTCGAGCGGCCGGTCGAAGCGATATGCCACGGACCGCGGCACGCCCCGCCTCGTGACGTCGAGGACGTGAACGACGAGTCCGCTCAGTGCCACCTGCGCGCCCGGCATCCATTCGACGTCGGACACGAAAAAATCATTGATCGCTCGGAGCACGTAGCACACGTGCATCGGACCAAGCGGGGGGCAGCCGAAGAGTGCATCGCCTTTCGCGGTCAGGACGAGTGTCGACGCATCCGGACGACTGACCACGATAGGCCAACCACCGGGCGTCAGACTGCGGATCGTCCTCGGGAGCGGCCGGCCGCGATAGGTGCGATCTGCCGGTACTACGCTCGTGGTGAGAGTCGTTGGATCGTTCACCACGACGACATCGCGCCCCCCCATGTCTACGTCGTCGAGCGAACAGCAACGAGTCGTCAGCGTCGGTACGTATGGGCTGGCGAGCGCCATAGCCCCTCGCGCCGCGAGCGCACCGGGGACGTGTACGATCGCCAACCAGATCGCGACGGCCCACGACAGCACGCGCACGGACCTCGGCATGACAGCGCGTACCTGCCGGTCGGCGAACCCAGCGAAGAACGCGGCGACTACACCGAAAGCGCCCAGCGCGACGAATCCCAAGTTTTTGCTGAGCGGTGCGACCGTCGCCGCGGGCACCGCCGCCAGCAGCATGCCCGTCGCCCAGAATCGCGCCGTCGCATCTCGCCGGAGAACCGCGACAAAGGCGACGACGCATGCCGCACTGAACGCCGTGAAGACGAGGGTCAGTCCCGTTTGCCATTCGCCGCTCAACGCGAAGCTCGCTTCCGGCGGCAGCCCGGTCAGTTGGCCGCCCAGGATGTCAAGGGTTCTCGGCGCGAGCCGAACGAGAAACGACCACGGCGCGTATCCCGGATCGATGTAGCCCGAGAAATTTCGGACGCCGAAACTCAAGCCCACGTAGACCGCTCGCCAGCCGAGCACCACGGCTGCGGCCGGCACGAGACTGACGACTCGGCTCCGCCACGTCCCTCGCTCGAGGATCAGGGCGTAGGCGATGAGAAAAGCGACCGTCGATACGCCTGCTTCGTTCGCCAAGAGCGCCAGCAGCAGGCATCCGGGGGCGAGCCACATCCAGACGCGACCGCCGGTCGTTCGCCAGCGATGGTGCATCGTGAGACACGACAGGCCGAAGACCAGCGCGATGATGAACCCACGGTTTGCCACGTACATCACCGGGAAGTACGTGTTCTTGTCGAGCAGGAACAACGCCGCCGCCAAGAGACCGGCGGGGAACGGTTGCAGCGCACGGTAGAGCCGCGCCGCCAGCAGCACCGCGAGGGCGTACCAGAGGATGTTGTGCGCGTGCATGAGCACCGGCGTGTCGGGAAACAGTCGATAGTCGAGCCAGTGCGTGAAAGCCGTGAAGGGTCGCCAGAGTGCGGCGCGAAAACCCTCGTCGAGCCACCATGGCGCGACGCCGTAGTCGCGGGCGCGTTGCGCCCCATCCTTCCCCCCGATCAAGTCGAACAAGCCGTTCACGACCGTGGCGAGTTCGCCCGAGTCCGGCGGGAGGAGTCCAGTCTGCAGAAGGCGCGGTGGCAGCTCCGCCGGACGATACTGGATCGGTCGCTGAATGAGGTCGTCGACGAGGAGCCCGGTCTCCAGCGCCGGCAGCATCATGACCACCGCCACGAGCGCCAACCCGAACGGAAACGCGCGATGGTGGCTGATGTATCGGATCGGGTCGCGACAAAGGGCGGGTCCAGGAGCTGCGATCCGCGATCGCCTCGGCAAGACGAAGTGCATCATGCAACGCGACGAGCAACCGTCGTGCCGGAGGCTGATCGCTGGGCTTGCGTACCGCCCGCGCGGCCTTCGGCATCGACAAAGCGCGACAGTACCGTTCTCTGGAGGAATCCGGGACGGGACGGGAGCGCGGGTGGTGCGGCCCTTTGACGCGTGCGCCTGAGACAAACCGCCACGTGCGAACAGGAGTTCTCGTTGGGGAGCACGAAGAGAGGGCGTGAGCTCGATCGCGACAACTGCGGTCGCGCGGCGGTCCACGTTGATAGATGGGATGAAGCGGCTGGCCACCACCACGTGGGGGTATCGTGCCCCACAACAACCCACTCTCTGCGCACCATTCCCATCGTGCGCGAGCTCGAGCGCAGCTTCCGCATGGCACGGGCGCGCGCTCGGGTTCGGCTCGTGCACTACTCACTGCAAGGAAACTACGCGCAGCTCCGAGAGCGAATGCCCCTACACGCGCTCTTCGGAGGCCTATGGGCGCACACGGAGCCCGCGCGCCTCTCGGACCCTGTGCCCTACGCCGCCGCGTCCAGCCTCGCCCGCGTGGTCGCGGCCCAGCGGTCCAGCGTCGGTGCGAGGTGCTCGTCGAGGAGGGCGGCGAGGCGGTCCCACGACTTCCGCTCCTCGGCGTCGAGGAGCTTCGGGGCGAGCATGGCGATCTCTTCGCGGGCGCCGGCGGACGGGGCGTCCTCAGCGAGCATCGCGAGCTGGTAGTCGAGCAGCAACGTGAGGCGAAGCTCCTCCATCAGGCAGGCGAGCAGGCCGTTCGCGGCGCGGGTCTCGGATCGTCGCAGCAGCATGACGACCATGCGCGTACGCGTGGCGACGGCGTCGAGAGTCTCGGCGAGGCTCCGCCGCTTTTCGGCGGCGAACGCGGTCGGGGTGCGGGTCCTGATCCGGACCTGCTCCACGCCGGTGGTGCTCCGGCGCGCGTAGCGCTCCTCCTCGCCGGCGTGGAACTCGGTGCCGTCGAGCTCGATCACGGTCACGATCTCGCTCGGGTCCACGTGCATCCGGCTCGCCTCGACGATCTCGCCGATGGTCGCACCAGCGACCGCGGCGGCCATGATCTCCAGATCATTGATGAAGACGTGCATCGCTCTCCTCTTCCTTCGCTGCGACGCCCCCGAGCAGCGCCGTCATGCAATCCGCCGTGCGCGCTAGATCGCGGTAGAGGCGCGCCGTCTCGACCGCCAGGGTCGCGACGTCGTCGCCTTCGAGATTCTCTTTCCCGAACGTGAACATCTGTACGAGCACGTTGGTGTCGGGGTGCATGCCGCCGTGCTCCTTCAACGTCCGGTCGACGACCTCGAGCTCGCGGCCGATCCGCTCGATCTCGGCGATCCGCGGCTGCTTCGCGCGCGCGAGCTGCGCGAGCCTGCCGGCCTGCGTCAGGCCTTCGCGCGCGAGCTCGACGAGCCCGACGAAGGGAGCGATCGGGACCGTGGGACGGCCCGGCGACCGACCGAGCGGGACCGGCTGCGGCAACGGTACGCCTTCGAGGACGTGCAGGAACGACGCCCGATACGCGTCGCGGAGCGCGTCCTCGCGCCGCCGCGGCGGCGCGGCGAGCGGGGTCGCGAGGAAGCGGCCGCCGGAATCGAAGCCGGTGCGGTAGACCCGCGCGGGCGCGAGCGTACCCGCAATCGACTCGAGCTCCGCCCAGTCGCCGGCAACGCGCGCGACGACCGCCGCGGCGACCCGGTCGGGCGAAAGCTCGTCGCGGCAAAACGGCTCGAGGCAGGTCACGTTGTGGTCGCACGGCGCGCACGGCGCGCCGCTGTGGATCACGACGTGGTCACCCGCGTACGGCCCGGTGTCGAACGGCGACGCGGGACCGAAGAAGAGCCCGACGACCGGCGTGCCGACGGCGACCGCCATGTGCATGGGACCGGTATCGCCGGTGACGAGCGCCGCGGCGCGCCGCAGCACCGCGCCGAGCTCGCCGACGCCGGTCTTGCCGCACGCATTGACGGCAGCGTCGCCGATGCCCGCAACGACGCGGTCGCCGAGCGGCCGATCGCTCCCGCCGCCGATCACGACGCTGCGAAACCCCGCATCCGCGAGCGCCCGGCCGAGGCCGACGAAGGATGCCTCCGGCCACTGCCGAATCGCCCGGCTCGCCCCGAGCTGCAGCGCGACGACCCGTGCGTCGGCGCCGATCCCCATCTCCGCGAGCACCTCGCCGGCGCGCGCCGCGGCCTCGGGTGTCACCTCGTACCGGAGGCTCCCCGTGCCGGCGAGCTCGTCCGTCATCGCGCAGTAGTAGTCGACGAGGTTGAAGCTCGCGAGGCGGCGGTTGAGACACATCGTCGCGAAGAGCCGCGACCACGGGTGGCGAATGACCCGCAGACCGTCGGGCGTCATCGACCAGCCCCGCACGTCGGGAATCTCGAGCAAGCCCATGAACACCGCGCTCATCCGCGAGCTCGAGTAGTTGAGCGCGAGATCGAAGCGCTCGGCGCGCAGCTCGCCGATCACCTGCTCGACGTAGCGGTAGGCCTCGACGAGGTGTGCGCCGCCGTCGAGCATCAGCTTGCCGACCCGGTCGAGCTCGACACGGTACACCCGGTCGATCCCCGGGATGCCGTCGCACACGTCGGCGAAGTTCTTCTCGGCCATGAGCGTGATCGCGGCCTCGGGATGGCGGCGCTTCAACGCCGCGATCGCGGGTGACGTCTGCAGGAGGTCGCCGAAGCGAGTCAGGTTGACGATCAGAATCTTCTTCGCCGCGGTCATGCGCGGTGCTCCCGCAGGTACAGCTCGTCGAACTGGTGCAGAAAGAGAAAAATCGCCTCGGGCTCGCTGAGCGCGCCCTCGCGGTTCGCGAGGCTCGCCGCCAGGCGGTCGATCGTGAACGGCGTGTGCGGGTCGAACTGGCCGAGGAACGTCTGGAGACTCCCCTCGCCGTCCCGCGCGACGTCGCCCACGGTCACCGTACGGCGCTTCGCGAGCAGCTGCTCCTGCGCCGGCCCGACGACGGCCGCGAGCAGGTTTTCCATGCGCCGGACGTAGGTGTGCTCGGCGAGCGCGCGCCGGCGTGCCCGCTCCGCCAGCGCCAGCCGTTCGTCCTCGTGGGCGAGGTAGTAGTCGGTCTGCTCGCGCATCGCGGCGACGCTGTCCACGATCGCGAGCTCCTCGCCGGTGAAGAGCGGCGGCAGCAGCGTCCGCCGGTCGACGATCTGGAACGCGCCGCTGCCGGCGAGCTCGAACGTCCGCGGGTTCACGAAGTCGCCGCGCGGGTCGACGCCCTCGTGGTACGTCGACGAGTGCAGGTTCAGGTTCACCCGGCTCGCGTTGAAGATGCGGATCGCATCGTCGGTGTCGATGCGCGCGCCATTGCGCTGGATCGCGCGGCCGAGACCCTCGGCACCGCCCCAGTCGCTGCCCCAGATCTTGAAGTCGCAATCGAGAAAGCGGCGGAACGCGAGCCGGCGGTTCCGGTAGCCGGCGCCGACGAACGAGACGTCGCTCCCGAGGTCGGCGCGCTCGGCGGCGTCGAGGACGAGCGGCCGGTGCACGCGCGGGTCGAAGCCGCAGGGAAGATAGGCGAGCCGCGCGTCGGTCACCTGCCCCATCGCTTCCAGGCACGCATCGGTCTGGATCGTGAAGACGTGGTCGTAGTGGCGCGCGAGCTCGCGCCAGTAGGTCATGACGCGGTAGTCCTCGACGAACCAGAGCGCGCGGAGCACCCCGCGCTTGCCGATGGCGTCGAGGGCCGAGGCGTTGAGTGGCGCCTGCGCGAGGGCGAGCACGAGGTCGGGCTCGAGCGCGTCGACGGTCGCGGCGATGCCGGCCGCCATCACGTCGCAGAACCCCGACTCGAGCACGCGCCGGTTGGCCTTGCGCGCGCCGAAGCGCTCGAGGCCCTGAAACGCGTCGTGGAACGGCGCCAGGTCGAGCAGGTGCGTCTCGTGCCCGAGCTCGGTAAGCGCGCGTGCGGCGTAACCCGCGATCGGCCAGGAGCCGCCGTAGAGCGGCGTCACCACCAGCACCTTGAGCCGCAAGCCGCTCCGCGCCGCCTGCGCCTGCCACGCCCGCAGCACGCGGCGATACGCGCCGTTCGGCACGAGCAGCGCCGGTGCGTGCGCGAGGACGAGCGTCCGCCCGCCGGCCGCGGCGTCGCCCGCCGGATCAGCCGCGGTAGCGGCCGCTGGATCAGCGGCCGTGGCGAGCGCCGAATCGCCCGCGGCAGCGACCGCAGGATGACCCGCGGTCGCGGCCGCCGGATCCCCCGCGACGATCTCGACGCGCGCGAGCAGCGTCGCGAGATCGCGGCTCGCGAGCGCCAGGCGCAGCACGGCGAGATCGGGCTCGACGACGGCGATCACCCCGGCGAAGCGCGCGGCAAGCGCCTCGAGATGGTAGCCGAGGCCGAAGCCGACGATGACGACGCGGGTCGCGGCGACCGCCTGCAGGCGCTCGACGGTGCTCCGCGCCCAGCGCTCCGCGTCGGCGACGGGGCTCGTGAGATGCTGCATCGGCACGCCCGCGAGCGCGAGCGTCGGCAGCCCGCTCGCCGTCGTGCCGAGCACGTGCGTCGCGGGGACGCGCGTCGCGGCGATCCGCGTCGCGAGCGCCGGCGCGCGCTCCGCCAACACGGTCATGTTGCCGCTTTGCAGCTCGCTCACGCGCGCGTCCTCTCTCGTACGACGCCGGCCTCTTTCGCGGCGGCCATGCCGCCGTGCGGCCGGCGGAATGCCGCCCGCCACTCGATGAGCGCGAAGCTCACCGAGCGACGGTCCGGCGTTCCCCTTCCACTCCCCCCAACTCCACCACTCCACACCACCCGGGCGGACCGGGGAGCAAGACGAATGCCATGGGCCGGCGGCGTGTGATCACGCGCCGCCGCGGCGAGCCCGCCTCGGCGGCGCGCGCCCGTGGCGGAAAAATGTGCCGCGCGCGCGATCGCCGGTCAGGAAGTTGACGCGCTCCGCGCCGCAGCACACCGCAACGTCGGCGTGTCCATGGGCGCCGCGCGCTGCGCGCGCGCTTCCGCGCGCTTCATCGATGCGAAACCGCCATGGCACATCCGTTGCTGCTTCTCGACGCGATCACGGGGACAACCGCGTCCAGCGCGGCGGTGGCGAGGAGGGAAGCGATGATCGAGTCGGCCGTACGATGGATCCGGCGTCATGCGCTCGCGAGCGGCGGGATCGCCGTGTCGTCGAAGCAGCGCGTCGCCTACCCGGAGGTGACGGGCTACTTCATTCCGACCCTGCTGACGCTCGGCGAGCGCGACCTCGCGCGCGCGTTTTCCGACTGGCTCGTCTCCACGCAGCGGCCCGACGGCGCGTTTGCGGGGCCGGGTATGCACGAGACGTTCGCATTCGACACCGGACAGGTGGTGCGGGGCTGGGTCGCACTGCTGCCGACGGAGCCGTCGGTCGAGGCGCCCCTCCGCCGCGCCTGCGATTGGCTGGTCGCGTCCGGCGACGCGTCGACCGGACGCTTGCCGGTGCCCGCGCCGGGCGGCGCCTGGAGCCTCGGCCCGCGCGGCGAGGTCTCCGAGGCGATTCACCTCTACGTGCTCGGTCCGCTGCGCGCCGCCGGCGAGCTCCTCGACGAGCCGCACTATCGCCGGTTCGCCGAGCGCGGCCGCGACTCCTACCTGCGCGGGACCAACTGCACGCGCTTCGCGGAGCCGAGCCTGCTCTCGCACTTCTACGCCTACATCCAGGAGGCGCTGCTCGAGCTCGGCTGCGACGACGAGGCGCGCCAAGGGATGGCGGACGTCGCCCGCTATCAGCAGGACAACGGCGCCGTCCCGGCGTACAGCGACGTACCGTGGGTGTGCGCGACCGGCGTCGCGCAGCTCGCGCAGGTGTGGTTCCGGCTCGGCGAGTCGGCGCGCGCCGAGCGCGCCCTCGCGTTCCTCGCCGCGCTGCAGAACCCGAGCGGGGGCTTCTTCGGGTCCTACGGCGTCGGCGCCGCGTACTTCCCGGACCAGGAGCCGTCGTGGGGCGTGAAGTACGCGATCGAGGCCGAGCACTGCCGGATCGCGAGCCACTTCGACGCGACCGTCTCCGACTACCAGCCCGAGATCGCGCCGGAGGACGGCCGCGTGCGCGCCGTGCTCGCGGCCGTCGGCGACCTCGCCGGGAAACGCGTGCTCGATGCCGGGGCCGGCAAGGGGCGCTATGCCGCCCTCCTGAAGCGCCGCCATCCGAGCGCCGACGTGACCGCGCTCGACGTGTCGGCCGAGATGCTCCGCCACGTGCCGCCCGGCATCAGAACCGTCCAGCACAGCCTCCTCGACCTGCCCTTTCCCGACGGCGCGTTCGACGCCGTGCTCTGCATCGAAGCGCTCGAGCACGCGGTTCGGATCGCCGAGGCGGTGCGCGAGCTCGCGCGCGTGCTCGCCCCCGGCGGCACGATGGTCATCATCGACAAGAACCAGCAGAAGCTCGGCGCGCTCGCGATGCCGAGCTGGGAGCGCTGGTTCGAGCGCGCGGAGCTGTCGACGCTGCTCGCGTCGCTCGGGCTCGACGTCGACGCTCAGGACGTCGGCTACGACGGCCGCGAGGCCGACGGCCTCTTCATCTGCTGGACGGCGCGGAAGCCGCGTACCGCTCGCTCCGCCTCCACCCACGACCCCGCGGCCCACGCCGCGCTCTAGAGGGCACCCATGCAATTCAATCCCGTCGCACTCGAAGCGAAGCAGCGTCACCTGGACGCGATCCTGAACGACCCCGAGCGCCTGGCGCGCATGCTGCGTGCGCTCCTCTCGGACGCGCCGTACGAGCTGACCCCGATCGCGCGCCCGTGGGAGCCGGGGGGCGGCGCCTCCCTCTTCAAGGTGACGACCGCGGCCGCGACCTACTTCCTCAAGGTCAAGCACCTCGCGGTCACGATCGAGAGCCAGCTCGAGTGCGAGGCCGACGCCTCGACCGACCCGTCGCTCCGGAACGAGCAACGTCAGCTGCAGCGCTTCGCCGGCCGGCCGTTCGTGCCGGTCGTGCACGGCTACGCCGAGGACGGCGACCACGCGTTCCTCCTGCTCGAGTGGCTGACGCCGTTCGAGGCCGTCGCTCCGACGCTCTCGGCCGCCGAGCTCGCCGAGGTGTACCGCGGCGTCCGCGCCGGCGTGCGTGCGCTGTACGAGCGCGGCGTCGTGCACACCGACGTCCACGAGAAGAACCTCATGTTCCGCGGCCGCACCCCGGTGCTCGTCGACTTCGAGGAGGCCCGCGACGTTGCGCAGACGGTGCCGTTCGAGCGCTCGCTCGACGTCGTCGGCCGAACGAGCCTGGGCGACGTCGGCGAGATGCCGCCGGCAGAGGATCGGGTGCCCGGCCTCACGTGCCTCGATCGTCTGCACGCCGTGGTGGCGAAGCTCGTGCAGCCGAAGCACGAAGCGCTCATCCAGTCGTGCAATTTCGACTCGTCGTGCCCGTTCTTGACGACCCTCGATCACGGGAGCGACGAGCGCGTCTATCAGACGATCCAGGTGCCCGGGCTCACGATCGCGGGGCAGCGTCCCGCCGACGATCCGCGCATCCCGGTGATCGCGGCGATCGGCGCGAAGCTCTTCGACCGCCCGTACACGCACCTCGACATCGGGGCCAACATCGGGATGTTCAACGTCACGATGGCGCGCCGGCCCGAGGTCCTGCGCTCGATCGGCGTCGAGGCCTACGACAAGTACGTCGAGCTCGCGACCGTCCTCGCGTTCCTCTCGAAGGTCGACAACGCCGAGTTCCACTGCGCGGTCGGCGGTGACGACATGCTCGCCGATCGGCTCGCCGGCACCCCGATCGACCTCGTCACGATCTACTCCGTCTACCACCACATCCGGAACAAGGACGGCTTTCTGGCCGACCTGCTGGCGCTCAAGCCCGCCTACGTGATGCTCGAGATGGCGAGCCAGCCCGAGTGCTACGTGGGCCGCACGTGGGAGTCGGAGGTCGAGCGCATCAGCCGCGCGCTCGCCATGCCGTACGGGGAGGTGATCGGACGGAGCGCGGACTACGCGCGACCGATCGTCGTGCTGTCGCGATTGCCGCTGCCGAAGCACCTCGCGGACACGGTCGCGGCGCCGCCGGCCGCATCGCGTCCGGCGCCGGTCGCGTCCGGCATGCCGCCTCCCACGCCCGCTGCCCCGGAAGCTCCGCCGACTCCGCCCGCCGCCGTGCCGCCCGCTGCCCCGGCCGCACCGCCGCCGCCGATCGGCGCCGCGCCGCGCACCGCCGGCGGCCCGCGCGTCTCGGTCGTGCTGCCGGTCTACAACCACCTGCGGTTCCTGCCCGAAGCGATCGGCAGCGTACTCGCGCAGACCTATCGCGACTACGAGCTCGTGATCGTGAACGACGGCTCGACCGACGGCACCCGTGAGTACCTGGACGCGATCGAGGATCCGCGCGTCGTCGTCGTCCACCAGGAGAACCGCCGCCTTCCCGCCGCGCTCAACACCGGCTTCGCGCACGCGCGCGGCGAGCTCCTCACGTGGACGTCGGCCGACAACCATTGCGCGCCCGTGTTCCTGGAAGCCCTGGTCGGCGCGCTCGATGCGCACCCGGATGCCGGCTTCGCCTACTCCGCCTTCGCGTGGATCGACGACGAGAGCCGCATCACCGGCATCCACCGCGACCAGGAGGTCACGGTCCGCTCGCTCTTGAAGCAGAACCCGGGCATCGCCGCGTTCCTCTATCGCCGCGCCTGTCAGGACGCGGTCGGCGGCTACGACCCGGCGCTCGAGGGCGCCGAGGACTGGGACATGTGGCTCCGCATCGTCGAGCGCTTCCCGGCGACCGTCTACGTCCCGGAGCTGCTCTATTACTACCGTCTCCACGCCGACAGCATGACCCGGAAGCAGCAGGAGCTGGTCGCGCAGGCGAGCCGGCAAGTGCTGCGGAACGCGATCGCGCGCCGCGGCCAGCTCGACATCGAGGAGCTCTTCCCGACGCTCGCGGCGTGCCGCGACCGCGGCGAGGCGGAGCTGCACGCGTGCGCCGAGTTCGGGACGGCGCTCCTGCAGTCGCTCTGGGCGCCGGCCGACCTCGCCGCCGCGTTCCTCGACGCCGCCTGCTCCGTCCGACCCGAGCCGGTGGCCGTCGCGAACTACGCGATCGCATGCGGGCGTCTCGGACGCTGGGCCGAGGTGCGGCGCGCTCTCGAGTCGCTCCGCGGCATCGCCCACACCGACATCCGCCGCCTCGTCGTGGCGCTCGAGAACGCAGCGGCGAGCGAGCGCGTCGACCTCGTGCAGACGCTGCCGCCGTTCGGGATCGACAAGA
This sequence comes from Polyangiaceae bacterium, assembly GCA_031400185.1. GTDB lineage: Bacteria > Desulfobacterota > Binatia > UTPRO1 > UTPRO1 > UTPRO1. The sequence continues at coordinate 20,580 of JANNPN010000183.1, forward strand.
CCGGTGTCGAGCTGTTCGAGCTCGAAGCACGAACACGGCGCGTGTTCTCCCTGACCGCTGCCGAGGACGCACGGCCCGCAGCGGCGCGTCCCCTGGCAACCGC
>JANNPN010000006.1:0-49623 GCA_031400185.1 Polyangiaceae bacterium
CAGCTCCTCGGCGAACTGCAGCAGCCTCGCCTCTCCCATCTCGACGATCCAGGAAAGGAGCGTGGGTTCCGATCGTGCCATTCACGAGCTCCTTCCGATTGTCAGCGGAAAGGTCGGGGACTATAGTGACGCGCTTTCGGAGGGTCAAGAAAGGTGCGCCGTTCGCGTACCGTCCCATCATGGACAATCTGCAGCTCGCGATCGGATACCTGACCGGCTTGCAGTTCGTCGCCGCGACCCCGCTCGATTGGCCGACACTGCTCGGCACCGCGTTCCTCGTGAATGCCTGCGACGGGATCGTCTGTCGCATCGTCGCGCGCAACAACGGCTACCCGCCGCGGCTGTGGCTCGGGCTCGGCTTCGTGTTCGGCGTGTGGGCGGTGGCGGCCGTGATGGTCGCACCCAAGCGGGTGACGACCGCCGTCTGACACCGCGACTTTTCGCTTCTTTTTCGCGGCAGGTCGATGATACAGTGCGCGCCGATGCCGAAGCTGCGTGTGGGCGTCTTGTACGACGCGACCGACAGCGGGGAGGAAGAGGCGCCGGCAAAACCATCCCGCCGCAAGCGCCGTCCGAAGCACGACCACGAGGAGATCCACGAGGCCCTGAAGAAGACGGGCCACGAGCCGTTCTACCACACGCTCGACGGCACTCCGGAGTCACTGCATTCGCTCGCGACCGAGCGCGCCGACCTCTACTTCAATCTCACCGAGTCGTACGCCGGCGACGACACGAAGGAGATGCACGTCGCCGCTTACCTGGAGCTGCTCGGCCGCCGTTACACCGGCGCCGGCCCACAGGGCCTCTTTCTCGCGCAGGACAAGGCGCTCGCGAAGAAGATCTTTGCGTTCCACGGCATCCGCACCCCGTCGTTCATGACCGGTCACCGCGGTCGGCTCGAGTGGGCGCACGACATCCACTTCCCGGTGATCGTGAAGCCCGGGCTCGAGGACGGGTCGATCGGCATCCGCTTCAGCGCCGTCGTCGGGAGCCTGAAGGAGCTCATGGAGCGGATCGACGCGGTCCATGCCGACTTCGACGGCCCGGTCCTGATCGAGGAGTACATCGAGGGGCGCGAGATCTACGTCGCCGTGCTCGGCAACCAGGATCCCGAGGCGCTGCCGATCGTGGAGCTCGATCTGTCGAAGCTGCCGGAGGGCACGCCGAAGATCGCCGGGACCGAGGTGAAGTGGGAGGAAGGGACCGAGGTGTACCGGAGCACCCAGCCGTTCTTTCCCGACGACCTCGACGAGGAAGTCGAGGCCGAGCTCAAGCAGACGGCGATCGCGGCGTACCAGGCGCTTCGCCTCCGCGACTACGGCCGCATCGACATCCGCCTCGACGCCGAGGGCAAGGCCCACGTCATCGAGTGCAACCCGAACCCGTGGCTGCTCTCGACCGCCGAGCTCGCCAAGGCCGCTAAGAAGTCGGGCCGCTCGCACGCGGAGCTCATCGCCGAGCTCGTGCAGCTCGCGATCGCGCGCTACGGCGCCTGACGGGCAACGTCCCATGGCCGACGCGTCCGACGTCGCTCCGGTTCGCCCGGACGAGCAGCTCGATGCCGCCGTCGTGGCGGGGTACCTGCGCGGCAAGGTACCCGGAGGCGAGGAGCCGCTCGCGATCATGCAATTCCCGGGCGGGCACGCGAATCTCACGTATCTCCTACGCTACGGCGACCGTGAGTACGTGCTCCGCCGTCCGCCGCTCGGTCCGGTCGCACCGCGCTCGCACGACATGGTGCGCGAGTACCGCGCGCTCGCCGCGCTCGGGCCCTTCTACGCGCCGGCGCCGCGCGTCTACGTGCTCTGCGAGGATCCCGCGGTGATCGGCGCGCCGTTCTTCGTCATGGAGCGTCGGCACGGGATCGTCGTCCGCCGCACGATGCCATCGGAGATCCCGGACGTTCCGACCGTCCGCCGCGGCATCGGCGAGGCGGCGATCGACGCACTCGCCGACCTCCACGCGGTGCCGGTCGCGGACCCGGACGTCGCGAAGCTCGGTAAGCCCGACGGCTTCGTCGAGCGCCAGATCCGGGGCTGGGCCGAGCGCTGGGAGCGCGCCAAGACCGAGGAGCTCGCGACGATGGACGAGCTCGCAACGTGGCTCCTCGCCCGCATCCCACCCGCGCAGGACCCGTCCATCGTCCACAACGACTTCAAGCTCGACAACATGATGCTCGACCGCACCGACCCTCGCCGCGTCGTCGCGGTGCTCGACTGGGACATGACGACGCTCGGCGACCCGCGGATCGACGTGGGTACGCTGCTCGGCTACTGGCCCGAGGCAAATGATCCGCCAGAGCGGCTCGCGATCGCGATGCAGCCGACGTATCTCGAGGGCTTTCCGACGCGCGCAGAGATCGTCGCGCGCTACGCCGCACGGAGCGGCCGTGATCTCGGCGCGATCCGCTTCTTCGAGGTCTTCGCGCTCTTCAAGCTCGCGGTCGTGCTCCAGCAGATCTACGTGCGGTTCGTCCGCGGCCAGACCAAGGACGACCGCTTCGCGATGATGGGCGAGTCGGTCCGCTGGCTCGCCGCAATCGCAAGCGACGCGCGCGCGAGCTGAGCGCGCCGTCGGCCGCACGCGAGGTCGCGTAGCGTCCGCCTCGGCGGCCGCGCAGCACGGGAGATTTTTGCCGTCAGAGCACGGGCTGCGAGCTAGGCGTCGCGCGCCGGCCTTGCTTTGCTCGAGACCATGGATCTCAACCCGACCTCCGGGCAGCCGGGAACGGCGGGCCCGAGCCGCACGACGACCGCACTCGCCACCGACGCGCGCCGAGGCATCACGCCGCCCGAGGTCGAGCGCGAGGCGATCGCGCGCACGACGGAGCGCGCAGCCTACACGTCGCCCGGCCTCCGACCCGCCGGCGACGTCGTCGTGCACCTGTCGCAGAAGGCGCTTGCGCTCGCGAAGGCGGCAAGCAACCCTCCGCCCCGCACCCGCAGCGTCGAGCACGAAGAGGCGGACGACGCGCGCGGTCTTCCGCGCACCCACGAGAACGGGGGGGAGGACGCGGGGCCCGTCCGCCGCCCCATCGACGCCCGCGCGTAGCAGGTTGCTGAAAAAGGCCGATCTGCGTCGTTGCTCGACGCAGATGGCCCTTTTCAGCAACCTGCGTCAGAGCTGGGCGATTTCTTGGCGCAGCGTTGCGTGCATCTTCGCCGCCGCGCGCTCGTCCTCGGTGAGGTCGAGCATGTCGTCCTCGGAGACTGTGAGGAACCGGCGGTTTCCGCCGCGCGTGAGGGAAATGCGGAACGTGTCCTGCGTCGCGCGCTCCGGGATCACCACGGTCACGTCCGGGTCGATCTCGTGGACGAGCGCGGAGAAACGTTCTTTGGCGTCGGCGACGTCGTCGGCCATGATCAGCTCCAGGTCCATTCTTTGCCGTCGTCGACGACGGCGTCTTCGCGCTCCGCGGTGTGTGCCGGCTCCCGGCGCACGGGCTCCTGCGGCGCTTCCTCTGTGAGCTCGATCGGGATGTCGGCGCCGCAGTGGCGACACACCTGCGCCTGCGCCTTGATCGTCTCGGCGCAGCGGGGACACGCGCGGAGACCGCTCAAGTCCGCGACGCCGGCCGTCAGGATGTTCGTCTGCAGCTCCTCGATCACGTCCTTGAACCGCTTTGCCTCGGCGTTGGTGAGCCCGTGCCCGCGGAGCGGGTCGGTGCCGCCCGACGAGTGCACGGTCACGTCCGCGAAGATGGCGCCCTGGCTCACGATCACGGACGACACCTGCCGCAAGCTGATGCTCTCCTCGACGCGGCCAACCATCGACGCCTTGATGCGGGTCACGTAGCGGTCGGTCACGACCATCACCGTCGGAAACACCACGTTGCCCCGCGTGAAACGACTCGTCTGGAAGCGGTGCTCCATCACGTCCCCTCCCCCTCGGCGCAGGCATTGTACTCGCGACGGCCTCTCCGCCGCCAGCGCTGGCAGGAGCCGAGACGCTCGTGTACGACCACCCGCGAAAGTGAGGGCGACGTGAGCGAGTTCGGCATCGACGTCGAGCGTGGCGCGGACGGGGTCGCATGGATGATCCTGCGGAACCCCGCACGTCTGAACGCCGTGCGGTTCGAGATGTGGGAGGCGATCCCCGGGCTCGTGGCGGAGCTCGGCGCCGATCGGAGCGTCCGCGTCGTCGTGCTGCGCGGAGCCGGGAGCGACGCGTTCGCCTCGGGCGCCGACATCTCCGAGTTCGCGACCCACCGGAAGGACCCGGCGTCGGCGGCGGCGTACGAGCAGACGAACGGCCGCGCCTTCGCGGCACTGCTCGGGCTCGAGAAGCCGCTCGTCGCCATGGTCCAGGGCGTCTGCATCGGCGGCGGGCTCGCGCTCGCGGCGTGTGCCGACCTCCGGGTCGCGGCGGACGACGTCCGGATGGCGCTCCCACCTGCGAAGCTCGGACTCGGCTACGCATTCAACGGCGTCGACCGGCTCGTGAGCCTGGTGGGCCCGGCCGCGGCGAGCGAGATCTTCTTCACCGCCCGCATCTACTCGGCGGCCGACGCGCTCCGGATCGGGCTCGTGAACCAGGTCGTGCCGAAGGCCGACCTCGAGTCCTTCACCCGAAGCTACGCCGAGGGCATCGCGACCAACGCGCCGCTCACGATCCGCGCCGCGAAGCGCGCGATCGCGGAGACCCAGCGCGACCCGGCCGCACGCGACCTCGAAGCCGTGCGGCGCATGATCGCCGAGTGCTTCGCGAGCGCCGACTACGCCGAGGGCGTGCGCGCGTTCCTCGAGAAGCGGAAGCCGGGGTTCCGGGGCGAATAGCGCGGTCGGCAACTGCCCCGCTCAGGGCGGAGCGTCGCCCTCGACGACGACCTGAGCGACCGCCGTCTCGCGGGTGTGGGAGAGCGCGAGGTGAATCCGCGCGATCCCGGCTGCGGCCGCCGTCTCGGCCGCCTTCCCGTGCAAGACGATCGTCGGCCGGCCGTCGGTCGCGCGCACGACTTCGACGTCGAGCCAGCCGACGTGGCGTCCCCAGCCGTGCCCGAGCGCCTTCATCGTCGCTTCCTTGGCGGCGAAGCGCGCAGCGTAGCTCTGATACCGTCCGGCGCCGCGCGCCTCGCAATAGCGCTGCTCGCCGTCGGTGAAGACCCGCGCCTTGAACCTCACGCCCGTCCGGGACTCCTCGAGCGCGGCCTGCACGCGCGCCACCTCGGCGAGATCGACCCCCGTCCCGACGATCGCCATCTCAACAGGCGCCGCAGACGCGACAGGTGATCACGTCGCACGGCATCGTCTGCCGCTCGTCGCGCGCGCGGTCACGCTCGACCCAGAGGAAGCGCTTGTGCAAGCTGTGATCGAGGAAGTCCCACGGCAAGATCTCGTCCGGCGCGTACGAGCGGTGCGAGAAGATTCGCGGGTCGAAACCGCCTTCGGGCGGCTCGCGCTCCCACGCGCGCAGCACGCTCCACCAGTCGCCGCCGGCCGCGTGCACCGCGAGGAGAAAGCGTGACACGCGCCGGTCGCCGCGCGACAGCACGGTCGCGTAATACGCTTCGCGCGGCGACTCGACGTCGATGTCGACCCCGTGCAGTCGGCCGATCGCCCGCTTCAGGCCCGCGATCTTGGTCTTTAAGGAGCGCAGGTCCTCCATCGGCTCCCACTGGAACGGCGTCCACGGCTTCGGGCCGAAAGGGTTCACCGAGAGCCGGATCTGCTGCACCCGACCCTCACGCTGGAAGCGCGCGCCGATCTTCTGCGTCAGCTCGACGATCCCCTCGACGTCGGCGTGGGTCTCGGTCGGAAGCCCGATCATGAAGTAGAGCTTCATCGCGCGGACGCCGGCGCCGACCAGCCAGTCGGCCGCGCGCAGGATCTCGGGCTCGGTCAGGTTCTTGTTGATGACCCGCCGCATGCGCTCCGAGCCGGCTTCAGGCGCGACGGTCACGCTCTGGTTGGCGCTTCGCCCGAGCGCGCGCGCCAGGCGGTGGGTGATGACGTCGGCCTTGAGCGATGACGGCGACGCGCGCCCGCCGTGGTCGGCGACGGCCTCGCATATCTCGGCGACCCCGGGCACGCTCGCCATCTCGGCGCCGACGAGGCCGATCGTCGACCGCTCCGCGAGCCCTTCGAGCGCCGCCGCCTTCAGCGTCTCGACGCTCCGGTGGCGGATCGGGCGGTACATGTAGCCGGCGGCGCAGAAGCGGCAGCCCCATTCGCAGCCGCGGCTCGCCTCGACGAGGTACATGTCGCCGAAGACCGCCTCGGGGCTGAGCACCTTCGACGCGGTCGTGAAGCGGTCGAGGTCGGCGACGAGCCGCCGCGTCACGACGCCGGAGCCCGGGCCACGGTATGCGACCGACTCGATCGTGTCGTCGTCGGCATAGCGCACGTCGTAGCGGTCGGGACGGTACGCGCCACCGACCTCGGCGATCGCGTCGAGCACGCCGTCGCGGCCGCGCCCCGCGTCGCGCGCGGTGACGTAGGCCGCCAAGAACTCCGGGATCATCTCCTCGCCTTCGCCGATCAGGAATGCGTCGAAGAAGTCGGCGATCGGCTCGGGGTTCAGGAACGTCGCGGGGCCGCCGCAGAGGAGGATCGGCCCGCCGCCGCGCACGTCGCGAAGCGGCGCGATGCCGGCGCCGTCGAGGATTTCGACGACGTGGAGGTAGTCGGTCTCGAACGAGATCGAGAACGCGACGATCTCGAAGTCGCGAAGCCGGCGCCCGCTCTCGAGGGTGACGACCTCGGTACCGCGCTGGTCCTGGTCGGGGAGGAAGGCGCGCTCGCAGTGCACGCGCGGATGGCGGGCGAAGATCTCGAAGACAGATTGAAAGCCGAGGTTCGCCATCCCGACCGGGTAGGTGTTCGGGTAGACGAGACAGATCGACACGTCGCCGCCGCCGATCGGCTCGAACAGGAACCGTTCCTTGGCACGACGATCGCGCGCGCGCTCGCGCGGAGACTCAGAGGACATCGGGGCGGAGAGTATAGGCGGAAGCTCCGCCATTGACGAGCGTCGAAACCGTGCGCATCGAGCACCTCATGCTCACGACCAGGAAGTCAGGCGACCGCGGCCACTTCGACTTCGGGTGGCTCGACACCAAGCACACGTTCTCCTTCGGCGAGTACCATGACCCGCGCCACATGGGATTTCGCGCCCTGCGCGTCATCAACGAGGACGTCGTCCGCGGCGGCGGGGGCTTCGGCACCCATCCGCACCGCGACATGGAGATCGTGACGTACGTCTTGAAGGGCGCGCTCGCCCACAAGGACAGCATGGGGAACGGCTCGGTCATCCGCCCGAACGACGTGCAGCGCATGAGCGCCGGGACCGGCATTACCCACAGCGAGCACAACGCCTCGCGCGAGGAGCCCGTCCACCTGCTGCAGATCTGGCTGCTGCCGGCCGCGACCGGCTCGCCGCCGAGCTACGAGCAACGCGCGTTCTCCGACGAGGACAAGCGCGGACGGTGGAAGCTCGTCGGCGCGCCCGACGGCCGCGACGGCGCGGTCACGATCCATCAGGACGTGGCGCTCTACGCGGCGGTGCTGGCACCGGGTGAACGTGCGGAGCACACGCTCGGGCAAGGTCGCCACGCCTGGGTGCAGGTGATCCGGGGGAGCGTGTCGGTCAACGATACGAAGCTCGGCGCCGGCGACGGCGCCGCGCTCAGCGACGAGCCACGCGTCGACGTCGCGGCCGAGACGGAGAGTGAGCTGCTGCTCTTCGACCTCGCCTGACACGCGCACGGCGCGCGGCCGAGCGTCGCGAGCCGAGGGATGAGCGATTGCGGCTGTGCCGCTATCGCGAAGGGGGAGAGATCCCCCTTCTGAGCTAGACGGGAGGCGTGCCGGGATCGGCGATACGGGGCGCCACCGGCTGGCCACCCAAACCGACCGACGACGGACCGCTCTCCCCCTTCGCCGTCTTGTCACGGCGGGCGACGATGCTGAGGCGACGGTTCTCGTCGGCGAGCGGATTCGCGACGTTCAGAGGCCTCTCGGATCCGTAGGCGCTGACGCGCAGGATCTGATTCGGGCGGATGCCTGCCTGCTCGAGCACGCTGCGGGCGTTGTTGGCGCGCGCGAACGAGAGGTCCCAGTTGCTGAGCCCGGCGCTCGCCGGAAACGGCCGCGCGTCGGTGTGGCCGCCGATCTCGATGTGGTTCGGCAGCGTCTTCAGATGCCCCGCGAGCTCCTTCAAGAGCGCGATCAGCTCGGGCTTGAGCGCCGCGCTGCTCAGGTCGAACAGCAAGCCTTTGCGTCCGGCCGTCCCCGAGTCGACCACTTGGATCTCGAGCCCCTCCTCCGTCACCTCGACCTTGACGTGGTCCTTGATCGCGTTGAACTCGGGACCGTGCTCGAGCGCCTCCTGGATCTCCTTCGCTTGCCCGCGGAGCGCTTCGAGCTCCTCGCCCGCGCCCTGCACGATCGTGAGGGCGGCTTCGAGCGGCTTGATCTGGCTCGTCTTCGCGGTCTCGAGCTTGTCGCCGAGCATCGAGCCGCCGGACTGGACGCCCGCGTTCCGGAAGTAGCGCGCGAGATCCTGGCGGAGCTTCAGATCCGCCTGCGTCAGCAGCCAGAGCACGAGGAAGAGCGCGAACATGCACGTGATGAAGTCGGCATACGCGACCTTCCAGGCGCCGCCGTGATGCCCGCCGCCGTGCCCCTTCTTCTTCTTCCACTTGATGACGACTTGGGGCTGGGCCTTCGTAGACATCAGGACGCTTTCAGGCTGCGCACCGCCTCGTCGAGCTCGTCACCCGTCGGGCGCGTGCTCTCGAAGATCGCCTTCCGCGCGAACTCGACGGCGACGATCGGCGACGTGCCGCGCTGGGAGGCGATGACGCCGTCCTTGATGCAGCGGAGGTACTTCGCGGACGCGGCGCCCTGCACTTCGATGTTCGTCGCGACCGGGTTCAGGATGCCGTACGACAGGAGGACGCCGAGGAACGTGCCGACGAGCGCGGCGGCGATGTGATGACCGATCTCCTCCGGACCCGCGTCGAGCGATCCCATCGTCACGATGATGCCGAGCACGGCGGCGACGATCCCGAGGCCCGGCAACGCGTCGCCGACCTTCTGAATCAGCCCGACCGGGATCATGTGCTCCTCGTGATGGGTGTCGAGCTCGGTGTCGAGCAGCGTGTCGAGCTCCTCCGCCGAGGCGGTGCCGTTCACGATCTGCTTGAGCGCGTCGCGCAGGAACTCGACCGCGTGGTGGCGCTTCAAGAAGCTCGGGTACTTCGAGAAGATCGCGCTCTTGTGGAAGTCCTGCACGTGCTCGTCGAGCGCGACGGCGCCGTTCTTCCGCATGAACTGGAAGACCTCGTACTGCATCTTCAACAAGTCGAGGTATTCGGGCTTGGTCGGCGCCGACGACGAAAACGCGGAGGCAAACCCCCTACCCACCTGCCCGAGCGCCTTCCCCGGCGCCGAGATGAGGAGCGACCCGATCGCAGCGCCGCCGATGATGATCAGCTCGCCCGGCTGAAAGAGCACGTGCATCGGGCCGTTGATGAAGGCGAAGCCGCCGATGACGCAACCGAGGACCGTGATGATGCCGATGATCGTGAGCATGCGAAGTGTCGTGCGACACGCCCGGACGATCCGGGTGCGTGTGCATGGTTGTCGGCTTCCAACGCCGCCGACTTGAGCTGGCAGGCTGCTGCCCCCGGCTCACTGATTTCTCATACGAGCGAGCGCAGCAGGGTCGTCGCGGCGGTCTTGTGAGTGGTGAACAGCAGCTTCGCGATGGCGCCCGGGCCGTACAGGAGCTCGCCGAGCACGACGCTCGTGCAGTCGAGCAAACAGACGAGGACGCGTGGCGCGTGGACGAGCGCCAGGCGCTCGACGTGGCGATAGAAGCGCTCGGCGCCGTCGTTGCTGATCACGACCACACGCGACACGCGCTGGCCCTGCCGGACCGCGACGGCCTCCGGCAGTGCGTCGAGACCTCTTCGCTCGGCATCGAGCGCCGATTCGGCGGCTTCGAGGCCACGCTGCACCCGCGCGTTCACAGCGAGCGCGGCGAGGGTCGCCCGGAGCGACGCGCCGAGCGGTACGACGGCGACCGCGAGCGTTCCGCGCGGCCAGAGCACCCGGACCTCCGCATTCAGCGCGGCGCGGACGTCCGCGATCCGCGGATCGGATTCGAGCTCGCGCGGCAGCCGCGGGAGCTCGTGCAGCGGAACGGCGGCGCGCGGCGGGTCCACGGCGACCGTCTCGACCCTCAGCGCAGCGGCGCGATCAGCTGGGTCCCGCAGTTGATGCAGTAGGCGGCAAACGTGCGCCGCGCGATCGAATGGCGCGCGTCGTCGCAGCGAGCCGCGCCCTGCAGCGTCTGATTGACCACGCCGCCGCATTGCGGGCAGTGCGCGACCGGCGCATTGGCACGCCGATGATTCAGATTCTCACAACTGATTTTTTGCTTGGCTGGTCCGATCACACACTCCTCCTCATTACGAGTCGACACTTGCGCGCGCGGCGCGGGGATCGCGGAGCACGTCGCCCTGGGGCGGGCTCACGACGATCGCGACGGAATCGCAAACCTACCAGGTGAAACCGAATGCCTCAATGCACAAAGTGCGCGCTGCGCGTTTTCTCTTGACTCCCGGCGCCGCTTCGCGAGCATGCAACGGCGAGGACGGTCCCACGAGCAAGGCGTTCACGAGCGAAGAGACCCCCGACGATCCGATCGTCGTCCCGCCGCGCGCGCCGCTTCCGTCCGGCGTTCCGAACTACGTGACGCCGCGCGGTCTCGCGCTCCTGCGCGACGAGCGGACTGCGCTCGAGCGCGACCGTGACGCGATCGCACACGGATCGAGCGACGAGCGCGAGCGCCAGCGCCGGCTCGACGTCAACGCCGTCCGCCTCGCCGCGCTCGCGAGCCGGATTGCGAGCGCGCAGGTGGTCGACCCCCACCGGCAGGCACGGGACGACGTGCGCTTCGGCGCGACGGTGACGGTGCGCGCCGCGCACGACACGACGGCCCGCTACACGATCGTCGGCGTCGACGAGGCCGCGCCGGCGGAAGGCCGGATCGCGTTCCTGGCACCGCTCGCGCGGGCGCTCTTGGGCCGCGCCGTCGGCGACCTGACGATGCTCACGACGCCCGCAGGCGAGCACGAGCTCGAGATCGTCGCGATCGCCTACGAGGACTACAAATGACACGGGGCACGCGAGTCGTCGCTCGCGTGCCCCTGTGACGGTCGGAGTTCTCTTAGGCCGAGGTCAGTCGGCCTGCTTACGAAGGAAGGTCGGGATGTCGAGGCTGTCGTCGTCCTCGGGGACGGTGAGCGAGATCGGCTCGCCGCGCTCGTTCGCCGACTGCCGGGTCCACATGGTCCCGTCGAGATCGTTGATGCCGCCGACCCGGACGACCTTCCGCGCCATCGCGGCGGCGGACTGGGCCGCCTCACGAACGGGCTCGCGGCTGAACGCCATGCGCGGCGAGCTCGCCGGCGCCGGTGCCGCCGCTTGCTGAGCAGGCGGTTGCGCGACCGACTGTTGACTGACGGTCGGTGGACGCTTCACTTCCTCACGCGGCTCGCCGAAGCCCGTCGCGATGACCGTGATCCGGATCTGGTCGTGCAGGCTCTCGTCGATGACCGCGCCGAAGATGATGTTGGCCTCGTCGTCGGCCTCTTCCTGGATGAGGGTCGCGGCCTCGTTGACCTCGTGGATGGTGAGATCCGGACCGCCGGTGATGTTGATGAGAACGCCCCGCGCGCCCTGGATCGAGACGTCCTCCAGGAGGGGGCTCGAGATCGCCTTCTGGGCCGCTTCGACCGCACGGTCCTCCCCGCTTGCGACGGCCGCGCCCATGAGGGCCATGCCCATCTCGGACATGATCGTGCGGACGTCGTTGAAGTCGAGGTTGATCAGGCCGTGGACGGTGATGAGGTCGGAGATGCCGCGAACGGCCTGGAGCAGCACGTCGTCGGCCTTCTTGAAGGTCTCGAGGATCGACATGTTGCGGCCCGCGACCGCCAGCAAGCGCTGGTTCGGGATCGCGATCAGCGTGTCGACGTTGGCCTTGAGCTCGCGCATGCCTTCTTCGGCCTGACGCCCACGCTTCTTCCCCTCGAAGTGGAAGGGCTTGGTCACGACGCCCACCGTGAGGGCACCGAGCTCGCGTGCGACCCGCGCCACGACCGGCGCGCCGCCGGTGCCGGTGCCGCCGCCCATGCCGGCCGTGACGAACACCATGTCGGCGCCCGTCAGCACCTCGCGGATGCGTTCCAGGTCTTCGGTCGCAGCTTTGCGGCCGACGTCGGGGTTCCCCCCGGCGCCGAGGCCTTTGGTAAAGGCGGTGCCGAGCTGGAGCTTCACGGACGCGAGGTTCGCTTTCAGCGCCTGGGCGTCGGTGTTCGCGGTCATGAAGTCGACGCCCTGGAGACCAGCCGCGATCATCGTGTTGACCGCGTTGCCGCCACCCCCGCCGACGCCGATCACTTTGATCCGTGCGCCCAGTTGGACGCCTTCAACGTCTTGCATCACCCCACCTCCTTCAACCTGGATGGAACGGCTGTCGCTCCCAGCGGAGGAGCGGTCGCTTGCTTTGGGCGAGCTATCGGTCGGGTGGACCGCGCTATCGGTCCGATCGACCGAGCTATCGCTCTTGGGCGAGTTGCCGTCTCTCCCCCCCTGCCCACGTCCCTGCCGCCTCCTCATGCCTCACCCCCTGTACCGCAATTCAAAATCGCTGTCACGCAATTTCGCCCCGCGTGAGCACGATCGAGGTGCCGCACTCTCAGAAAAAATCTCGCAGCCACTCTCCGACGCGATGACGAACGCGACCGAAGACGCCGTCGGCGCGTCCCGCATGCAGTCGCACCGGCTTCCCGCCATTGCCGCCCGCGAGCAAGAGCCCGATCGACGTCGCGTGGGCCGGGCTCGCGACGAGGTCGGCGAGCGCCGACACGTGATGCGGCACGCCGATCCGCACCGGCAGGCGCAGCACGTGCTCCGCGACGTCGGTGATGTGATCGAGGAGCACCGTGCCGCCGACCAGCACGACGCCCGACGCGAGCATCTCTTCGTATCCGGAGCGGATGATCTCGCGCGCGACCAGCTGGAAGATCTCCTCGACCCGCGGCTCGATGATCTCGCAGAGGATGTGACGCGAGAGGACGCGCGGCTCGCGGTCACCGACGCTCGGGACCTCGATCTCGGTGTGGCGCTCGACGACGGCGGCGCGGGCGCAGCCGAAACGCTGCTTGATCCTCTCGGCCTCGGCGGTCGGTGTTCGTAGACCCGCGGCGATGTCGTTCGTGAGATGCTGACCGCCGAGCGGCAGGCTCGCGGTGTGACGCACGGCCCCGCCATGGAAGATCACGACGTCGGTCGTGCCGGCCCCGACGTCGACGAGCGCCACGCCGAGGTCCTTCTCCTCGGGCGTCAGCACCGCGTCGGCGGAAGCGATCCCGCCGAGCACCACGTCGTCGACGATGAGCCCCGCCTGCTTGCAACATTTCACCAGGTTCTGCGCGGCCGACACCTGCGAGGTCACGATGTGGACCTTCGCCTCAAGGCGAACGCCGGCGATCCCGACGGGCTCCTTCAAGCCCTCCTGGTCGTCGATGATGTACTCCTGCGGGAGCACGTGCAGCACCTCGCGGTCGGCCGGGAGCGCCACGGCGCGGGCAGCGTCGAGCACGCGGTTCAGGTCACTGAGCGACACCTCGCCGTTCCGCACCGCGACGACGCCGTGGCTCGAAACGCCGCGGATGTGCGCGCCGCCGAGCGACGCGGTGACGTGCCGCACCTCGCAGCGCGCCATCGTCTCCGCTTCGGCGACGGCCTTCCTGATGGCCTGGACCGTCGAGTCGACGTGGACGATCACGCCCTTCCGCAGGCCGCGCGACGGCACCTCGCCGACCCCGCACACCTCGATACCGTGCTCGCTCACTTCGCCGACGACGACGCACGTCTTCGCCGTCCCGAGGTCGAGGGCCGCCACCATTCCGGTCCGCTTCGTCATCCACCCCCTCACAATCCGTGGCGACTCAGGCACGCGTGCGTTTTTTCTTCGCGCCCGACTGCCGCAACCGCACCACCGCCTCCGCCCCCATCGTCAGATCGATCTCGCGGATCTGACCTTCTCGCCCCCGGAAATCCTTCAGCACACGCGTGAGCCGCGTGAGCTTGCCCCCGAAGCCGCTCCAGCCGAAGGTCAACGCGGCCCGCGGCTCGATCGGAAAAACCGTGATGCCCTGCTCCCGATCGATATGCACCTCCGAGACCCGGAATGGAAGGCCCGCGGCCTGCATCAGATGGAGCAAGCGGAGGGCCTGGCGGATCGCGTGACGCGCGAACGGCCGGTCGTCGGCGAGGATGGCAGCTTCCACTCCGGTCACGAACGGCAGATCGAGCGGATCCCGCTCACCGACCCGGACGAACGCGAGCCCGGTCGAGTCGACGTAGTGCAGCTGGTCGAGGAAGAGGATCGCGGCGGGCTCGCGCTCGGCCACGTCCACGATCAGGCGCCGGGGAAACTCGCGGCGGACGGTGGCGCGCCGGATCCACGGCTCCTCCTCGAGCCGGGCCGCGAGCGCCTCGGGGTCGACCCGCCAGAGGCTCACCCCCGGCCGGAGGCTCGCCGCCTCGAGCAGCGTGCCGGGACGGACGTGCTTGGTCGGGGTCACGACGATCTCGGTCACCGCGAAGTACGGATGGTCCGCGATCGTCCCCGTGAGCCGCGCCCCGTACGTGATTGCCCCGAGGACGACGACGACGACGGACCCCGCGGCGGCGGCGATCGCGAGGCCGCGGGCGCGCCGGGTCCGCGCGAACGTCCGGGCGCGGGTCGCGACCGTCTGCCACCAGCCGGCGACCAGCACGCGGACGTTCCGAGGCCGGTCGGGCCGGGTCATCGACGGCTCTCCTGGACGTGAAGGGCCGCACGGTCGAGGATCGCCTCGCAGAGGTCGGGGTAGTCCATCCCGACGTGCTGCGCGATCCGCGGCAAGTACGAGAGCGCGGTCAGACCCGGGAGCGAGTTCAGCTCGATGAGGTACGGCCGCCGGCCGTCCACCCGCAGGTCGACCCTACTGTACGACCCGCCGCCGAGCGCCGCGTGCGCCGCTGCCGCGAGCTCGAGCACCTTGTCGGTCGTCGCGCGCGGGAGCCGCGCCGGCATGAAGAACTCCTCGCGCCCGGCGGTGTACTTCACCTCGTAGCTGTGGAACTCGCCCTTCGCGACGACCTCGAGGGCGCCGAGCGGCCGCCCGTCGAGGATGCCGACGGTGACCTCGGCGCCCGGGACGTACTCTTCGATCACCACCCTACGATCGGAGCGCCCCGCGAGCTTCACGGCAGCCGCGAGCTGGGACCGGCGCTTCACGATCGTCACGCCGACGCTGGACCCCTCGCTGTTCGGCTTCACCACGAGCGGCAGCGGCCCCGGAAGCTTCGGCAGCCCGCGCGCCGCAAGCGCCGAAGACCTACGCGCCACTGTTTCGACGACGGTCCACCGCGGCGTCGGCAGCCCGAGCGAGCGCCAGACCGTCTTCGCCATCGTCTTGTCCATCGCGAGCGCGCTCGTGAGGATCCCCGGGCCCGTGTAGGGAATCCCCATCACCTCGAGGAGGCCCTGCACCGCGCCGTCCTCGCCGTACCGGCCGTGGAGCGCGTTGAACGCGACGTCGGGCTTGAGGCGCGCGAGCCGCACGGCGAGGTCGCGGCCGACCGCGACTTGCGTGACCTCGTAGCCCCGGCTCGCGAGCGCGCGCGCGACCGCCGTGCCGCTCGTGACCGACACCTCCCGCTCCGCCGAGAGCCCGCCGAGCAGCACCGCCACCCGGCCCTTCCGAAACCGTCCCGTCACCAGTCCCCCACGAGCCTCACTTCGGGCTCGAGCTCGACGCCGAGCCGCTGTCGCACCACGCGGGTCGCGAGATCCATGAGACCCTTCACGTCGGCGGCGCGCGCCCCGCCGAGGTTCACGATGAAGTTCGCATGGCGGAGCGACACCATGGCGTTCCCGAGCCGTGCGCCTTTGAGCCCGACCGCCTCGAGGAGCTTCCCCGCAGCCGTCCCGGGCGGATTCTTGAAGATCGAGCCCGCGTTCGGGTGGCCTTTGGGCTGCACGCGGTCGCGGCGCGCCTTCGCGTCGGCGATCTTCGCGGCGAGCACCGCGGGGTCGCCGCGCTCGAGGCTGAGCTGCACCGCGGTCACGATCGCGCGGGTCGGCAGCGCGAGCCGCCGGTACGTGAACCCGAGGGTCTCCCGCGGCAGGACCGCGAGCTCGCCGTGATCGGTGACGGCCTCGATCGCGTCGACGACGCGGCCGATTTCCCCGCCGAAGGCCCCGGCATTCATCAGAAGCCCGCCGCCGACCGTCCCGGGAATCCCCTCGCCGAACTCCAGGCCGGCGAGCCCCTCACCGACGGTCTGCATGACGAGCCGCTTGAACGGGACGGCCGCGCCGACTCGGAGCCGCGGGACCGCGCCCGCGAGCTGCCACTCGGCGAAGTCGAAGGGCTTCCCGAGCTTCACGACGACGCCGCGCGCCCCGCGGTCGCTCACGAGCAGATTGGTGCCGCCGCCGAGGAAGTAGACGGGGGCCCCGTGTGCGCGGCAGGCCCGCAGGATCCCGATGAGCTCCGGCACGCTCGCGACCTCGACGAAGACGTCCGCGGGACCGCCGATCCGAAAGCTCGTGTGCCGTCCGAGCGGCTCGCCGAGCTTCACGTGGGCGCCCGCATCCGCGAACGCCCGCAGCAGCTCGGGCGCAGGCGCGACGGGCCAGACCGGCGGCGGCCGACGCGGCGGCGGCGGCAACGGCACCGCCACGAGGCCGCCGCGTCTGCGCGCCCGCATGATTCCGTCCAGCCCCACCACCTCGCCCGTGTCCCCCACGGCGCCCTCCTCTACTGCAACGCGACCGGCTGATCCCGCGTCAACGCCTGCAGCACCTCGTCCCCGACCCGATGCACGTCACCGGCGCCGAGGGTCACCACCATGTCGCCGCCCCGCAAGTAGGGCACGAGCTCCGCCGCGATCACCCGCCGATCCGCGATGAAGCGCACGTCGGCGTGGCCGCGGCGCTTGAGCGCGTCGTACAGCGCCTCGCCCGAGACCCCATCGATGCGGTCCTCGCCCGCCGCGTAGATCTCGGTCAGCACCAGGAGATCGGCGTCGTCGAACGCGGAGAGGAAGCTCTCGAAGAGGTCGCGCGTCCGGGTGTAGCGATGCGGCTGGAAGACGGCGACGAGCCGCCGGCCGAACCCCTCGCGCGCGGCACGGAGCGTCGCCTTCACCTCCTCGGGATGGTGGCCGTAGTCGTCGACGACCGTGACGCCGCCGACCTCGCCCTTCACCTCGAAGCGGCGATGGATGCCGTCGAAGGATGCGAGCGCGTGCGCCGTCGTCGCGAACGGCACGCCGAGCTCAGTCGCCGCCGCGACCACCGCAAGCGCGTTCAGCGCATTGTGGCGACCGAACATGCGGAGACGCACCTCGCCGATCCAGCGCCCGCGTTCGAGGACGTCGAAGCGCGTCCCGTCCGGGCCGACCTGTACGTGCACCGCCTGGAGGTCGGCGTCGCTCGCGAGCCCGTACGTACGATGGCGCTTCCGGACGTTCGGCAGCATCGCGCGGACCGCCACGCTGTCGAGACACAACACGGCGAGTCCGTAGAACGGCACCCGGTTGATGAACTGCAGATACGCCTCGTGCATGCGCTCGACGCTGCCGTAGTGGTCGAGGTGCTCGGGGTCGATGTTGGTGACGATCGCGATCGTCGGCGTGAGCAGGAGGAAGCTCCCGTCGCTTTCGTCGGCCTCGGCGACGAGAAGCGTGCTCTGCCCGAGGCGCGCGTTCGAGCCGAGCCCCTTCACCTTGCCGCCGATCACCATCGTCGGATCGAGCTGCGCGTCGGCGAGGACGTGCGCGAGGAGCGACGTCGTCGTGGTCTTGCCGTGCGTGCCGGCGACCGCGAGCCCGGTCTTCATGCGCATCAGCTCGGCGAGCATCTCGGCGCGCGGGATCACCGGGATGCTGAGCTCGCGCGCACGCACGACCTCGGGGTTCGAGAACTTCACCGCCGACGAGATCACGACGACCTCGACGTCGGGCGCGACACGGTCCGCGTGGTGCCCGAGCGCGATCGTCGCCCCGAGCCGCTCGAGCCGGTCGGTCGTCTCGCTCGGCGCCAGGTCGGAGCCGCTCACCGGGAAGCCGAGGTTCAGCAGCACCTCGGCGATGCCGCTCATGCCGATGCCGCCGATCCCGACGAAATGAACCCGGTGCTTGCGCTTGGTCAGCTCCATGCGAGTGCGTGGCCTTTCACTTATGTCGAGTGGGCGCCGAGGTCGAACCGATTCCGCATGACGAGCTCGTCGATCACCTGAAGGACGCGGTCGGCGGCGTCCGGGCGCGCGAACTGCCGCATGCGGCGGCGCATGTCCTGAAGGCTCGCCGGGTCGGCGACGAGCTCGCGCACCTCGGCGGCGAGCCGCTCGCCGGTCGCCTCGTGATCGAGCACCATCCGAGCTGCGCCACCGTGGACCAGGGCCTCGGCATTGGCGCGCTGATGGTCGTCGGCCGCGTGCGGGTACGGGACGAAGATCGCAGGAAGGCCCTGCGCCGCGAGCTCGGCGATGGTCGTGGCACCGGCGCGGCAGATGATGAGGTCGGCCGCGGCGTAGACCGCCCCCATGTCGGTGATGAACGCGCGGACGTCGACGTCGCCGGCGCCGAGGTACCCGCCGCGGACCACCATCTCCTCGGCGAGCCCCGTCTGATGGATGATGCGGAGGCCGGGGACGGCGGCGAGGGCCTTCCGCAGCGACGGTCCGGCCTCGTTCAACCGGTGGGCACCGGCGCTACCGCCGACGATCGCGATCGTGAAGCCGGAGCGCGGGGCCGGGGCCGTGCCCGCTGCCGCGAACGCCCGCACGGGGTTTCCCGTCATGACCGCGCGGCCCGCGGGAAAGCCCGCCGCCGTATCGGGAAAGCTCACGCACACGCGATCGGCGAAGCGCGCAAGGAGCCGGGTCGTCATGCCGGGCTTGGCGTTCTGCTCGAGGAGCACGATCGGGAGGCGCGCGAGCCGGCCCGCGACGACCGCCGGTGCCGATGCGTACCCGCCGAGGCCGACGACCACGTCGGGCTTGAAGCGCCGCACGACGGCCCGCGCCCGTACCGTCCCCCCGGCGAGCGCGCCGAGCGCCGTCAGCTTTCCCGCGATGCGGCGGCCGCGCAGCGGCGCGCCCGGCAGGAGATCCAGGTCGAAGCCGCTCGTCGGGATCACGCGGGCTTCGATGCCGCGCGTGCTCCCGACGAAGAGGATGGCACTCATCGGGTCGCGGCGGCGCGCCGCCTCGGCAAGCGCGAGCCCCGGGAAGAGATGCCCACCCGTGCCTCCGCCCGCGATCATCATGCGGAGCTTCACCCTCACCCCGACTCGCGCGAGAGCGCGAGCAGCACGCCGGCCGCCAGCATGGCGCCGATCATCGCCGACCCGCCGTAGCTCACGAACGGGAGCGCGAGCCCCTTGGTCGGGAGCAGCCCGAGCACGACCGCCATGTTGATGCCGGCCTGGAGGACGAGCACGGTCGTGGCGCCGAACGCGACCAATTGTCCGAACGTCGTCGGGTGGTTGAGCGCGACCCGGAGGCCGCGGATGGCCAACACCGCGAAGAGACCGACGATGACGAGCGCCCCGATCAAGCCGAGCTCCTCGCCGATCACGGAGAAGATGAAGTCGGTGTGGGCCTCGGGAAGATAGAACATCTTCTGCTTGCTCTCGCCGAGCCCGGCGCCGAAGAGCCCGCCCGACCCGAACGCGAGGAACGACTGCACGAGCTGGAACCCGGCGTCGCGGGGATGCTCCCACGGGTCGAGGAACACCATCACGCGCTGCATGCGATACGGGCTCGAGCTCACCGCGTAGATCGCGGCGGGGACGATCGGCAGGATCGGCACTGCGAGGTGCCGCCAACGAACGCCGCCCGCGAACAGCATCGCGAAGAGCGTCACGATGAGGAGGACGGCCGTCCCGAAATCGGGCTCCACCACGACGAGCGCGGCGAGCACGCCGATCACGATGAAGTGCGGCAGCACCCCGAGCGAGAAGGTCGTGACGCGCGGCCCCTTCCGCACCATCGAGCGCGCGAGGTAGAGCACCGCGACCACCTTCGCGAGCTCCGACGGCTGCAGGTTCATGGCCCCGAGCCCGATCCAGCGCCGGGCCCCACCGCGCACGAGGCCGACGCCCGGGATCAGGACGGCGATCAGCAGCAGGACGACGACCGCGAGCGCGGGATACGCGAGGCGCTCGTACGCCGTCGAGCGGACGCGCGAGGCGAGAAAGCAGCAGAGGGTACCAAGCGCGATCGACACCAGGTGCTTGGTGAAGACGTGCATCGGGTCGCCGAAGCGCTCGCCGGCGAAGAAGTAGCTCGTGTTGAACACCATGACGATGCCGACGGTCACGAGCGCCGCGACCGTCACGACGATCCAGCGGTCGGTGCCGCGCGCGACGACGGCGCGCACCCTGCCGCGCGGCGCGACCCGCCGGGTGAGGATCGGAGCCGAGAGCGTCGCCGCGTGTGCCGCCGTCATAGAGCCTCCACCAACGCTTTGAACTGCCGGCCGCGGTCGGCGTAGTCGCGGAACATGTCGAAGCTCCCGCACGCCGGCGAGAGGAGCACGACGTCTCCGCGTGTCGCCCGGGCCGCCGCCGCCGCAACCGCCGCCGTCAGGCTATCGACGATCTCGATCGTGGTGGTGCCGGCGAGCGTCCGCGCCAGCATGTCGCGCGCGGCGCCGAAGAGCACGAGGTGTTTCACCCGCTTCTCGACGGGTGCCCGCAGCACACCGTAGTCGCCGCCCTTCTCGATGCCGCCGGCGAGCAAGATCACGCGCCCGGGAAAGCTCTCGAGCGACTTGATGACGGCCCCGGCATTCGTGCCCTTCGAGTCGTTCACCCAGCGGACGCCGTCGTGCTCGCGGACGAGCTCGAGGCGGTGCTCGAGGCCGCGAAACGCCTCCAGCGCCTCCTGCACGCGCGCCTGCGGGACGCCGAACACCCGCGCCGCGGTGATCGCCGCCATCATGTTCTCGCGGTTGTGGGCGCCGACCAGCGACACGCGCGCGAGCGGGTAGACCTCCTCGCCGCCGCCGAGCCGAAGTCGGATCGCCGCCTCGTCGGCGCGGATCGCGACCCCGTCACCGGCGCCGAACCAGAGCGTGCGCGCCGCGACGTCGGAGGCGTGAGCGCGGAGCCACGGATCGCCGCCGTTCAGTACCGCGGTGTCGGTCTGGTCTTGGCGCGCGAACAGGCGGAGCTTGGCGCGGCCGTATGATTCCACGTCGGGATAGCGGTCGAGGTGATCGTCGGTGAGATTGAGAAAGACGCCGACCGTCGGGCGGAAACGGTCGACCCATTCGAGCTGGAAGCTCGACACCTCGACGACCGCCGCCTCGTCGCCGGCGCCGACCGCCGTCACGAGCGGCGTGCCGAGGTTGCCGCCGACGAACGTCTGTCGCCCGTCCTGGCGGAGCATGGCGCCGAGGAGCGTCGTCGTCGTGCTCTTACCGTTCGTACCCGTGACGGCAAGAAGCGGGACGTCGAGGTACCGCGCCGCGAGCTCGATCTCGCCGACGATCGGGATGCCGCGCGCGACCGCCGCCGCGAGCAGCGGCCCGTCCGCCGGAACACCCGGGCTCGGCACGACGAGCGCGATGCCGTCGAGCGCGGCCGGGTCGTCGGCGCCGACCTGCACCTCCGCGACCGACGCGACCTCGTCGACGACGCTCCCGAGCTCGGTGGCCGAGCGGCGGTCGACCACGCGCACGCGCGCGCCGCGCGCGGCGAGGAAGCGTGCGACCGCGGCGCCGGTGCGCGCCAGCCCGATCACCAGGACCGGGAGATCGCGCGTCACGAGCGGGGTCGAAGCGGGCACGGCGGTCACCGCAGTTTCAGGGTGCTGAGCGCCAGGAGCGCGCAGATGATCGAGATGATCCAGAAGCGCACGATGATCTGCGGCTCCGGCCAACCCTTGAGCTCGTAGTGGTGGTGGATCGGCGCCATCAGAAAAATGCGCTTGCCGCCGGTCCACCGGAAGTACGCCACCTGCGCGATCACCGAGAGGGCCTCGACCACGAAGATCAAGCCGACCAGGACGAGGACGATCTCGTGCTTGGTGATGAGCGCGACCATCGCGATGGCGGCGCCCAGCGGCAGCGAGCCGACATCGCCCATGAAGACCTGCGCCGGGTACGCGTTGAACCAGAGGAACCCGAGCCCCGCCGCCGCGAGCGCACCGCAGAAGATGCAGAGCTCGCCCGCACCGGGCACGTAGGAGATCTGGAGGTACTCGGCGAGCTTCACGTTGCCGGCGACGTAGGCGAAGATCATGTACGTCCCGGCCGCGATCATCACGGGGCCGATCGCGAGCCCGTCGAGCCCGTCGGTCAGGTTCACCGCGTTCGAGGCGCCGACCAGCACCAGCATCGCGAACGGCAGGTAGAACCATCCCAGGTGCAGGTGCACGTCTTTGAAGAACGGCATCACGACGACCGGCGAGAACCCGGGCACTTGCATCAACAAGAGCGCGGCGACGCCGGCGAGCAGGCACTGCGCCTGGAGCTTCTGGCGCGCGCTCAAACCCGCGGAGTTGCCGTGGCGATGCTTTCGGTAGTCGTCGACGAAGCCGATGAGCCCGAACCCGAGCGTCACGCCCTGGACGAGCCATACGTACGGGTTCGCGAGGTCGGCGAGCAGCAACGTCGAGAGCAACAGCGAGAAGAGGATCAGGGTCCCGCCCATGGTGGGCGTCCCAGCCTTCACCTGATGGCGTGCCGGGCCGTCGGTGCGGATCGGCTGGCCGATGCGGTTGGCGGAGAGGCGGCGGATGAACACCGGCCCCAGCACGAA
This sequence comes from Polyangiaceae bacterium, assembly GCA_031400185.1. Classification (GTDB taxonomy): domain Bacteria; phylum Desulfobacterota; class Binatia; order UTPRO1; family UTPRO1; genus UTPRO1. The sequence goes on from JANNPN010000006.1 coordinate 22,843, forward strand.
CGAGATCGTGAGCGCCATGAGCGCTGCGAAGAGCGTCCGGAAGCTGATGTACCGGAAGACGTTGAAGATGCCGTAGGTCGAGTGCAGGGAGTAGAGCGCGTGGTAGAGCATCGATCAGGTGGCCGGGTAGAGGTGGTAGCGCATGGTTTCAGTCGGCTCCGAGGAGGCGGACGACCTCCTCCATGCGCTGCCCGCGTGAGCCCTTGATCAGCACCCAGTCGCCGCGGCGTGCGTCGGCGGCGAGCGCGGTCGCGATCGCCGCGTGGTTCGGGGCGACGTGGATCGCGTCCTTGGCCATGCCGGCGACGGCGCCGGCGGCGGTCTCGCGGGCGAAATCGCCGTGGAGATAGAGCGCGGTGAGGCCGAGCGTCCCGGCGAGCATGCCGACCGCGTGGTGCTGCGCGGGGCTCGCGGCGCCGAGCTCGAGCATGTCGCCGAGGACCGCGATCCGGCGCGTCGCCGGCGACTCGGCGAGGCTCCGGAGCGCCGCTGCGACCGACGCCGGGTTCGCGTTGTAGCTGTCGTCGACGACGGTCACTCCGGGGGCCAGCGTCACGACCCGCATGCGGCTCCCGACCGGCGACGCGTCCGCGAGCCCGGCGCCGATCGAGTCGATGCCGACGCCGACCGCCGACGCGGCGGCCGCCGCCGCGAGCGCGTTCAGGACGTTCTGCCGCCCGGGGATCCGGAGCTGCACCTCGATCGCAGCGTCGTGCAGGCGGAGGCGAAACGCGGCGGCGCCGCGCGCATCCGAGCGTACGTCCTCGGCAATGATCGCGGTGCCGGCTCCGAAGCGGACGGAGCGGCCGGGGAACGCGGATCCCAATGCCGACACGTACGGGTCCTCGGCGTTCACGATCGCCGTCGCCGCCGGACGCATGGTCGCGAAGAGCTCACCCTTGGCGCGCGCGACGCCTTCGATCGACCCGAGCCCTTCGAGGTGCGCCGGCCCGACGTTCGTGATGAGCCCGACGTCGGGGTCGGCGATCTCGGTGAGGCGCCGGATCTCGCCGGGCGCGTTCATGCCCATCTCGATGACCGCATGGGTCTCGTCGCCGGCGAGCCGGAGCAGCGTGAGCGGCACGCCGATCAGGTTGTTCAGGTTGCCGTGGGTCTTGAGCACGCGCTCGGGCGCGGCCGCGCGCGTGAGGATCGCGGCGAGCATCTCCTTGGTCGTGGTCTTGCCGTTCGACCCGGTGATCGCGAGCACCGCGGGTGTCACGCGGTGCCGGAGGTCGGACGCCAGGTCCTGCAGCGCACGCAGCGTATCGGAGACCTGCAGAACGGTCGCGTCGGCGCCGGCCGGCAGCTCGACGGGCCGCGAGACGACGAGACCCGCGGCCCCGGCCGCGACGGCGTCGGCGGCAAAGCGGTGCGCGTCGTGATGCGCGCCGGCGAGCGCCACGAAGAGGTCGCCGGCGGCGAGCGTGCGCGTGTCGGTCGTGATGCGCGCGAACCGCTCACTCCGACCGCGACGAACGGTCGCAGCGCCGGTCGCGCGGACGACGTCCGCGAGCTGCCACGCGCTCGGAGGACGCTGCGCTACGGGAGCCGTCGTTGCGGTCACGCGTTCCTTGCCTCGCCGGCGCCGCGCGTCCGCAGGCCGCGACCGGTCAGGACGCGGCGGGCGACGGCCCGGTCGTCGAAGGGGTGCTTCACGGTGCCGATGATCTGGTAGTCCTCGTGCCCCTTCCCGGCGACCACGACGCAATCGCCGGCCCGCGCGGTCGTGAGCGCGCTCGTGATCGCCTGCGTACGGTCGGATTGCACGAGGTAGCCGCGCTGCGGACGCGCGAGATTCGGCAGGAGCGGAAGCCCGGCACGCTCGAGCCCCGGCTCGGCGTCGGCAAGGATGCGGGAGGGGTCCTCGGTGCGCGGGTTGTCGGAGGTGAGGATCGCAAGGTCGACGCGGCGCCCGACGGCCTCCCCCATGAGCGGCCGCTTGCCGCGGTCGCGGTCGCCGCCGCACCCGAACACGCAGATGAGCCGCCCCGGAACGAGTGCGCGGAGCGTGGCGAGAACGCCGGCGAGGGCGTCGGGCGTGTGCGCGTAGTCGACCAGTACGGTGAAGTCCTGCCCGGCGTCGACGGGCTCGAGCCGCCCCGGCACGCCGGCGAAGTCCGCGAGCCCCCGCGCGATCGTCGCGAGCGGCGTCCCAAGCGCGTGCGCCGCGGCGGTCGCGGCGAGCACGTTCTCGAGGTGTCCGGCGCCGACGAGGCGAGTCGTGACGTCGGCGCGCTCGGCGCCGACCACGAGGGTCGCGCGCGTCCCGCCGAGCGTCATGTCGACGTTCTCGGCGCGGACGTCGCCGCCCGTGCCGAACGTCACGACCGGGCTCGCGATCTGTCCGCGGAGCCCCGCGACGTTCGCGTCGCCCCGCGTTCAGCACGGCGACCCGCCAAGGCTTCGGGCTCGCGTCGAGCGCAGTGAAGAGCCGCGCCTTGGCACGCAAGTAGTCCGCCTGGTCGCGGTGGAAGTCCATGTGGTCGCGGCCGAGGTTCGTGAAGATCGCGGCGTCCCACGCCATGCCATGGGTTCGGTCCTGCACGAGCGCGTGCGAGGAGACCTCCATCGCGACGTGGGTGGCACCGCGGTCCCGCATCGACGCGAGGTGCGCTACGACCTCGAGCGCGGGCGGCGTCGTGAGCGGCGCCGGCTCCTCGACGCCACCGAAGCGGTAGTTGATCGTGCCGAGCACGCCGGGACCATGCCCAGCGGCGTGCCAGATCGCCTCGAGCAGATACGTGACGGTCGTTTTCCCGTTGGTCCCGGTGACGCCGACCATGGTGAGCGCGCCGGCCGGATCGCCGTAGAACCGCGCGGCGAGGCGCGCAAGGAAGCGCGCCGGCTCCTTCGTGGTGACGAACGGGAGGCTCTGCGGGAGCTTCGGCGCCGGCTTGACGCCGGCGATGGCCACGGCGCCGCGGCGTTCCGCCTCGAGCATGTACCGGCCGCCATCGACGCGGGTCCCGGGCAGCGCCACGAAGAAGTCGCCTGCGGCAACGGTCCGCGAGTCGACGCTCAGGCGCTCGATCGGGACGTTCCCGTCGCCCCGAAGCTCGAACGCGACGCCGGCGACTCCCGCGAGCAGCTCACCGAGTGTCACCATCGCGCGACCGCGCGGGCCGCCGACACGACCGCGAGGGCCGCAAAGATGCGCACGAAGGGATCAATCACAACAGGTCGCTCGTCGGGGCCAGGCTGAGCACCAATTCTTTCCCGGGAGCGGCTTCTGCGCCAGGGGCGGGGGTCTGGCTCTGGACGTAGCCCTCGCCGGTGACCTGGACCATCCAGCCGAGGTCGCGGGCGCGCTCGACCGCTTTGCGCTTGCTGAGGCCGAGGAACGACGGCACCCCGAGTCGCACGACGGGCGCCGCGGGCTCATCCGTGACGGCTGCGGCCTCCTGAAGCAGCGTGGTCGGTTCCGCCGGGATCAACCCCAGGCGTTCCAACGCGGCGGCCCCGATCGCCCGGAAGATGGGCGCGGCGACCATGCCGCCGTACTTCGACGTCTGCGGCTCGTCGACCATCACGAGGATCACGAGCCGCGGCGCATCCGCGGGGAGGAAGCCGACGAACGACGCCACCCGCGCATCGGGCGAGTAGCGGCCGGTCCCAGGCTCGACCTTCTGCGAGGTGCCGGTCTTGCCCGCGACCCGGACACCCGCGATCTGCGCCTTGGTGCCGGTGCCGCCATCTTCCACGACCTGTTCGAGCATTGCGGTCACCATCTTCGCGGTCTCGGGCTTCATGACCCGGCGGATGACGTTCGGCTGGTGCTCCCAGAGCTGCTCGCCGCCGGGACTCGTCGCGCGGAGCCCGACGTACGGCTTCACGAGCTGGCCGCCGTTCGCGATCGCTGCGAACGCACGCGCCATCTGGAGCGGCGTCACCGCGACGCCCTGCCCGAAGCTCGTCGTCATGAGGTTGATGCGCGACCAGTTGGCGAGCGGACGCAGCATGCCGCCGACCTCGGCGGGCAGGTCGACGCCGGTCGGCTTCCCGAAGCCGAGGTCGGTCAAGAACGCATGGAACCGGTCGCGGCCGAGCCGCTCGCCCATCTTCGCGGCCGCGATGTTGCTCGAGACCGCGATCGCCTCGCTCATCGAGAGCCAGCCATGCCGGTGGTGGTCGTGAATCACCCATTTTCCGACCGGCATGGCGCCGTTCTCGCAAAAGAGCATCTCGTCGGGACGCACCACGCCGTGCTCGAGCGCAGCCGCGGCGAGGATCGCTTTGAACGTCGATCCCGGCTCGTAGAAATCGTTGATGGCGCGGTTCCGACGGTGCGCGGGTGGGATCGTCGCGCGATCGTTCGGGTCGAAGGTCGGCGCGTTCGCGAGCGCCACGATCTCGCCGGTCCACGGGTCGAGCACGATCACGGTCCCGGCCGCGGCCTGGGCGTCGCGCACGCCCTGCTCCAACGCGGCCTCGACGATCGTCTGCAGACCGACGTCGAGCGTCAGCTGCACGGTCGCACCGTCGAGGACGCGCGGGTCGTCCATGCCGTCGGTCAGGATCTCGCGCCCGAGCGCGTCCCGCTCGATCTCGAGCGTCCGGGTGAGCGCGCGGAGGTCCTGCTCGTACACGCGCTCGATGCCCTCGATGCCGCGGAGGTCGACGCCGGCGACGCCGAGCACCTGCGCCGCGGCGGTTCCGTGCGGATAGAAGCGGCGGGCCTCGATGACCTCGCCGAGGCCGCCGATCCCGAGGCCGTGCACCGTCGCTTGCTCGCGCGGCGATACGGCGCGCTTCAGCCACACGAAGCTCGCGGTGCTCGTGAGCTTCGCGGCAATGGCGCGGGGCGCGAGTCCGAGCGCGGCGCTCAACTCGGTTTGCGCGCGGCCGCGGTCGGCGGCGGCGACCTTCCGCGGACGGACGAAAAGCGACGGCCGCTCGACGCTCGACGCGAGCGTCTCGCCGTGGCGGTCGAGGATCGCGCCCCGGTGCGCGGCGATATGGATCTGCTCGTGGTGCTGGCGGCGCGCGAGCCGCGCCAGGTCGGGGCTGTCGGTCAGCGTGAACTGCACGATCCGCATCGCGACCATCGCGAGCAACACCGCGATGCCGCCGCCGACGGCGAGGATGCGGGCTTTCACGGGACGGTCACGATCTGGCCGGGCGTCGGCGGGCCCATGCCGAGACGCGCGCGGGCGAGCTGCTCGAGCCGGCGGGGCGACGTGAGGGTCGCGATCTCGAGCTCGAGCTCGCGCTGCTCCTGCTCGAGCCGATGCGCCAGATGGCGGCCGGTCGAGAGCTGATAGCCGACGTTCACCGTCTGGAGCCGCACCCGCACGAGAAGGAGCGACACGCCGACCATCATGAGCATGCCGGCGGCCACCGCGACCGTGAGCCGTCGGTCGCCGGCGCGCGGTCGTGCGCGCACGGCGGCGAGGTTCGCGGACGCCTTCCGGCTGCTCTGCTGGATGGATCGACCCCAGACCGCCGCAATGCTCGTCATCGGCTTCCTTTCGCTCCGCTCATGCCAGCATCTCGATGGCGCGGAGATGCGCCGAGCGCGCGCGGCGGTTGGCGGCGATTTCTTCTTGGGTCGGCGGCACGGCCTTCTTGGTGAGCATCGTCACGCGCGCCCGAGCGCCGCAGACGCAGCGCGGCAGCTCGGGCGGACACGTGCAGCGCGGCGCTCCCCACGCGCGCATGGCCTGCTTCACCATGCGGTCCTCGAGCGAGTGGTAGGCGATCACCACGAGCCGCCCGGCCGGGAGGAGCCAGTCGAGGACGTGCGAGAGGAACATCCCGAGGTGCTCGAGCTCGCGGTTCACCGCGATGCGCAGGGCCTGGAAGACGCGCGTCGCCGGGTGCGTACCGCCGCGTCGCTTGACGATGCGCTCGACGAGGTCCGCGAGCGCGCCGGTCGTCGTGAAGGGCTTGGTCGCGCGGTCGGTGACGATCGCGCGCGCAATGCGGCGCGACGCCTGCTCCTCCCCGTAGCGCCAGAACACGTCGGCGAGCTCACGCTCATCCAGGGTCGCGATCAGGTCCGCGGCCGACGGCCCGATCCCCGGCTCCATCCGCATGTCGAGCGGCCCGCCCAAGCGGAAGCCGAAGCCGCGCTCGGGGTCGTCCATCTGACGCGATGAGAACCCGAGGTCGAGGAGGATGCCGTCGGCGCCCGTCCGCGCAAGCTTCGCGAGCGCCGCGTCGATCTCGCTGAAGTTGCCGTGGTGGGTCGAGAACCGGGACCCGAACCGCGCGAGCCGACGTGCCGTCAGCTCCAGCGTCAGCTGGTCGCGATCGATGCCGAGCACGGCAACTGTCGCGTCGGCCTCGAGGATGCGCTCCGCGTGACCACCGTCGCCGAGTGTTCCGTCAATGTAGAAACCCCCCGGTTTCAGGTGGAGGAAGCGCGTCGCTTCCTCCACCATCACCGGTGCATGTCGTCGCCCGTTCTCCGCCTCCGCATCCACCCCACAACCACCCGGAGAAGGCCGAAGTTGGTCCTCCGACATGAACGTTCACCTTGCAATTCTCGACGATAGATCGGGCGCGCCCGGCGACCCCCCGGTCCGCTACTCCGGGCGCGCCCGTTCTCCAACACCACCCCACCACACCACCACGTCGTCCCAGCGAGCTCAGAGGTTAAGTTCCTCGTAGATGCCGTCGTCTTCTGCCGCTTCGGCATCCAGCTCGCCCATCACCTTCCGGTAGTTCTGCTCATCCATCAGCCGAAACATGTGCGACTGCCCCATCACCACCACGTCCCGCTTGAGATCGGCGTGCTGCCGCAAGGTCGGCGGCAGCAAGATGCGCCCAGCCGTGTCGACTTCGGAGCGATGCGAGCGCCCGATGTAGCCCATCTGGAATCGGATGGACTTGGCGCCGAACTTGGGAAGCGCTTCGAATTTCGTGAGCAGCTTCTGCCATTCGCTGTATGGATAGACGTCCACACAGCGCTGCCCCATGACCGTGAAAGGCGTGAGCACCAGACGATGATCGTCGATGAGCTGGTCGCGGAAGCTGGCCGGGACGCTGACGCGCCCCTTGCCGTCGACCGTGTGATTGAAGTTTCCGCAAAGATCCACACCGGCTCCGCCAACCTCAAATCACCGTCTGCCACTCGATCCCACTCAACCACCACTTCATCCCACCCGGGGGACGTCTTTAGGCGAAGTGGTCAGCCGCTGTCAAGAAAAATGTGGGGGGCTTGAAAAATTCTTGCGGAGGAGTCTCGAGAGCCGTCGGATCGGACCTGTAAGCCGGATCCTGTGCGCTTTCCCGAAGGAAAGCCGACGATCATTCCTCTAGGCCGGCCATTGCTGGACGGCTCAAGCGACCATACCCGAGGGCATACGGCGGGCAGCCGAACCCTCTTATTTGATCTTGCTCCGGGTGGGGTTTGCCGAGCACCCCGGGTCACCCCGGGGTCTGGTGAGCTCTTACCTCACCGGTTCGCCCTTACCGGCGGATCGCTCCGCCGGCGGTCTCATTTCTGTGGCACTTTCCCCGTCTCGCGACGCGCCGCCATTAACGGCCACCCTGCCCTACGGAGTCCGGACTTTCCTCCCGGCGGGCATCCCGCCCGGCGACCGTCCGGTCCGGTCCGACGTTCTCGAAGGACGGAGAGTGCCCCGCGGACGCCCGAACCGCAAGGCGCGCGAAGATCGAGCCTACTGGTCCGGTGCCGGCGCCGCCTCGGGCGGACGCACGTAGAGGATGCGATGACAGCTCGGGCACTGGATCACCCGCGTGTTGCGGTAGATCTCGTTCGCGAGCTGGGGGGCGACGCGCATATGGCAGCCCTCGCAGGTGCCGCCGCGGATCTCGACGACGGCCTGCCCCTTCTTGCGCGAGAGGATCGACTCGTACTGGCGTCGAAGGGGCGCTTCCAGCCCGGCGGCGAGCGTCTCGCGCCGGCTCCGCGACTCGTCGAGCCCCGTCGAGAGGTCGTCGATCTCGAGGTCGACGCGCTCCTTCTCGCTCGCGTGCTTGGCGTCGAGCTTCTCGACGGCGGCTGCGAGCTCGGTTTCGCGGGCTTTCACGAGGTCGAGCTGGTCGAAGATGCCCATCAGCTGCTCCTCGAGAACCCCGGTCCCCTCTTTTGCGACCTCGATCTCGCGCCGGACCGCCGAGGCTTCCTTCTCGTTGCGGATGCGGTTCAAGCGCATCCGGCGGTCCTTCATCTTGGCCTCTTCGTCGGTGAGCGTGCCTTCGATGTCGCGGCGCGCGGCTTCGAACTCCGCGCGCTCGGCGCGGACGGCCTCGAGGACCTGGCGTTGAGCGGTGAGCTCGGCGTCGAGCTCGGCAATCTCGCGGCGAAGGGTTTCGATGGCATCGGTCCGCTCGCGCAGCTGCAGATCGATGGTTTGGAGGCTTACCAGTAACTCGATCTGATTTCCCAAACGTTCTCCTCGCGCACCGTGAAGGAATGGGCCCACCAGGACTCGAACCTGGGACCAACCGGTTATGAGCCGGTCGCTCTAACCAGCTGAGCTATAGGCCCGCCGACGGTGCCCGGCACTTCGAATCCCTCTGCACGAAACCGTCCCCGCATAGCGCAGCTCGGCGAGGTCGTCAAAACGTACGCCCGCGCCTGCGCCGAATCGAGTCACTCATCTGAAAAATCCCGGAGATGCTTGCGGCGGGCCGGGTGCCGGAGCTTGCGGATCGCCTTGGCTTCGATCTGGCGGATCCGCTCGCGGGTGACCGCCATGACCTGGCCCACCTCCTCGAGGGTATGGTCGACCGGCACGCCGATCCCGAACCGCATGCGGAGCACCCGTTCCTCGCGCGGGCTGAGGGTGGCGAGCATGCGCTCGGTCGCGGACCGGAGGTGCAGCGACGCGACCGCTTCGCTCGGCGCGATCGCGCGCTGATCGGCCACGAGGTCGCCGAGGAGCCCGTCGCCGTCCTCGCCGATCGGCGTCTCGAGCGAGAGCGGCTCCTGCACGATGCGGACGACGCGCTGCACCCGGTCGAGCGGCAGCGACAGACGCGCGGCGAGATCGGCCTCACTCGGCTCGCGGCCGGTCTCCTGCACGAGTTGGCGACGCGTCCGCATGACCCGGTTCATCGCTTCGACCATGTGGACCGGCACGCGAATCGTGCGCGCCTGGTCGGCGATCGCGCGGTTGATTGCCTGACGGATCCACCAGGTCGCGTACGTCGAGAATCGGTAGCCGCGACGGTAGTCGAACTTCTCGACCGCGCGCATGAGACCGATGTTGCCTTCCTGGATCAGGTCCAGGAACGGAAGTCCGCGATGCAGATAGCGCTTGGCGAGGCTCACGACGAGCCGCAGGTTGGCTTCGATGAGCTGCGTCTTGCCGTGCTCGGCGCGCTGCTCGCCGTCGCGGATCACCGCGACCGCGTGCGCGAGATCGGCCACGTTGACCTGCGCCCCGCGCTCGATCGTGCGGAGCTCGTGCAGCGTCGACCGCACGTCGGCACCGAGCGCCAACACATCGGCGGCCGACACGTGATGCTTCGCGAAGAAGCGTTCGCCGTCGCGCGCGGTCGGCGCGCGCTTCCGCGCCGGCCGGGCGGGATCGCAAGCCTCCGCGAATCGTACGAGCTCGCGCGCGGTGACGCCGAACTTTTCCTCGCAGCGTCGGAGCGTCGCCTGACAGCGCGTCGCCGCTGCGGCCGCCGAGCGGATGGACCCGACGATTGCGGCGAAGTGCCGGCGGCCGAGCCCGAGCGCGGTCATCGCCGTGACCCGCTCGCCGTCTCCACGGGCGCTCCGCATCCGCGACGGCCCGGTCGCGAGTCGCCGGATACGCTCCACGCCCTTCGCAAAGCGCGCTGCGCGCTCGCGGAGGAGGTCCTCGCTCGGCGGCTCGTCGTCGCCGTCGCCGACGATCGCCGTGATGTCGACCTCGCCCGCCTCGAGACGCCCTGCTAAATCCAGGACATAGGCGAACGCGAGCGGCGACGCGAAGGCCTCGTTCCGGACCCGCTCGCTCGCCTCCTCGATGCGGCGGGCGATCTCGACCTCGCCCTCCCGACCGAGGAGCGGGATGCGCCCCATCTCGTCGAAGTAGCAGCGCACCGGGTCTGCCGATCCCGTCGCCGCCCGCGCCGACCGCAGCGACGCCGCCGCCTCGGACGCCTCGCGCTCGCCGCCGTCGTCCTCGATCGCGAGCGGCTCCTCGTCGAGGCTCTCGTCCGCGTCGTCCGCGTCTGCGGGATCCTCGACGAACTCGATCTCGAGCGCGCCGAGCAATGCCATCACGTCGTCGACATCCTCGGCGCTGATGGTCTCGGTCGGCAGCAATCGCGTGACGTCGTCGAGCGTGAGGAAGCCTTTGGTCTTGCCGAGCTCGACGATCTGCTGAACTTCCTTGAGCGCTCGAATCTCCACCGCGGTCACTCGGTTCGCTCGTTGGCTTCGTCTTGTCGCAGTGCTTGCAGCTGACGTTGTCCTTCCGCGACTGCCTCGAGGTTGCCGAGTGCTTCGGCTTCGCGAATTCGACGCAGCACGCGCAATCGTTCCCGCTCGCGCGCACGATGACGAAGCTTGGCGAAGCAGTCAACGACAATTTGTCGACGCTTCGCTTCGTCGTCGTCGTGCGCGAGCAATCGTCCGGTGATGCGCGCCGCGCTCGCGTCGTCGAGACGTCCGAGGAGGGTCGCGGAGTCGAGCGGCGCGCCTTCACGCGCCGCCGCAACGAGGTCGACCGCGAGCTCGCGCCACGGTCCGTCCTCGAAATCGTCGAGCGCGCCTTCACGATCGACGGCCGCCACGATCTCCGGATCGTGCAACATCGCAGCGAGCAGCAACTCTTCCGCGCTCGCAGCTTGCGTCGACGGTCGGACGTGACCGCGTGGTGCGCTTCGAGACGGATCACGTGTCTCCGGAGACCGCGTCGCGGTCGGCGTGCCGCTCGGAGTGCCCGGCGGCGTCGCCGTCGCCGCGCCGGCGTGGCGACGCAGCGACTCCTCGGGGACGCGCAGTCGTTCCGCGGCGTGACGAACCGTCATGTCGTACTCGAAGGGATCCGCAATCTTCCGGAGCCACGTCGCGACCTGCTGGGCGACGACGCCGCGCTCGGCGACGGTGCTCTCCGGGCGCACGGCGCGGTCGAGGTAGAAATCGAGGAGCGGCGTCGCGGCGGTGAGGAGCGCCAGCGCCGCGTCCTGGCCTTCGCGTTGCACGAACGTATCCGGGTCGTCGTTCGGCGGGAGGAACGCGCCGTGGCCCCAGAGCCCGGCTTCGAGGAACGTCGCCAGGCTCTTCTCGGCGGCGCGCGCGCCGGCGGCATCGCCGTCGAAGCAAACGACGATGTCGCGGGTGAACCGGCGGAGCAGATGCAGCTGGTCGACGGTGAGGGCGGTCCCGAGCGATGCAACCACGTGGCGGATGCCAGCTTCCGCGAGCGCCAGCACGTCGAAGTAGCCCTCGACGACGACGGCGCGCCCGCTTTTGCGGATCGCGTCGCGGGCACCGGAGAGCCCGTACAGATGGGACCCCTTCTTATAGAGAGGGGTTTCCGGCGAATTCAGGTATTTCGGGAGCTTGCCGTCGTCGCTGGACGTGCCGGGAACGCTCCGGCTCCCGAAGCCGACCACCCGACCCGCCGAGTCGGTGATCGGGAACATCAGGCGGGCGCGGAAGCGGTCGTAGTGTCCGCCGCCCCGCCGCTCGCCGACGAGGCCGAGCTGCTCCGCGAGCACGAGCGGCCGGCCCTCTCTGCCGAGCTCGGGATCGCTGCCGGCGGCGTCGCGGAGCCGGCGCGCCAGCACGTCGCCGCCCGCTGGCGCGTAGCCGAGCTCGAAGTGGTCGGCGGTCGCGCGTCCGATCCCGCGCGTGTCGAGATACGCGCGTGCCGCCTCGGCCTCGCCGGCGTCCCAGAGGTAGCGCTGGAAGAATTTCGCGGCCTTGTCGTTCAGGCGGAAGAGCGCCTCGCGATGCCGGATCGCGGGGTCGTCCTGGCCGCGGTCCGGGAGCTCGATGCCATAGCGCCGGGCGAGCCGCTCGACGACCTCGGGGAACGTCGCATTCTCCATCTTCATCAGGAAGGTGAAGACGTTGCCGCCGGCGCCGCAGCCGAAGCAGTGGAAGATCCCGCGCTCGTCGTTGACCGTAAACGATGGCGACTTCTCGGCGTGGAAGGGACAGAGCCCGACCTGATTCCGTCCGACGCGCTTCAGGCCGACGTGCGCGCCGACCACCTCCACGATGTTGGCGCGATCGCGGATCTCGGTGAGCGTCGACTCGGGAATGCGGCCGCGCACGCTCAGCCTCCCGACGCCGCCGACGACGGCAGCGGGACGGGATCGGGCAGCGAGCGGGCTGAGGCCGCCGCGCGTCCGTCGTCGGTAAACGCGAGGATCGGCCGCATCACGACCGACTCGGCGCAGAGCTTCTCGAGTGCGTTCGGGGGCGTGAGCGCGCGCACCACGATGACACCGAGCGTGATCACCGCAAGCCCCTTGGCGACGCCGAAGAGAATGCCGGCGGCGCGGTCCAGTGGCGAGAGCAGCGTGAGCCCGAACACGTGATGCACCAAGAGGCCCGCAAGCTTCGCGCCGAGCGCGACCCCGAGGAAGATCGCGAGAAACGCGGCCGCCGGGCGCACGAAGTCGGGCACCTCGGGCGGAAGCGCCATCGCCGCGTCGGCATACATGGTGCCAGCCGCAGCAACGCCGCCGACGAGACCGATCAGCGCGAAGATCTCGCGCGAAAACCCGCGCTGAAAGCCGCGCAGCGCAAAGAACGCCAGCACGACTGCGAGGACGACGTCGATCCGATCCACCGGAACCCTCGCTCTAGTCCGTCACCGCCTCCTTCGCCTCCCCTCCCCGCAACCCCCGTTCTCAGCCGACTACTACCCCTCCGACAAAAACGCGACGGCGGGAGCCGCGGCTCGTCCGCGTCCCTCCCGCCGTCGTCGCGCGTCACTGCGCGCTGTCGTGCTTGGTGCGGCTCGCCCTTCGAAGCGCGCGCTTCTTCGCCGCCAGCGCCTTCTTCTTTTTCTTCACGCTCGGCTTCTCGTAGTGCTCACGCTTCCGCAGCTCGGCGAGGATTCCGGCCTTCTCACATTGCTTCTTGAAGCGCCGAATGGCGCTCTCGATCGGCTCGTTATCCTTGACCCTTACTCCGGGCATGCAATATTTCACCCCCCTCCGGTAAAACGTGGAGTGGTTCCGTTCAGAAATTGTGGGTGGAACGATGATCCCCGGCTCGTCCTGCTGCAGGGAGCCGGAGACCTTAGACGAATTCGACGGGGAGTCAAGAAAATCCGTGCGCACACGTGCTGATGTCACTGCCTCCTCGCCACGCATCGTCTCTGCCGACGGCGGCGTCGAAACGTTCACGCTCCCGAACGGTCTCCATGTCATCGTTCGCGAAGACCATTTCGCCTCCGTCGTGTCTCTCCAGGCCTGGGTGAAGGTCGGCGCCGCCGATGAGGAGGATCCCGAAGCCGGCGTCGCGCACGTGCACGAGCACATGCTCTTCAAGGGCACGGCCAAGCGCGGTGTCGGGCAGATCGCTGCCGAGGTCGAGTCGTCGGGCGGCAACATCAACGCGTTCACCACCGCCGACCACACGGTCTACCATCTCGTGCTCGCCGGACGCCATTTCGCAACCGGCCTCGACATCCTCGCCGACGCGCTCCGCCACTCGACCTTCGACCCGACCGAGCTCGCGCGCGAGCTCAAGGTCGTAATGGAGGAGTGGAAGCGGTCGGAGGACATGCCGGTGTCGCGCGGTTACACCGAGCTCTTCCGGCGCTCGTTCACGATCCACCCCTACGGCCGGCCGGTCATCGGTTGGAAGAAGACCATCGAGGCCCTCGACCGGAAGAAGGTGCTCTCGTTCTTCCACCGCTGGTACGTGCCGAACAACATCGTGCTGGTGGTCGTCGGCGACGTGAGCCCGGCGCTCGTCCGCGAGCAGGTGACGAACGCGTTCGGCGATTGGGAAGGCGCGGCGCTTCCCGTCCGCCAGCGTCCGACCGAGCCGCCGCAGCGCGCGCTCGTCCGCACCGCGATCGCGATGCCGGTGCAGGAGCACCACTTGATGCTCGGGTTCCGGGTCCCCTCGGGGCACGACCCCGACGCGGTGCCGCTGGACCTGCTCTCGTACATCCTCGCGGGCGGCGAGAGCACGCGTCTCGTCACGTTGCTGGAGGCGCAGAAGGAGCTCGTGAACTCGATCTCCGCGTTCGCGTACACGCCGCAGGACCCGGGCGTGTTCGTCCTGCTCGCGTCGCTCGAGCGCGCGAAGATCGGCGCCGCCACGTCGGAGCTGCTGACCGCGCTCGCCCGCACGCGCACGGACCTCGTGACCCGCGCCGAGCTCGCGCGCGCCCGCGGCAACCTCGAGAGCGAGTTCGTCTATCGGAAAGAGACCATGCAGGGCCAGGCTCGCCTCCTCGGCTACTCGCAATGCGTCTTCGCGGACCCGAGCTATGAGACGCGGTACCTGAGCGCGCTCGCGGCCGCGACCCGCGAGGACGTGCAGCGAGTCGCCGCAACATATCTCCGTCCGGAGAACATGACCGCGGTATTGGTCGGCCCCGACGCCGCGAAGCTCCTGCCGAAGGCCGAGCAACTGGCCGCGCCGCTCGCCGCGATCCCGCCGGTCATCCGCCCCGCCGGCCGCGCCCGCGCCGCGCGCCGGCCCTCGGTCCACACCCGCACGCTCGGTAACGGCGTCCGGCTCGTCGTGAAGGAGCACCACGCAACCCCGCTGGTGGCGTTCCGCGCGGTGACGCTTGGCGGCCTCCTCCTCGAGCGCCCCGAGAACAACGGCATCAACAACTTTCTCGCGGGCCTCTTGACGCGCGGCAGCCGCCACCATTCGCGCGAGAGCCTCGGGCGCGCGATCGAGTCGCTCGCGGCGAACATCGACGGCTTCTCCGGCCGGAACTCGTTCGGCCTCCGCGGCCAGTTCATGGCCCGCACCGTAGAGGAAGGCACCGAGCTCTTCCTCGAGGTGCTGCGCCATCCGACGTTCCCGCCCGACGAGGTCGAAAAGCGGCGCCGCGAGCTGCTGATCGCACTCTCCCACCGCGACGACGATTCGGCGTCGCGCGCGGTCGAGCTCTTCTACGAAACGCATTTTCCGCACCACCCGTACGGCATGACCGGGCTCGGCGAGCGCGCGTCGCTCACGTCGCTCACGCGGAGCCAGCTCGCGACCTACTACAAGCGCCTGTTCGCCCCGGATCGGCTCGTCGTGTCGGCGGTCGGCGACCTCGACGCGCACTGGCTGCTCGACCGGCTCGAAGCCGCGCTCGGCGACCTGCCGGCGGTGCGACCGCTGCCGCGCCCGTTGCCGACGCCGGCCGCCACCAGCGTCCAGCGCGTTACCCGTCATCTCGACCGCCAGCAGGCGCACTTCGTGCTCGGCATGCGCGGGGGGCGCATCACCGACTCGGACCGCGCGGTCCTGAAGACCATCGAGGCGATCCTGTCGCGGCAGGGCGGGCGGCTCTTCCTCGAGCTCCGCGACCGGCAGGGCCTCGCGTACAGCGTCTCGGCCTTTGCCTCCGAAGGCGTCGATCCGGGCGTCTTCGGCATCTACTTCGCGTGCGCTCCGAACGTCGTCGAGCGCGCGGTCGCGGGCGTCCTCGCCGAGCTCGCGCGCCTCCGCGACGTACCCGTGTCGGCGGACGAGCTCGCCGAAGCTCGCAAGTACCTGCTCGGGAGCTACGAGATCTCGCTCCAGACGAACGCCTCGCAAGCCGACGAGCTCGCGTTCAACGAGGCCTACGGCCTCGGCATCGACGGCGGCGAGCGCTACCGCGAGGCGCTCACCCACGTGACGCCCGCGGCGGTGCAAGCCGCGGCGCGCGGCTACTTCACCCTCGACGCGTACACGCTCGCGATCGTCGGCCCGAAGCCGCGGTCGCCATCGGCGGCTCGGAAGACGCCGTCGACGAAGGTCACGTCTCCGAAAGCCGCGCCAGGCCGCCGAAACGCTCGGGCCAGTCGCTGAAGATCGCATCGACGCCGAGCGCGATCAGTCGTCGCATCTCGCCCGGCTCGTTCACGGTCCAGACCCACACGTCGAGCCCGCGGACGTGCGTTTCCTCGACGATGCGCGGGTCGATCCAGCGCCGCCCGGGGATCAGCATTTCCGCCCCGACCTCGAGCGCGAGCGCCAGCCCACGATCGCGCGGGTCCTCGTCGCAGAGAACGCCGAGCCGCGCCCACGGCGCTGCCGCCCGCATGGCGCGCACCGCCTCGGTGTGGAACGACGAGAACACGACCCATTCCGCCGCGCGCGCATCGCTCACGAGCGCCGCGAGCTTGGGCTCGATCCGGCCGACGTCGCGAGCGCTCTTGATCTCGACGTTCAAGGTCACCCGTTTTCCGTCGAGCTGCATCAGCACGTCGGCGAGGCGCGGGATACGCTCGCCGCGGTACGACGGGTCGAACCACGCCCCCGCGTCGAGCGTGGCGAGCTCGGCGGCGGTGCGGTCGCCGACGGGCCCCCCGCCGTCGGTCGTGCGGTCGAGGGTCTCGTCGTGAATCACGACGAGCTCGCCGTCCGACGAGAGCTGGCAATCGAGCTCGATCGCCTCGGCGCCGAGTGCCAGCGCCGCGGCGAACGCGGCGTGCGTGTTCTCCGGAGCGCGTCCCGACGCGCCGCGATGGGCGATGCCGAGGAAGCTCATGTCGCGCCACCGACTAGCGCGATTTGCCGGTGCGCGCGAGCGCGTGGCATAGACCGCGCGACACGATGGCGACGCGGAGGAAGAGGACGGCGAGCGCACGGGTCGCCGTGTCGCGGGGGCGCACTGCGACAGGGCGCGCCGCGAAGGCCCGCGCCGCGAAGCCACGGGTGACGACGCGTCCGCCGGCGAGCCGCGCGCGTTGGCTCGAGGCCGCGATCCGCGTCCCGCTCGCGTCTGCCGACAAGGTCGGCGCGCTGCTCATCGAAGCGGGCTCGCAGGGCGTCATCACCGGCGTCCGCGAGCTCGCCCGCGGTGCGCGCCGGCGAACGCACGAGACCGTGCGGGGCTTCTTTCCGAGCCGCGAGCCCGTGCGCGCCCGCCTCGCCGTCCGCGCGGCGCTGACGCGGGCACGCGACGCCGGCGTCCGGCGCGCGTCGGTCAGCTGGCGCGAGCTCGACGCCAGCCTCTGGGAGATGGACTGGCGGCAGCACTTCCAGCCGGTCCGCGCCGGGACGTCGCTCGTCGTCGTGCCGCCGTGGGACCGCGACGACCACGACGGTCGGATGCGGGTCGTGATCCACCCCGGCATGGCCTTCGGGACGGGCCAGCACGCGACGACGCTCGGCTGCCTGGAAGCGCTCGAGGGTCTCGCCTCCTCGCCGCCGGCGCGCGCGCTCGACGTCGGTACCGGCACCGGCGTGCTCGCGATCGCGATCGCGAAGCTCGGCGCGAAGGAGGTCGTCGGCCTCGACCTCGATCCGCAAGCGATCACGGCCGCGCGCGGCAACGTGCGACGAAACGCGATGGGCAGCCGCGTCCGCCTGCTCTGCCGATCGCTGGAGCAGGCGGTGCCGGCTCCGCCGCGCGGACGGACATACCCGCTCGTAGTCGCGAACCTCTACGTCGACGCGCTCGTCGAGCTCGCACCGGCGATCGCGGCGCGCGTCGGCGCCGGCGGGCATCTCGTCACGTCAGGCGTGCTCCGGAGCCAACAGGCACGCGTGCGGGCGGCGTATGCCGCGCCCGCGTGGCGGCTGCGCTCCGCCAAGCGGCGCGGCGCATGGGTCACGAGCGTCTTCGAGCGGCGGAAGGTCGAGCGCTGAACGTGCCGCGCTTCTTCGTCCCGCAGCGCGACGTCGTCGACGGCAAGGCGCGTCTCCAGGGGAGCGAGTTCCGCCATTTGCAACGCGTGCTCCGTCTTCGCGAAGGCGACGCGGTCACGCTGTTCGATGACGCCGGCATCGAGCACGAAGGCGTGATCGTGGCGCTCTCGCCGCGCGTCGCGACCGTACGCATCACCGCATCGGCAGCGCCGGCGCGCGAGTCGCCGCTGTCCGTGACGCTCTTCCAGGGCGTGCCCAAGGGCCGGAAGATGGATCTGATCGTCGAGAAAGCGACCGAGCTCGGCGTGACGAAGGTCGTCCCGTTCGTCTCCGCGTTCGGAACCGCAAGCGTCGGCGCGACGCACGGGAAGCGCGAGCGCTGGGAGCGCATCGCGCTCGCCGCCGCCAAGCAATCCGGTCGGACGACGATTCCCGCGATCGGCGACGCGCTCACCTTTCCCGAGGTCGTCACGGCCGCGGCCGGCATGGATCACGCCCTCCTCTTCTTCGAGCAGGCCGCACCCGCTCCGTTTCCAGCCGGCACGCCCGGCGCGACGGCGACCGGTGCGGTGATCGTCGGCCCCGAGGGGGGCTTCAGCAGTGAAGAGGCGTCGCGCGCGCTGAACGCCGGCCTCGTCGTATGCGGTCTCGGCCCGCGCGTGCTCCGCACCGAGACCGCGGCGATCGTCGCGCTCGCGCTCGTGCAAGCGCGCTACGGCGACCTCGGCGGCTGAACGAGCGCGTACGCCGCCCGTCACCTTGTTTGCCTCGAGTGCGCAACGTAGCATCCGCGCGCAATGACCGATCCGCTGCCGTGTCCCTCGTGCTCGTTCGCGAACGCTCCGGCCGCGGACTTCTGCGCGAAGTGCGGCGCGGCGCTCGCGGAGACGCCCGACCGCGTGCACCCCGGGGAAACGCTCCGCGATCCCGATGATCTGACGCTGCCGGCGTCCCCGCTGCTACGCGCGGTGCTCCGTGGCGACCCCGACGCGTTCGTGCGCGAGCGTCAGCCGCGGCCCGGCGCCGCTTCGGCCGGCGCCGCTTCGGCCACCGCCACTGCGCCCTCGCACCCGGCGGAATCGCCGCTCGCCGCGCCGGCGACGGTCGTCGCACCCGACCCCGCCATCGTGCCCCCGCCGCCAACGCCGTCGCCCCCGCTCACGCGTGCGACCGTCGAGCATCTGAGCCCGTCGGTCGACCAGACCGCCCTGCTCCGCGACCTCGCCGAACGCCTGCACACCCGACCCGCCGACGCCGCCGAGCGACCGAAAGGCGAACGACGCGAGGCCGCCGTGCGCTACGCAGGCTTCGTCCGCCGCGTCACCGCGTTCGTAGTCGACGGCGTCGTGCTCTCCGCCTTCGGCGTCCCGCTCGCGGCCGCCGGCTACTCCGGGATCCGCGCCGGCATGCTCTTCCTCGGCCGCCCGACGCCGGTCGACGTCGACGAGGCCCTGCTCACGCTCCTCATCGCCGCCTGGTTCGTCATGGCGATCGTGTACTTCACCCTGCTGCACCGGACGTTCGGGCAAACGATCGGCAAGTCCCTTCTCGGAATCGCCGTGCGAACGATCGAGCTTCGCGACATCGGCCTCGTGCGCGCGCTCCTCCGAACGCTCGGCTACGCGGTCTCGTCGAGCTTCTTCGGGTTCGGGTTCTTCCTCGCTGCCATCACGCCGCGGAGGCGGGCGTGGCACGATTTCCTCGCCGGCACGTGCGTCGTCCGGCTCGCGGCGGAGGAGGCGGCATGAGCACGCAGCTCCGAATCGGCGTGGTCATGGACCCGCTCGCGGACGTGAATCCCGACAAGGACACGACGTACGCGCTCATGCTGGAAGCCCAGAAGCGCGGCCACGAGCTCTGGGTGATGCACCACCGCGAGCTCTGGTGCGCCGACGTCGACGTGCGCGCGATCGGCCGGCGCGCCGAGGTGTTCCGGCCGAAGGCCGCGGGCGAGCCGCATCATCGGTTCCATGAGACCGCTCCGCTCTCGCTCGCCGACCTCGACGTCGTCTGGATGCGCACCGACCCACCCGTCGACGCCGACTATCTCTATGCGACGCATCTTTTGTCGCTGGTCGAAGCGCACGGCGTGTTCGTCATGAACAGCCCCGCCGCGATCCGCGACGCCAACGAAAAGCTCTACGCGCTCAACTTTCCGGACTGCATCCCGCGGACGCTCCTCACCCGTGACGTCGCGCGTCTGAAGGCGTTCCTCGCCGAGGTCGGCGGCGAGATGATCTTGAAGCCCCCGCACGGCTGGGGCGGCCTCGGCATCTTCCACGTCCACGCCGGCGATCGGAATCTGAACGCGATCATCGAGACCGTCACCGAGAACGGCCGCACGCTCACGATGGCGCAGCAGTACGTCAAGGAGGTCCGCGAGCTCGGCGACGAACGCGTCATCATGGTCGACGGCGAGCCGCTCGGCGCGATCGCCCGCATCCCGCGTGAGGACGAGCATCGGAGCAACCTCCACGTCGGCGGCACCGCGAAGAAGGTCGTGCTCGGCGCGCGCGAGCGCCGCATCACCGACCGCGTCGGCCCCGCGCTCCGCGCCGCCGGCCTCTACTTCGTCGGCCTCGACATCATCGGCGACTATCTGACGGAGGTGAACGTCACGAGCCCGACCGGCATCCAGGAGATCGATCGCCTGGACGGCATCTGCATCGAGACGAACGTCCTCGAGATGGTCGAGCGCAAAGCCGCCGAGGCCAAGTCGCGCCGGTCGAGTTGAGAAGGATTTCGGCTTCTGTTACGGTCCGCCGTTCCGCGAGACGACCGGCTCTCGCGTTCCCACCGAAGCACGGGCAGGTAGCTCAGTCGGTAGAGCAGCAGACTGAAAATCTGCGTGTCGGCGGTTCAATTCCGCCCCTGCCCACTGCACTTAGCTCATTCATCCCAAGCCAAAGGTAACGCATAGGTAGCAGGTCCGACGCCGTGACGTGACAACCCCGGCGACACCTCACGCTATTCGACCCGACCCGCGAACTAAATCTTCGCCCCCTCAAACGGGAAGGTCCGTCCCCTCCCGAGGACCTCAGCCCGCTGCCATGGGTCCCCTCGAGACTGAGCTGCTCCGTCTCAAGATCACCCGACGCCCCTTCACTCAGTGTCGACTACCGCCGCGACCGTTCCCAAGCTATCGGCGCAAGAGTGAGCACGCCGGCCGACGAACTCACCGACGATCACATGCGGCTCCTGGAGTCAGAACCCCGACGGTGATTCGCGCTCAACTTCGCGAGAAGGGTGAGGGGGCGCCGGGCGTGCGCATAGGGTGCGTTTGGTGCCGCGCTCTGCCGCGTCCCGCAACTCCAACTGCTGGAAATCCAGTACCGATGACGAGCGGAGCGCCATTCAAAGGTCAATTGGTAGCCGCACGGCGTTGATCGCGGGGAAGATGCTGCCGAAGAAGCCCATCGCGAGCGCATAGGCGATGCAGACGACGAGGAAGCTCGGGCTCACGATCAGGAAAAACGCCACTGACTGAACGACTGGAGGTTCATGGCGGCGGTCTGGTACCGGTCGGCGACGAGGTAGGCGAGTACGCCGGCGGCGAGCCCTCCCGCGAGCGCCAGCACCAGCGCCTCGGCCACGACCGACATGAGGACCAGACCGCGTGAAACCCCGCACGACCCGCACGGTGAAGCCGAGGGGCGTCGCGACCGCAAGGAGCGCTCGCGGTGCATCGCCGGCTGACGGTTCGTTCGCGCGACTGAAGTGGCGTGTTTGCAGGCGCAGGCCACGGTGTCGCGACGTAGCGGCGCCGGCGCGTCCTTCCGGATGCATGAACCATCTAGTGGTGTACCGCCAGAGGTGGTAAGACGTGCGGTATGTCCCCTCGAAGAACCTCTCGTCGGCCACCCGCGAACGCTGCCGCCTTGGTCACGACGCGCGCCCGAAAGGTGAAAACGTCAGTGTCGCTCTCGGAAGGCCTGCTGCAGGCCGTCGATGCGCTCGCGGGCAAAGCCAGCCGCTCGGCGTGGATCGAACGGTCGTTGCGAGCATCCGTGCAGCGGGCCCTCAGGCGGCAGCGAGACGAGAACGACGTGCGCCTTCTGAATGAGCACGCCGATAGTCTCAACCGTGAAAGCGCCGAAGCACTCGCCTACCAAACCCCGTGGGACGTTGAGTGAACCGCGGTGAGATCTATCGGGTTCGCCGCCCGCCCGGCAATGACCCGAAGCGATCGCGCTGTTTCGTCGTCGTCAGTCGCCAGGCCCTAATCGACTCGAAAGCGGCGCGCGTCGTCTGTGCTCCCATCAACACCACCTACGTAGGGCTGACCACCCAAGTCCCAGTAGGAGTCGACGAAGGCTTGAAACATCCCTCGTGCATCAACTGTGACCAGCTCTTCACGCTCGACAAATCCGCGCTGACAGACTTCGTCGCAGCACTATCGGCGGCGAAGCTGCGCCAGCTACGGACCGCGCTGCGTATCGCTCTGGACGTGGAGTAGATCACGAAAGCAGCAAGAACATCGACGTCTGGCAAATGAATGCAGATCGTGGTGGCAGTTCTGGTGCTAGTTGAGCACTTGAATAGACGGCGAAGGAATGAAGCTGGCTGAAACCGTCTGCGGTCCGAAGTGACCATCAGCTCTGGAATCCCGAGCCAGACTGCTATCTCTCCTCGTCGTTTGGAGGCTCTGAAAATCTGCGTGTCGGCGGTTCAATTCCGCCCCTGCCCACCTTGTGTTTCCAGCAGTGACACGCATTTACAGTCTGCTCCTCTACCGACTCAGCGCCGCAGCGCGCTCAGATTCGGACAGTTTGTGCGAATCGCGTTCAGAAAGCGCCTCCACGGATCGCGTTTTCGAAGCGTTCGCGAGGTAAGCGCCGACCGTCTGTAGTCCGGCATCGAGGTCGGCCGCGCTCGCGATGTTGTAGCGGTCGAACACGTTGCGCGTCTTATGGCCCGTGACGCCCATCGCGATGGTTCGGGCACGACACTGCGAATCAGGTTGCGCAGGGCGCTACGGCGAAGATCGTGAATGAGTAGACCTCATGCCCCGCCGCCTTCGTACGGTGACAACCGTCCCCGACGGTGGACGCGCCAACGCCGTCCGCGAGTCCGACACCGATCTGCGGCCTGACCCCAGACAGTGGGTGCCGCGTACCCACCGCCCCGCTCCGGTCGATGATTCTCCTGAAGGATCGCCTTCCGGATAGACGCCACCTCCTGACTTGGAAGTGGTCTAGAGGTGAGGCGACGTTGAAAGCGGATTTCGGTGACCCATTGGCGACCACAAACTACGCGCTCTGCGTCTACGACCGGATCGTTGGAACACCGACACTGAGGGTTGCTGCTGACATTCCGGCCGGCGACATTGCGGCGGCAGGCCGTGCTCGGAAGTTCGATCTCGTGGCTGTGGCGGCCCTCGACCGTCTCGGACGGAACCTGCGGCATCTGGTCACTCTGCTTGACGAGTTCCAGCACCTCGGGATCGGTCTCGTCTCGCCTGCGAGAGCTCTCGATCTGACGTCCCCGATCGGCCGAGCTATGTTCGCACTCGTCGGCGTGCTCGCCGAGGTCGAGCGTGCTTGGATTGTCGAGCGGACCTATGCGGGACTGCGTCGATCCCGAGCGCAGGGAAAACGGCTCGGCCCTTTCGCCTCCTGCCGTAGTCGATACTGAGCGCCTCCGACAGCTCCTCACCACTGGCGCCAGCTACCGAGGCGCGGCCCGTGCCCTCACCAAGTCGCGCGTTCTCACACTAGTCCTGCCCATCGGATGTCGCTCTTGGTGTGCGCATGAGCGCACAGTTCCGGCACTGATCCGAACTGATGCAGTGAAATCGTTCCGAGGCGCTCAAGCGAATCGTCTTTTCTGTTGACTGTCGTAGGCAATTCTACGTAGCTCGCGTTCCACAAGTTCACACCGACCGAGCGTGTCTTCGCGAACCAGATCGCTGGCCCCTGTCGTCCCACTGCTCGTGGTGCTGTGCACCTGCGCGTGGTCCGATGCGGCGCTCACCGGTCCGTGGGGCGGCGAGCACATCGGACTCACGCTCACCGCCGGCGGGGGGCGCGTCGAGCTCGACTGCGGACACGGGCGGATCGACGAGCCGGTTCGCATCGGCACCGGGGGCACGTTCGAAGCGCGCGGCACGTACGTCGCGGAAGCGGGCGGTCCTCTCGATCTCGGCGTTTCCTCGACCGCGCGAGGGCAGCAACCAGCCGTCTACAAGGGCCGCGTCGCCGGTCGGAACATGCGCCTCACCATCGTCGTTCCCGAAACCGGGCGGGAAATCGGTACGTTCTCGCTCTGCTCGGGCTGTCCACCACACCTCGAACGCTGCCTGTGAAAGGAAGCCGACATGTCATCCTTCGACCCTCGAGGATTCCGACCCCCGATCGCCTTCGCCGCCTTGCTCCTCACGGCGCTCGCGCTCGCTCCGGCGCACGCGCAGAGCGACCTCTCGTCCGTCCCCGGCTCCCTCCCCGGCGTAGGGCGAATCGTTGAGCGCTCCACCGCGCCGGCGCCCCTCATGCGCGCGCCGACGTCGAGCCTCGTGATCGGCCGGAACTTCCAAGCCAGTCAGCTCTTCACCGACTCCAACTTCAATCCTCCCGACACGATGGGCGCCGTCGGTCCGGACCATATCGTCGAAATGATCAACGGCAACTTCCAAATCTGGCGGAAGTCCGACGGCGTCTCGGTCGACACGCGCTCGCTCGACAGCTTCTGGGTGAACATCGCCGGCGTCGCGATCCCGAACTTCAACGACGTATGCACGATGGGAACGTGCAGCGTGTCCGGAGCCGCGTGCATGGACAACACGGCCTGCGCGCTCAACTCCACCTTCGATCCGCGCATCGTGTACGATCCGGCCACGAATCGATGGTTCGCGGCTTCGATTGATCGGACCCACCCGACCACAAGCGACAACAACATCTACATCGCTCGCTCCGACACGTCCGACCCGACCGGTGACTGGGACGGTCTGCTCTTCGACGCGGACACGGTGGGCGCCGGTGAGTTCCACGACTACGATACGCTCTCGGTCGACGCCGACGGCGTCTACATATGCACGAACGATTTCCTGAACGGCACCAACAACGCCGAGTCGTGCTACTCGATTCCGAAAGCGGACATCGTGCAGGCCGCCCCCTCGGCCACCAACCTCAGCCGGTTCGAAGCGAACGCGGCCGGGCTGCCGGCCGTCGACGGCGCCATCCAACCGGCGCTCGACTTCGGAGCCTCGGACGGTCGGGCGGCCATCCTAGGCGCCGGGGGCGGCTTGTTGCGGCGGAGTGACATTCTGGGTGCCGGGGCCGCAGGAGCGACGCTCGGCGCGGTCGTCGGCATCACCGGCGATCCGGGGCATGTCGCACCGCCACCCGCGCGCCAGCCGCACCCCGCGGGACGGACACTCGAGAACGTGGCCCCGCGTCTCGTTTCCAACGTCTTCGAGCTCGGCAACAGCCTCTGGGCCGTGCACTCGGTGCAAGGCAACACCACCACCAACGCTGCCGTGCGCTGGTACGAGATCGACGAGACGACCAACACCATCCTTCAGACCGGACTCATCGACGATCCGAACCGGGACTTCCACGAGCCGTCGATCGCCGCCAACGGCAGCAATGTGGTCATAGGCTACACCTGCTCGGGTCCGAACCTGTCTCCCGCCTCCTGCGTCTCGGTCGGGGAAACGATCGCCGGAGTGACCACCTTCGATCCGCCGCTCGTCCTGCAGGCCGGGGCTGGTCACATCTGGAACGACTTTGCCAACGCGCCCGCGCGTGAACGGAACCGCTGGGGCGATTACAGCGCGACCGTCATCGACCCCGCGAACCCGTGCGCGTTCTGGACCTTCCAGGAGTTCGTGGCCGTGAGCGCGGTCGGCGACGTTGGTCCGAGCGTCTGCGACAACACGAGCCCGGTGGCCCTCCAGGGCCAGCAGTGCAGCGTCGACGCCGATTGCGGCGGCGGTGTGTGCACGGCGTTGCCCGAAGGCGGGCTCTGGGGCATCCAGATCACCCAGCTGATCCTGACCGCCGCGGAATGCTCCGCCGACCTCGCCATCACGAAGACGGACGATCCCGACCCGG
This sequence comes from Polyangiaceae bacterium, assembly GCA_031400185.1. Classification (GTDB taxonomy): domain Bacteria; phylum Desulfobacterota; class Binatia; order UTPRO1; family UTPRO1; genus UTPRO1. The sequence continues at coordinate 48,586 of JANNPN010000006.1, forward strand.
TCTCGCCGGGCGACCAGCTCACGTACACGCTCACCGTGAAGAACAACGGCCCCGGCGTCGCCGTCGCCGTCATCGTCAAGGACGTGCTGCCGGCGGGCGTCGCTTACGTGTCCGACACCGACAACTGCGTCGAGGGGCCGGCCGGCACGTTGACGTGTACGCTCGGCGACATGCAAAACGGCGCCGAGGTGTCGTTCGACATCGTGACGACCGTCGATCCGTTGCTCACCCGGCCGGCGTGCGAGCCGTTCGCGCTGACGAACACGGCGACGGTCAGCGCCACGACGGTCGACCCGAACCCGGACGACAACGAGGCGGAAGAGGCGACCGAGGTCTTTTTCCCGCTGAACCACTTTCAGTGTTACGAGGTCGACGTGCAGCCGCTGTCGAGCGTGACGAGCGCCCAGCTCGACGATGTGTTTGGACCGGGGGCGGTGCGGGTGCGAAACCTGAAGCGGTTCTGCAATCCCGCTTCCAAGAACGCCGAGAACCCGGCCGCGCCGCTCGATCCGTGTCATCTCGCCGGGTACGAGATCGACCAGACCACGCCCCGGTTTCGCAACGTGCGAGACGTCCAGGTGACGAACCAGTTCGGCACCGTCACGCTCGAGGTCGTGCGGCCCGAACTCGTGTTGCTGCCGACGGCGAAGGATCTCGTGACACCGCCGGCGGCGCTCGTCGACCCGCAGATCGATCACTTCAAATGCCATCGTGTGATCCGCGCTCGCGACCGGCAAGGGCCGCTAGCGGTCACCGATCAATTCGGAGCGCTGACCGCTCACCTCCGGCGGCCACATCGGCTCTGTAGCCCGGCCGACAAGAACGGCGAGGGCCTCTTCGACCCGAGCGTGCATCTTTTGTGCTACACCGAACGAGCCGCTCCGCGCCGGCCGACCTTCCAAGGATCGTTCTTCATGAGCAATCAGTTCGACGACATCGAGCTCGACGTGACGCGTATGACGGAGTTCTGCGTCCCGTCGACGGTTGTGATTCCGTAGGCTTCGAGGGACGAGGCCGCGCGCACACGCGGTCTCGTCC
>JANNPN010000020.1:0-13790 GCA_031400185.1 Polyangiaceae bacterium
AGTCCACGAGGTGCCAGCCGTGCGCGACCACCGCGCCCGCGGCAAACGGCGCCACGAGATCCCAGGGCGGCGGCGAGGAGCTCTCCGCGGCATCGGCGCCCGGCTCCACCGCGTCCTGCCCGTCGCGGGCGCTCGGGAGAGCCTCCGTCGGGGTAGCGGGATCGTCCGTCGGGTCACGCAAAGGCCGCGTCGCCGCAACCCCCGTCCCAACGCTACCCACAGCCAACACCGCGGCTGCACCAACAGCCGCCTTCCCGATCAATGCACGTCGTGAAAGCATCGCCCGCTCCCTTCTGGAAACCTAACCCGCTCGCGCTTCCGGGTTCCTGCACCGACACGCCGCACCGAAGACACGACCACCGCGTCGAACGTCATCGCGGACGACTCGTCGTCTTCCCAACAACCGGTGAGCGATTCGTATGACATGTGGGGGGAAACTTGTGGACGCGATCGGGTACCAATGTGCGGGGCAACTTGTCAATGAAAAAGTACCGCATTGGAATTTGTGATGGGGAAAATTTCGCGCGGCGGGATCGCATGAGGGAAAATGCGACGTGCCGCGCGTCCCGCGGCCGACGCACCACAGCGTTCCCATGCACGCCGCGTCGACTGCCTCCAGAAGACGGAGGTGGCGTGTCGGCTGGGACGAGACACGGCGCATCATGCGGCGCGCAGTTGCTGCGGTCGGCGCGGCGCGGAACGGCATCGTGCTCTCCATCGCGGACGCCACGTCGCCGGTTTGGGTTGTTGCCGGGCGGCTCGGAATTGCGCTACACCCTGCGATCTTGCCCGCGCCGGTGAACGAAGGAATGACGGGCGAAAGGAAGAGCCGTGGCGATGGGTGAGCATGACGGTCAGTCGGAAGTCTCCGAGTCGCGCCTCGGCGTCTCGCTCGGGCGCGATCACGCATCGTTCGACGTCGACGAGACGGTCTACCCCCTCGAAGCGATCTACGGCGGAGCATATCTTTTCGTCGACCGGTGCTTCGTCTTCCTCTCCCGGCCAAAACCGCAGGTGGTGAACGTCCGCTTGACGTCGCGAGCGCCAGCGACGGCTGCCGAGCTCGACGCGCTCGCGGGCGAGTTCATGAACGAGATGCTCTCGCAGGCGACACGGTTGCGCCTGTCGCAAGCCACCGCTCGCATCCGCGAATACTACACGGCCGCAGCGTTGCGAGCGGCGGCCTCGGCGCCGTCCGTCGACGACCTCCTCGCCGAGCTCGACGCGGAGGATCTCGGGGATGACCCGCTCGAGATCTCGGTTCCCTGGGAAGCGAAGCACGGCGACAAGGGAAGCGAGCCGAAGTAGGGTCGCCATGTCGCGGATCACCTTCGACCGATCGCTGTACACTCCGGACGCTGTCGAGGCGGCAGCGGCGGCCTACGGCGAGTACGCGGACATCACGCTCGAGCGCTCGAGCGACGCCGTGGTCGCGGTCGTCGGCGACGTCCGCGGCGGTGATCGCACCCTGATCGAGCACTCGTTCTGCAACCTCGCGTTGCAGGAAGCCGTCGTGCGCATGCGGCGGACGAGTGCGGTCGAGGCGCCGGATGCGCCCGACGCCTCCGAGGGCGCGTAGAGTGTCCGCGAGCTTCGCGGCGCCTTTGCCGTCGACGATCGCGGTCGATCGGCTGGGATCCTTTCGCTGGGGCCGGATCGCCGAGAAGGTTCTGGTCACCACGGACGGTGGCGATTGGGTGTTCCTGAGCGAGCCGGAGTTCGTAGCGCTGCTCGCCGGGGAGATCGCGGAGGGCCACCCGCGTTTCGCGCAGCTCCACGCCGGCGGCTTTCTTCGCGACGGCCTCGATCTCGACGCGCTCGCACGCAGGTTGGCGCGGCGCGTAGGCCATGCCGCACGAGGACCGGAGCTGCACGTCGTCACGATGACCCGGCGCCGCGCTGACGGTGATGGGGTGTCGTCGACAGCACCCGACGCTCGCATGGACCTCGACCGAGCGACGGCCGAGCGCATCGTCGACGTCGCGTTCCAGAGCACGTCCCCTTCGGTGTCGTTCGTCCTGCAGGCGCATGCCGGCGAGCCGCTGCTGAACGTCGCCGGCGTCCGGCATCTCGTCGACTTCGCGCGGGCGACGAACGAGCGTACCGCCGGCAAGACGCTCCGCTTCACGCTCGTCAGCAACTTGAGCGGCATGACGGAGGAGACGGCGGAGTGGCTGATCGCAAACGACATCGCCGTCCGGACGTGGCTCGACGGACCCGCCGACGTCCATGAATGGAACCGGAAATACACGGTGGCCGGCGTACACGCGGACGTGGTGCGGTGGATCGCGTGGTTCGACCGCCGCTATCGCGACCTCGGGCGCGATCCCGACGTCTGGCACATCGACACGAGCGTGACGACGACGCGGCGAACGCTGTCGGCCTGGCGCGAGGTCGTGGACGAGTACGTGACGCGCGGGCTGCGGTCCATCCACCTCCGGCCACAGAGCCCTCTCGGTTTCGAGACCGGCGCGTGGCAGACGATCGGATACACCGCCGACGAATACCTCGAGTTCTACGAGCGCGCCTTCGCATACATCGTGGACCTGAATCGCCGCGGCACTCATCTCGCCGAAGCGACCGCAGCGATGTTCCTCAACAAGATTCTTTCCTCTGGTGATCCCACGGTGGGGGACGTCCGGTCGCCCTGCTCGGCTGGCACGAGCGAGTTCGCGTACGACGTCGAGGGCCGGGTATTCCCGGGCGACGAAGCACGCCGCGTCGACGCGTTCGGGGATCCGATCTTCGCGCTCGGAGACGTGCGGGCGGTGACGATCCCGGATCTCGTACGCCATCCGACCGTGCGGGCGATCGCGGCGGCGTCGCTCCTCGACGCGCAGCCGATGTGCGCGGACTGCTGGAACAAGCCGTTCTGCGGCATCTCACCCGTGTCGACGTACGTCCGCGACGGGGACCTCTTCGGGCAGCGACCGCGGTGCTTCGAGTGCAAGGAGCACATGGCGGTCTCGCGCACGCTGTTCGCTCTGCTGGCGAACGAGAGCGACCGGGAGACGAGCGAGATCCTGCAGCGCTGGACGACCCCGACCGGCCCGCAGCGCTAGCGGGCCAGATTCTCGCGACCGATACCGACCGCGCCTTCGCGCTGGCGGACGCGCCCCACATCCCCCGACGTCGTCCCAACCTCCGGCGGGCGGCCGTGCCCGCTCGCTCCCGGCTCAGCTGCGGCGGCGAGCGAATCACGGGCGTCGACCCGGTCCGAGGCCTCCTCCATCCGAGAGCCGCCCTACCCCGCACCACTCGATCCGCCGCCCCGAGACCGCCGGTGAGCCGGTCAGAAAATCCTGGCAAATCGGCCTGCTGACGTGCTAACCGGTCCCTTCCGGGACGGACGTCACCAGGTGACCACCACTCTCCACTATCTGACGCCGTCGAGCGACGAGCGTGGGCGGGGCCCCGTACCGGGAGCTTCGATCCGCGGCATCGATCTCCGGGTCTCACTGGTTCGCGGTCCCGCCCGGCTACCGTGGCGCGGCGGTGCGACGGCGGCCGACGTTGAGCTTCACGCGAGCGACGTCCTCCACGCCGCGCGCGCCGTCGCCGGCCGGCCCGGCGCCTTCCTGATCGGTGGCGGTGAACCGCTTCGTCGCAACGACCTGCCCACGCTTCTCCACGACCTTTGCGCGCTGCGGCCGCAGAATCTGGGCATCTGCACTGCGGGTGCGGGTCTCACGAGCACGGTGGTGCACCGGCTGCGGTCCACTGGCGTGCAGCGAGTGAACGTGCCGTTTCACTGTGCGCGCCGGGACGCGCACGACTGGCTGGTCGGGCAACCGGGCGCGCTCAGGACAGCGCTGCGCGCGATTCGCACGTGCGTCGACGCTGGGATGCCGGTCGAGGCCGAGGTCGTCGTCACCCGGCCGACGATGCCGCATCTCACGGAGACGATCGACGTCCTCACGCGCGTTGGGGTCCGCACGATCTCGCTCCGGCGTCTGACCGCAGTCGACGTCGAAGCGCCCGAATTCGTCCTGCTCTCGCCGCGCCTGTCGCTGCTCGCCGAGGACCTCGAACGCGCGGCGACGATCGCACTCCAGCGACGGGCTCGGTTGGTGATTCGCGGTTTCCCCCTCTGCGTCGCGCCGCGGCTGCGACGGCTCTTCGCCCGCTCCGACGCCGAAGTGTGGCTGACGATGGACGGCACGGTCGCCCCGACGGAGGTCGCGCGGTCGGGCGCGCCGACCGAGTCCGCGCGGTCGGGCGCGCCGACCGAGTCGGCGCGGTCGAGTGATGCCCGGATCGAATCTGGTCCAGGGTGCCCGAGCTGTCCCGGTGCACCGCTGTGTACGGGCGCCCCTGCGGACTACGTTTCGCGCTTCGGCTGGGAAGAGCTCGCGGACCCGGCGCCGATCGCGGAGCGCGTTCAGGAGACCATCGCTGCGCAGCAGAGCGGGCAGCCATCCGGGACGATGGTGCTCTCATGGCGCGGGCCGCGCCGCGTCCGGTGTGACGGGTGCGCCGACAGTCATCCGACTGCAGGCGGTCATCCGACCGCAGGCGAGCACTCGCCGGCCGGACCCGAGTCGACGCGCACCGTGCGCGCGAGGCTGGTAGAGGCCGCGCGCTTCCGGCCAGCGGTGTTGCAGCTCGTCGGCGCCGAGCTGCTCGCCCATCCGCACGCCGCTGCGCTGCTCTTCGATGCGGTCCGCCTCTTCCCGCGCGTCGAATGCGCCGGCGAGGGGAGCGCCATCGTCAAGTGGAGCGACGTCGATTTGCGCCGCCTCAAGGATCTCCAGCGTATCGACGTGGCCCTCTACGGGCCAGACGCGGCGAGCCACGACGCCCACTGCGGGATCGCCGGCTCCTTCGCAGCGACCCTGCGTGGCGTCGAGCGATTGCGCGAGCAGACGTCGATCGTGGTCGGCGCCTACGCGATCGTCCACGACGCACGCTTGGTGCCCCGATTCGTCGACGCGTGGAGCCGCGGCGAGCTGCCAGGGCAGCCGCGGTTTCGCCTGGCCGCGGACGGATGCTCCTTAGAGCACGTCGTCGAGTGCGCGCGGCGGTTGCCGGCGGGAGCCCCACGATCGGCGTTGCTGGCGGTGCTGCCGCACTGCCTGTGCGAGGGAGCGGGCCTCGACCTGGACGAAGGTGCCCCTGTCGAATCGGCGGACGGCGAGGGGCCGGCGTTCAGCGTCGCATTCGGCCGACGCATCGCGTACGCCCCGCGTGGCTCGGATCCGGTCGGCGCATTTGCGAGCTGCAGCGACGACGGGAATGGGTGTACCGTGATCGGCTGCCCCGGCACGGCGATCGGATGGCAGCGGAACGCGAGGTCGGAACGATGGATGCAGGACAGCTGACGGAACGGATGTTGGCGCGCGAGAGCGTGGCCAACGTCCGGAAGCATTGGGTACGGCTCGTCACGGCATGCAACAGCCGGTGCGTGTTCTGCCTCGATACCGACACGCCACGAAACATGTATCTCCTGGAGAACGACGTCCACCAGGAGCTCAGGCGCGGGCGCAACGAGCTGAACGCCGACAAGGTCATCCTGTCGGGCGGCGAGGGCTCGATCCATCCGAAGTTCATCGAGTTCGTCCGCTATGCGCGCGAGATCGGCTACAGCCGGGTGCAGACGGTCACCAACGGCTACATGTTCGCGAAGCGCGACTTCTACCTGGCGGCCGTCGAGGCCGGCCTCGGCGAGATCACGTTCAGCCTGCACGGCCACACGCCCGAGCTGCACGACCGCCTCACGGGCGTCGAGGGCGCCTTCGACCGGCTGATGAAGGGCATGGTGCGCGCCCGCCGCGACGGACGCATCATCGTGAACGTCGACGTCTGCATCAACAAGCAGAACGTGGCGTACATCGACCAGATCGTCGCGCTCTGCCTCTCGGTGGGCGTCAACGAGTTCGATCTCCTGCACGTCATCCCGCAAGGCGCCGCGTTCGAGAATCGCGACGAGCTCTTCTATGATCCGGTCGAGCACCTGCCCCGCCTGCAGAAGGTCTTTCGCCTGAACCGCCATCCCAACGTCGTCGTGTGGACGAATCGCTTCCCCGTCGAGTTCCTCGAGGGTCTGGAAGATCTCATCCAGGATCCGCACAAGATGCTCGACGAGGTGAACGGGCGGCGCTTCCAAGTTCGCAAGTACCTCGACGAGGGCACGCCGCTCGAGTGCCGGCAACAGGAGCGGTGCGTGCACTGCTTCATCGAGCCGTTCTGCACCACGGCCGATCGCGTGATCGAGCGCCAGAACCAGGCAAGCTGGAACGTCTGGTGGATCGGCGAAGCCACCGGACATGGAACCATGCCTGCAGCGAGCGAGCTCCCCTTTGGGTGCCGGTCGATCGGCGTCGAGGTCGACGACCTGCCCGACGTGGAGGATCTCGGCGTGCAGCCGGACGTCGGCGTTTACGTCCGACCGAAGCGCGCGTCCCGACTGGTCGATCGGGCGAGCGTGCCGAACCGGCTCCTGCTCGGTCTCCGCGAACCGGAGCAGCTCGACGTCGCGCTGAGCGGGACGCCGCTGCCGGCGGGCGTCGAGATCGAGATCGAGCTGAACCAACGCACGGCCCCTTGGCTGCTTGCGCAGCGAGAACGCGTCCGGACGTACCTCGACGTCATCCGTCTGCATCAGCCGACCTACGAGTTTCTGAAAGACGCGGTCGCGAACGACGTGCGTAACCTGAAGAGCTTCTTCACCGAGCTCGCGCTTCCCATCCGGACGAGCGGTCTCACCGCCTGTCTCGCCCCCGGAACGCAGCTGGTCGATGCGCCCAAGATCCTCGAGCGAAAGATGTTCGACCAGGACACCGGTCGCATCGCCATCCGAGAGCTTGCACGCACCCACGTCGTGCACGGGTATCTCGCCAAGTCGCTCCGTTGCCGCGATTGCGTCGTGAACGCGCGCTGCGAAGGTGCGCACATCAATTTCATCCGCGATCAGGGATTCGCGGAGCTGCAGCCGCTCCGCGAAGGCGCGTGGGCGGACGACGCGGCGGCGCAGCTGCGCGCGCTCCGGCCGACGCCGCTGCCTCGTGTCCGCGACGGCCAGCCGCTGCAGCCGGTCGGCCCGAGCCTGCCCGGGTTTGCGCCGCCCAACGCCGCTCCGGTCGAGCCGCTGATCGAGTTCGCGCAGAAGAAACGCGAGGAGCGTGAGCGCGCGCGCCAAGAGGCGGCGCAGCGGCGCCAGGTCTCACTCGAAGGATAGCGACCGACGATGGCGAACCTCGGCTACCTGCAGCTCACGCGGAACTGCTACCAGAAGTGCCACTTCTGCAGTAATCCGCCGACCGGCGTGCATCTCGACGAGGTCGAAATGCGCAAGAACATCGATCAGCTCGTCGACATGGGCTACGACGGCGTGATCCTGACGGGCGGCGAGCCGAGCACCTCGGAGCTCTTGCTCCCGGCGCTCGCGTACGCGCGCGAACGCAAGCTCTTCAGCCGCATGATCACCAACGGGCAGAAGCTCGCCGACAAGGACTTCTTCAAGCGCTGCGTCGATGCCGGCCTGACGCACATCCACGTCTCGCTCCACAGCTACCGGCGCGAGGTCCACGACTTCATCACGCAGTATCGCGGCGCATGGGACGTCCTCGTGCGCTGCCTCGAGCACGTGCCCGAGATGGGCATCACTTCCGACATCAACACCGTCATCAACGTCTGGAACTCCGACCATCTGCACGAGAACGTTCGCTGGATCTGCGAGAACTTCCCCTTCATCCGCCACTTCGTCTGGAACAACATGGACCCCGACGGCAATCGCGCAGAGGAGAATCCCGACTGCATCCCGCGGCACTACGAGTTCCAGGTGTCGCTGGAGAAAGCGATGGACTACCTCGTGAGCACCGGCCGGAGCTTCCGCGCCGAGCGTGTCCCGCTCTGCTACATGCGGCGCTACGCGTGGGCCTCGACGGAAGCGCGGAAGATCATCAAGGAAGAGGAGCGCTGCATTCGCTTCCTCGACTTCAAAGGCTTCATCCACCAGAAGGAGTTCCTGCACGGCAAGGGTGACGCTTGCCAGACATGCCGCTTCGACCCGATCTGTGCGGGCATGTTCTCGATGGCGAAGAGCTACGACGAGCGCGAGCTCTCGCCGATCTTCGACGACCCCACTTCGGTGATCGCCCAGGTACTGAAACGCGAGCCGTCGCCGGAGCTCGTGTCGCGGCTGATGGCGCGACGCGGTCGGCGCTCGTTGACCGAGCAGCCGTCGCTCGAGCGTCGGCAGCAGGCGATGGAGCGTCCCCTGTAGCGCGATGTCCCGCTTCCTCTTCATCAATCCGCCGCTCGTCCTCGAGGACGACTTCATCGACTACCCGTTCTTTGCCAATCACGGGTTGCTCGCGTGTGCGGGACTGGCGGCGCGGTCGGGCGCGGACGTCACGGTGCACGATGCGTTCGCGTTGCGTGACTCCGGACGTCACCGACGGGCGGGCGGGGGATGGGTGCTGGGCGTCGAGCACGACCACTTCGTCGCGTCGCTGCCCCGAGGCAGGTACGACGTCGTGGTCCTCGGCGGCCCCGTTTTCCTCCGCATCGAGTCCGCACATGCGGAGACGCGCGCGCTGATCGCTACGCTCCGCGAGCGATTTCCACGCTCCGTTCTGCTCCTCGCCGACGGCTACGTGGGTGGCCAGCATTACGCCGACTACGACGCCGACCGCGTGCTCGCCCAGTATCCGGAGTTCGACGCGATCCTGAAATATCCCGGCGAGCGCTTCTTCGCCGAGCCGGAGTATCTCGCGAGCCTCGGCGACGCGCGGGTCGTGCTGCACGACGCTGGGGGTCGCGGTGCCGATCCGCTCGAGCCGTTCTACTTCCTCGACGGCATCGACGTCGGCAACTTCGATGGCTTCCTCGAGCGTTGTTTCGGCGACGGCACCTGGCAGAACACGTTCGGCGTCGGCGCGGGGACGCGCTCGTTCGTCACGAGCATCGGCTGCCCGCATCGCTGCATTTTCTGCACGAGCAACCCGGGCTGGCGACGGACGGGACGCAAGCTCTACCGGCCGATCCCCCTGCCCCGCCTCACGCACTGGGCATATCTGCTGCGAACCGTGTTCGGCACGCGGAAGCTGATCGTCCTGGACGAGATGGTGAACGTCCGGACGGATTTCGAAGCGATGCTCCGCATGCTGAACGATTTCGACTTCACCTACGACTTCCCAAACGGCATGCGTGCCGATCACCTGAGCCGCGAGGCGATCGCGCTCATGAAGGGGCGCGTCGCGATGCTGAGCATCTCGGCGGAGAGTGCGACGCAGGACGACCTGAACGGGCCCATCGGCAAGGGGCAGCCGCTGGAAGCGATCCGGCGCGTCGCGGAGTGGTGTCGCGAGCTCGACGTGCCGCTCATGACTCACTACATCATCGGCTTTCCGTGGGAGACGCCCGCGCACGTCACCGGCACACTCGAGATGGCGTGGGAGCTGTACGACCGCTACCGGGCGTGGCCGTCGATGCAGTTCGCGACCCCGATTCTCGGCACCGCGCTGCACGAGCAGTGCGTGTCCATGGGTCTCATTCCGCCTGAAGGCATCGATCTCAAGGACGGTGCGCTCTTCCAGCACCGCCCCTGCTTCGTTCCGCCCGGCTGTCCCCCGGGGTACCTCGAGAAGGCACGCGCCGCGTTCGACATGAAGATTGCGGCCCGCGAGGCGCGCAAGCTCATCATGAACATCACCTACAAGTGCGCCAACCGGTGCGTGTTCTGCGCGACCGGCGACCGGGTGTCGGCCGCGCTCGCGTGGGACAAGATCGAGGAGATCCTCCGCCAGCATCGGGAAGAGGGCACGGACCAGCTCGACATCGACGGTGGCGAGCCGACCACGCACCCCCGGCTGGTCGACGCCGTCGAGTTGGCGCGCGAGCTCGGCTACCGCTCGGTGAACGTCACCTCGAACGGGCGCCTGCTGCGCGACCGGGCGCTGGCGGAGCGCCTCCTGAACAGCGGCGTGACCCATCTGCTGATCTCGCTCCACGGCGCCACGGCGGACGTACACGACGCGGCGACGGACGCACCGGGCAGCTTCGCGGAGACCGTCGCCGGCATCGACAACGTCATGGATCTTCGGCGCGCGCGTAGCGCGCAAGGCCCGCATCACGTCGAGACCGGCATGAATGTCACGATCGTGCGCGCCAACGTCGATCATCTCATGGCGCTCACCGCGCTCGCGGTCGCGAAGGGGTTCTCCAAGATCAACTTTCAGTTCACGACGCCGTTCGGTCGGGCGTACGAGGACGTCGTGCCCCCGCTCGAGGAGGCCGCGAACGCGGTCATGCGCGTCATCGATCGCTACGCAGACGAGATCGCCATCCACGTCATCAACGCGCAGTTCTGCGTCTTTCCGGGCTACGAACGCTGGGTCGCCGGGGATCTCCAGAAGATGGGACGCACGATGATCTTCGCGGCGGATCCCCGCTTCCCCGAGCAGGTCAATCTCTACGAGTGGCTCGGAGCGAAGCGGGAGAAGCAGGCCGTCTGCGTGGAATGCCCGTGGACCACGGTATGCGAGGGGTTCCAGGTGTTCCGCCAGGACAAGCCCGACATGCGGGTCGAACGCAGCCGTCCGTTGGTGGCGACCGCATGACTGCGACCCTCGTAAAGCTCCGCGACGAGTGGTTCGAGTACGCCGACGTCCTGGTCGACGTGATGATCGGCTACGCGTGCAACGTGCAGTGCGACTACTGCTCGATCACCGACGAGATGCGGAAGGAGAACATGGCGACGCTGCCCGTCATGGCGGCGCTCGCCGACGCGCGCCGGCGGGGGGCGACGAAGGTCGCGTTCGGCGGCGGCGAGCCCACCATCCGGCGGAGCCTCCTCCCGCTCGTCCGCTGGTGCCGCGACCGCGGCTGGCGGTCCGTCAAGATCCCGTCGAACGGGTTGATGTACTCGTACCCATCGTACGCGCAGGAAGCCTGCGACGCGGGAGTCACCGACTTCCACATCTCGTTCATGGGCCACACCGACGAGCTCTACGCGCAGATCATGGGGAGACCGGATGCGCTGTCGTTGGTCACGCAAGGGGTGCGCAACTTGCTGGCCCTCGGGCGGAAGCCGGTGGGCGATCTCATCATCAAGCACGACACGTGGATGCATCTCGCCGACATCGTCGAGCACTGGGCGAACCTCGGCATCGACACCTTCAACCTCTGGCTCGTCTCCCTGAGCGACCGCAACCGGGAGAATCTCGCGTCGCTGCCGATGGTCTCCGAGATGCGGGCAGGCATCGAGGCCGCGTTCGAGCGCGGCAAGCGTCTGGGCGTCACGGTGCGCTCCCGGCACATCCCGCGCTGCATGCTGCCGGGGTACGAGGACCACGTCGTCGACCTCCGCGAGGACAAGGTGCTCGTCGTGACGCCACGCGCGACGTTCGCGCTCTGGGAGTCGAAGATCTCCCCGAATACGTATGCCGAGAAATGCAACGGCTGCCGGTACCAGCACGGCATCTGCCTCGGGCTCCGTCGCGACTATCTGGAGCGCTGGGGCGACGCGGAGCTGATGCCGACGTACGACTCCGCGGCGGCTCCAGCCGCGTGACGGCGGTCACGCGCGGCCACGACCGCGCGAAGGCCGGCGCATGGCGCTACCGCAGATCGAAGCGTCTTGGGTGACCGGATTCGCGTCGTCGCACGCCTCCCGATCGCCATCGCGCTGAGCTCGGCGTCCGGTGTTCTCTATGGACTCACGTTCCCGACGACGAGTCTTCAGCCGCTCGCGTGGGTCGCGCTGGTTCCGTTCTTCGTGGTGCTCCGGCGCGTCGGGCGGGGAACCGCCGTGCTCGTCACCTGGATCTGGACGATCACGGCGGCGTACACCCTCGGCGATTGGTTCGCCGGGTCGATCGCCCGCTACTACCACCAGCCCCTGACGATCGGCATCGGCTTCTTTTTCGGGGTCTCGTCCCTGATGGCCGCGCCCTACTACGTGCTCGTCGCGGTCGCGTACCGGGCGTTCGCCGGCACGAGCCGCACGATAGACCCCTTCCTGGCGGCTGCCGCATGGTGGCGGGCGAGTTGGCACGCGGCCGGCTCGTCGGGGGGAATCCATGGGCACTCTTCGGGTACTCGCAGATCGGCCGCGACGCGTTCATGCAGATCGCAGACGTGGCCGGCGTCTATGGCCTCACCTTCCCGCTCGTGGCGGTGAACGCAGCGGTGGCCGGCGTATGGATGGCCGAGGCCGATCGTCGTGCCGGCGCATGGCGCGGGCTCGGCGCCGCGGTCGCCGTCGCGGTCGCAGTCCACGTCTATGGCCACGTCCGGCTCGCGACGGTCGAGCCCTCGAGCGGCCCGCCCGTCGAGGTCGTGATGATTCAAGGGAATCTCGATCTCGGCACACAGTGGAGCGAGCAGTTCTACGGCCAGAACCTGGAAACCTATCTCCGCCTGACCGCGACGGCCCTCCGCGACGTCCGGCCGTCGTTGATCGTGTGGCCCGAGAACTCCTTGAGCTTCTTCATCGAAAAAGAGCCGCTCTACCGCAAGGCGATCGGCGGCCTCCTGGCACCCGCGGGCGCGCAACTGCTCGCCGGCGGTCCGAGAGTCGAAGGCGCCCTCCGCCCAGCAGTTCGACATCGTGCGTTTGCGGACCATCGAGCAACGACGATACCTCGTGCGCCTCCACCTCCGGGCCGTCGGCAATCGTCGATCCGCTCGGCCGCGTGGTCTCACGGACGAGCTTCTTCACGCAGACGACCTTGGCCGGCACGATTCATCCCAACCGCACCACGACGTGGTACGCCCGGGTCGGCGATCTCTTCGCGTGGCTCTGCACGCTCGTCACGATCGCATTCGCGATTCGTCGCCATCGTGACGTGCCGCCCGACTCTCCGGCGCTCGGGGGCTGCGCGTTCACAGCGCCGCCGTGCGTCCGTTGGGCCCCCGTTCACATCTGCGGCGAAGGGCTCCTAGCGGAGCCCGCGAAGACCGCATGACGGCGGGCGCGGAGCGGTTGCGCCGCGATAGCGGAGGCCTGGGATCTCGCGATACCGTCGCGCTGGCCGATTCGGGGAGATCGTCGTTGACCCTTTCACCAGCACTGGGCTAGCGTCGCTCCAATCGAGCCGGCGTCGACCGTACGCCGTGGCGCGCTTGAACGCGCGCCCCGAGATGTCGCGCAGCGGTCTTTGCCTGCGTTCAGCTGAAGCCGACCGACGACCAGTGCCTTCCGGCGTCGGTTTCGATCTCGCAGCGCCGGGTGCGCAGCCTTCGGCACCGCGGCGCTCGACACGATCCGTCCCTGACGCCGAGCGCCCTTTCATTGGCGCTGCGCACGAAGTTGCTTGCCGGCCGAATCGGAGCTGGGCTACATTCGGCCGCTGCCGCCATCGAGCCACACTCGCATCGCTTCCTGACGTCTCCCAACGCGCTCGGGCCTCCGCGGCACTGATATCCGCCTCGAACGGGTGACGGCTCCGGCCGCGTGAGGACTATGCCCAACGTACACATCGAAACTCTGGATCCCGCCACCGCGACCCTGACGCTCTCGCTCGACGTCGGCCTGTACCCGCGCGACGTCCTCTACGCCGCCGCTTACGTATTCTTGGACCGCGCGTACGTGCTGCTCGATCGGCAGGACTCCCGCTTCATCGTGCGCTTCCGGAGCAAGCGCCCCCTCGAAGAGGCGACGTTCCAGGCCATGGCGGGCGAGTTCGAGAACGAGCTCCTCGCGCAAGCGCTGCGTCACCAGGTCGTCGACCAGAACCAGCGCATCATCGAGGACGTCGTCGCGGTCGCCATCGCGGGCGCGTCGGCTGGCGTCGAGCCGCACACGGCTCCGGCGGCGGAGCATCCGCCGCTCGTCGATCCGGGAG
>JANNPN010000021.1:0-25978 GCA_031400185.1 Polyangiaceae bacterium
GGATGGCTTCGGGGAGCCGCACCTCGCGTGTGCGAAAGCCAGAGAAGCTGCGACGGGCTCTATGCGCTGGGTGTCGCGACCCGGCGACCGTAGAAGCCATCCCCGACCCGCCCGCCTGCTGCCACCGATGGTTCGCCGGGCCCCGATGTGGCTATAGTTGCGCGCCCCCTCTCGCCGTTACCGATGCGCGTCCTCGTCACCGGACATCTCGGATACATCGGAGCCGTTCTGGTTCCCCTGGCACTCGACGCCGGGCACGAGGTCGTGGGGATCGATAGCGATCTCTATGCGGGCTCCGACTTCGGCGCGCCGCCCGCGGCCGTTCCCGGACGGCGGCGCGACCTCCGCGACGTGACCGGCGACGACCTCGCGGGCGTCGACGCGGTGATCCATCTGGCGGCGCTCTCGAACGACCCGCTCGGCGACCTCGACCCGGCGTTGACCGATGCGATCAACCACGTCGCGTCCCTCCGCCTCGCGACCCTCGCCCGCGACGCGGGCGTCCGGCGGTTCGTGTTCTCCTCGTCGTGCAGCAGCTACGGCGCCGCCGGCGACGACCTCGTCGACGAGGACGCGGCCCTCCGCCCGCTCACGCCCTACGCCGTCTCGAAGGTTCGCGTCGAGGAAGGGCTCGTCCGCCTCGCCGATCGCGAGTTCACGCCGGTGATGCTGCGGAACGCGACCGCGTACGGCGTGTCGCCGCGGCTTCGCTGCGACGTCGTGCTGAACGATCTGGTCGCGTGGGCGCACGCGACGGGGCGTGTGCTCGTGCGGAGCGACGGCACGCCGTGGCGGCCGCTCGTGCACGTCGAGGACATCGCGCGCGCGAGCCTCGCGGCCCTGACGGCCCCGCGCGACGCGGTGCACGCGCAGGCGGTGAACGTCGGGCGGACCGACGAGAATTTTCGCGTGCGCGAGATCGCCGGCATCGTCCGCGACACGGTGCCGGGGTCCCGCGTCGAATACGCGGCCGGCGCCGGACCCGATCAGCGGAGCTACCGCGTGAGCTTCGAGAAGATGCGGCGCGTCCTCCCGAGCTTCACGCCGCGCTGGACCGTCCGCGCGGGCGCGCGCGAGCTCGCCGATGCCTACCGCACGCGCGGCCTCTCGACCGCCGATCTCGAAGGCCCGCGCTATCGCCGCATCGGCCGGATCCAGGCCGAGCTCGCGCGCGGACGGCTCGATGCGACGCTTCGCGACGCGACGCTCGACGCTCCGGTTTCCTAGCCGCCGGCCGCTTGCCGCCGCTGCGCCGCTCGACTCCGCGCCGTCCTGCGTCTCCGCGGGATGGAGTCGAATGCGCCGGCGGATCCGCCGAGGCGTGCTACTGCCGGGAGCTCGTGCGTATCTGACCGCGCTCGGTGTTCGTGCCGATCAGCTGCAGGTCGAGCCGCTGGGCTTCAGCTCACAGGTCGCGTCGAGCCGGCGGAAGCAGGTGGCACCCATCCGGAGGACCAACGTGATCGTGGATTCGAGCGACGCCTCGAGGAGCGCAGGGGAGTCGAGCCGCGCCGTGAGGTCCCACTTCGACCCGCTGCGGCGCAGTTTCAACCGGCTCAGGCCGTTCCAGCCCGGGTCGGGGTCCGCGCGCGTCGCGCCGAAGGTGAAGCGCCGGCCCGAGGGCGTCGTCGTGAACGACGGCGCGGCGATCGACGATGAATAGAGCACCGTACCGTCCTGCGCGCGGAGCTCGACGACCGCGCCGGTGGTTGCGGGAGAGATCGCCGTATCCGCGGGAAACTCACCCCCGAGCTTCGCCTTGACGGTCGAGCCGGCGGTGGTGAAGCGCAACCGATCGACCTCGACCTCCGTGCTCGCCCCGCCCGATCCGGTCGCGGTGGCGCAGACCCCGGCACGACACTGCGAGAGGCACGGATCGCCCGTCGTGTCGGAGCACGAGGTGCCGTCCGGCAGCTCGCTGAAGTCGCAGGACGTCTGGGTGGTGCATTCGTCGACCCGGCACGCGGCCGGTGTCCCGGTCGGCAGCTCGTGGGAGAGCGGGCTCGTCACGGGGCCCTTCACGGCGACGATCGAGAAGTAGTTGGCGCCCGCCGCCGCCGGGGTGAACGTCACCAGGGCCTCGAGCAGGCCGTCCGCGTCGGGCGCCGGCGTTCCGGACCACGCCGGACCCTCGTCGTAGATCGCCTCCGCGTTCCGCACGTAGACGTCGTAGTGCGTGATCGCCGCGCTCTCGCTCGGCAACCAGCGGACGCGCGCCGTGGCCGCATCGGAAGAAGACGGGGGCAGCGTGGACCCCGCGCACGCGAGCGCCGCGGCGATGATCAGTCGGCGCGTCCGGCGCGCCCATACGTTTCGTGTGTTCGTGAGCATGGAACCCTTCGTTGGCGACTCGATTGGTGCGCGGCACCGTGAGAACGCGTAAGGCGTAACGCGTTGGCCGCCGTCCATTCAACCCTCGAAGAGCAGAAAACGCAGCAGCGACCATGCTTGGCGAGCCAGTCATGCAGGAGCGCATGCCCGTGCCGCCTGGTTGGCCGCCTGGACGCGCGGCTCCGCTCGACGTGCGTGGACTAGCTCAGAAGGGGGATCTCTCCCCCTTCGCCGCCGCGGCAAAGCCGCGTCGGCTCAACCCCCGGCTCGCTCGTGCTCGGCCGCGCGCTGCGCGCGCGGAGGTCGTTGTCTTGGGTCAGCCTCCTAGCTTGCGGGTACGACGTTGCTCCACGTTTCCGTGAGCACGTCCGGGCCGTGCTGCAGGAACCCGCGGAGCTCGGTCGGCTTGTTCGCTTTCAGCCGTTTCATCCGCACGATCATTCGCCACCCGCCGGTCGCCTCGACGCGGTAGGCGTTGCTCTCGACGATCTCGCCGTTGGCGGGCGCGGTGACGACCGCTTTGACCGGCGCATCGGCGGGGAGCGCCGCGAGCGACGGTCCGGTGAAGTCGACGACGAACTGTCGCTCGTCGGCACCGAGCTCCGCGTAGCCGCGGCCGGCACGGGTCTGCGTGACCCATGCGCCCGGCGGTCGCTGCATGTCGCTGCCTTGCCAGCGGAGACGATAGGCGACGTCGAAGGGCGCACCCGTCGCCGGCGGCTCGTCGGGAACCCAGTACGCGACGATGTTGTCGTTGGTCTCGTCGGGCGTGGGCAGCTGCACGAGCTCGACGCGGCCCGGTCCCCACGACCCGATCGGCTCGACCCAGGCGCTCGGGCGGAGCTCGTAGCGCGCCTCGGTGTCCTCGTAGCTCGCAAATGTCCGGTCGCGTTGCATGAGGCCGAATCCGCGCAGGCCGCGCATCGCGAACGACGTCGTCAGCGTCGCGTTCGGATCGAGCATCGGACGCCACAGCCATTCGCCGTCGCCGGTCGCGACCGACAGCCCGTCGGAGTCGTGCACCTCGGGACGGAAGTCGTCGGGGTGGGGCTGGTTCTCGCCGAAAAAGAACATGCTGGTGAGCGGCGCGATGCCGAGAGTCGCGACCCGTCCGCGCAGGTAGAGCCGCGCCCGGACGTCCATGACGGTCTCCGCGCCCGGGTGGACGTCGAACTGGTAGGCGCCGGTCGCGCGCGGCGAGTCGAGGAGCGCATAGACGGTGAGCGTGCGGGCCTCCGTGGACGGACGCACGAGCCAGAACTCGGTGAAGCGGGGGAACTCCTCGCCCCGGCCGCCGACGGTGTCGATCGCGAGGCCGCGCGCCGAAAGGCCGTAGCGGAGCCCCGCGGCGAGCGCCCGGAAGTAGCTCCCGCCGAGGAATACGACGAGCTCGTCCTTGTAGGCGCCGCCGTTGAGCCCGCAGTGCGCGCGAAACCCGGCGAAGCCGAGATCGCCCCAGGCCGCGGCCGAGAGCGTGTTCTTCCCGTAGTCGAAGTCGGCGCTGTCGTACGCGACGTGCCGCATGCCGTCGGCGCTGACCTCGGTGATCCGCACCGGCGCCGTCTGGAACTTGCCGAGGTGGAAGAACATCGCCTCGAACGGCAGCCGCTCCGCGCGCCAGAGGGCGCGGTCGGGCCGGAACCGGATGTCGCGATACTGATCGTACGAGAGCGCGGAGAGCTCGGCGGGCGGCGGGCGCTCGTCGCTCCGATACGGGCGCTCGGCCGCCGACTTCGCGAGCGCGGCGACGTCGTCGAAGCCGAAGGCGCCCGCGGACGTCGCGGGCAGCATGGAGAGCATCAGGGCGACGAGTGCGAGCAGGCTCCGCGCGTCGATCATGGGGGGCCACTTTTGTCCCGTCGCGGGCGGGCGTTCAACCCCGAGTGATGCGCGCGACCTCTAGATCGAGGCGTCCCAGGCGACGACCGCGGCGACGACGGTCTGCACGTCGGCCTCGCTGAGATCGCAGTGCAGGGGCAGGGTGACGAGCTCCTGCCAGACCCGCTCCGACACCGGGAGCGGCGCCGTCGCATAGCGACGGAAGTACGGCTGCACGTGGTTCGCGACGTAGTGCAGCCCGGTCTCGACGCCGGCGTGGAGGAGCGCCGCGGTGAACGCGGCACGCCGGGCGGCGTCGACGCGGACGACGTATAGATGCGGCGCGACGGCGGCATAGTCCACGGCGCGGATGCGGACGTGGCGGAGCGTCGCGAAGGCGGCATCGTAGGCACGGCAGATCTCGCGGCGGCGGCGTACGAAGTCGTCGACCTTCGCGAGCTGCACGAGCCCGATCGCGGCGGACAGGTTGGAGAGGTGGTAGCGGAATCCCTCCGAGACGACCTCGCGGAACCCGCCCGCGCCCGCGTCGGACGTGATGCCGAGCGCGCGGCGCCGTCGGATCGTGTCCGCCCGCGCGTCGTCGCCGAGCGTCACGGCGCCGCCTTCGCCGCACGTGATGGTCTTGATGGGATCGAAGCTGAAGCAGGTGGCGTGGCCGAAGCCGCCGATCATCCGACCGTGATCGCTCGAGCCGAACGCGTGGGCGGCGTCCTCGATCACCCAGCACCCGTGCTGCTCGGCGAGTGCGAGGAGCGCGTCCATGTCGCACGGGGTGCCGTAGAGGTGCACCGGCATCACCGCGCGCGTCCGCGGCGTGATGCGGCGCGCGACGTCGGCGACGTCGATCAGCCCCGTCCGGTCGTCGACGTCGCAGAAGACCGGGGTCGCGCCGGACGCGAGGATCGCCTGCACCGACGCGGCGAACGTCAGCGACGGGACGACGACCTCGTCGTTCGGGCCTATGTCGAACGCGGAAAGGGCGATATGGAGAGCCGACGTTCCGCTGTTGACCCCAACGGCATGCTTGCAGCCCAGATAGCGCTCGAGCGCTTCCTCGAAGTCCCGGGTGACTCGGCCCAATCCGAGCCAGCCCGACTGGAACACGCGTTCGACCGCGCGCAGCTCGTCGGTACCCAGCGCAGGACGAGAGATCGCGATGGGCACGCCGGTGATCTGTAGCCCATGACCGCGCCCTCGGTCGAGCGTGCAATCGGCGGCGTGCTGCTCGCGGCCGCCGCGTGGCCGCTCGTACGTCCGTGCGCGAGCCGCGAGTTTCGCCGCGCCTTTCCGACCCTGACGGCGGTGCTGCTCGCCGTGCTTGCCGCGTATGCGATGGGGCTCGTCCTGCTCCTGGTGTGGGCGCCGCGCGCCCTGCTGGGGGCAGCGGTCGCGTGCGCGATCGCGGTGCTGCTGGCCCTCCGCTGGCACGCGTCGATCGCGCGCGGTGCCGCTCGCCGTTGGCCGCGCGGCTCGCTCCGGCCGCTCGCGCTCGGCCCCTGGTTCGACCGCAGCTTCTTCTTCGAGCAGGCACGGCGCTGCGGGAGTCCCTTCAAGACCGCGCAGTTCGGGCGGCCGATGGCGTGTCTCGTCGGCCTCGCCGACGGGCTCGACTTCCTGAAGGCGAGCGAAGCGGCGCTCGGCTCGCCGCCGATGGCGTTCGGACGCTTCATTCCCGGCGGCTTCCTCCGTCACATGCCGCCCGCGACCCACGCAACGGCGAAGGGTGCGCTCGCGGCCGCGTTCGCGCGCGAGATCTACGGTCCGGAGGCCCCGATGATGCGCAGCGTGATCGGCACCGGGCTCGCGGCGATGGCGAGCGCCGCGGACGCCGCGGACGGTCGCGGCGTGCCGCCCCGCCGGCATGTGCAGCGCATGCTCTTCTCGATCTGGATGCGGCTCTTCTACGGCGTGGCGCCGGAGTCGCCCGCGTGCGAGCGGCTGAAGGCGCTGTATCGAACGGTCGACATCCGGAACCCCGCGCGCGCATCGGACCGTGCGGTCCGGGACGCGCTCGCCGAGATCCTCGGACTGGTGCGCGCGCAGCACGCGGCCGTCGCGGAAGCGGGCGACCCGCCACGCACGTTCCTCGCCGCGCTCGAGCGCGCCACACCCGGTGCGATGCACGATCCGGCGCTCGTCACGAATCTCGTGTACCTCGCCCACACGAGCTGGGCGGACGTGTCGGGACTCTTGGTCTGGGTGTTCCGGATGCTCACCGAGCACGACGCGTGGGCCGACCGCTTGCGGACGACGGCGCGCGCCGACGATCGCACGGACGCGTCCGCGCTCGCGACCCGCATCGTCATGGAGACGCTCCGGCTCGAGCAGAGCGAGCATCTGTATCGCGTCGCGGAGCGTGATCTCAGGTACGGCGACCTCGTGATCCCGCGCGGCTGGCTCGTCCGGTTGTGCGTCCGCGAGAGCCACCAGAACCCCGCCGTATTCGCGCATCCCGCGCGCTTCGATCCCGACCGCTTCCTCGACCGCACCTACACGCGCCGCGAGTACTCGCCCTTCGGCGCGGGGCTCCGTCATGCCTGCCTCGGCGAAGGCCTCACGACGCTCGTGGCGTCGACCTTCGCCGTCGAGCTCGCGACCGGGTTTCGCTGGCGGACCGTCGCCGACGGCCCGCCCGAATACAGCGCCTGGCGCCACTGGCGACCGAGCTCGGGGTGGCGCGTGCAGCTCACCGCCGTCGCATGAGCACGCCGCGCGTCAGCGTCCTCGTCGCGGCGTACAACGCCGCGCCCTTTCTCCAGCCGACGCTCGACAGCGTGCTCCGCCAGACGTTCGCCGACTTCGAGCTCCTGGTGATCGACGATGGCTCGCGCGACGACACCGCGGCCGTGGTCCAACGCGCCATGGCCGCGGACCCGCGCGTCCGGTTGATCGTCCAGGAGAACCAGGGCCTCAGCGCCACCCGCAACCACGGCATCCGCGCGGCACGCGGCACGGCGATCGCGTTCATGGATCACGACGATCTCTGGCACCCGGAGAAGCTCGTGGCGCAGGTCGCACTCCTGGACGCCGATCCGGAGACGGCCGTCGTCTCGTGCTACTCGGCGCTGCTCGACGAGGAGCACTGCTGTCTCGGCTGGCGCTTCGGCGGCGCCGCCGACGGCGACGTCTACGCCGAGATGCTCGAATGGGACGTCGTCTCTGGCGGCAGCGTCGCGTTGGTGCGCCGCGCGGCGCTCGCAGCGGCCGGCCCGTTCGACGAGTCCCTCGCGATCCGGGAGGACTGGGACATGTGGATCCGCCTCGCGCGCCACCATCGGTTCGCGACGGTGCCCCGCGTGCTCGTCGGCTACACCCGAAAGGCCGGCAACGCGTCGCGCGACTACGAGCGCATGGCCGAGGAGGGCGTGCGCGTGCTCGCCAAGGCGCGCCGCGACGACCCGGGCTTCTCCGGCGACCGCTACCTGTTCTGCCTCGCGCGCGATCTCTTCGCGACCGCGAGCTTCTGCGCGGTCGACGGCAGCACGGCGCTCGCCTGGCGCTACCTCGGGCGCTCGCTCGCCCTCACGCCGGCGCCGATCCTCGGGTCGCCACGACGGCTGGCGCTGGTCGGCGTGCTCGGCCTTCGCACCGTGCTCTCCGACGTGACGTTCCGCACGGCGCTCGGCTGGCTCAATCGCTGGTCGTTCCAGCTCGAGCCCGGCCGGCCGTTTCGCGATCTCGACGGACCGCCCGTGTGAGCATCCAGCTCTCGGTCCTGCTGGTCACCGATTCGCTCGCCGCGATTGCGACCGTGCTCGAACGCTACCGCGTCGCGACCGATCCCGCGTGCGTCGAGCTGGTCGTCGCGGCCGTCGCGGGTGCCGACGTGACGGCGCCGGCGCTCGCGGCCGCCGGCTTTCCGCATCACCGCATCGTCGACGGCGGTGACGGCGTCCTCCGGACCGCGGAGTGGCGTGCGGTCCAGGCTGCGACGGCGCCGCTCGTCGTGTTCGCCCAGGCGCACGCCTTTCCGCGGCCCGGCTTCGGGGCCGCGGTCCTTGCCGCGCACGCCGCGGGTTCGTGGGCGGTCATCGGCCCGGCGATGGCGAACGCGAATCCGGCGACGCTCGCGAGTCGGGTCGCGATGTGGTTCGCCTACGGGCGCTGGATGGATGGTCCGCCGCGCGGGCCGGCGCCGGACGTGGCAGGCCACAACAGCGCGTACGACCGCGCCGCGTTGCGCGCGCTCGGCGACGACCTCGCGAGCCTGCTCGAAGCGGGCTGGCAGCTGCAGGTCGAGCTCGCTGCGCGCGGCCGGCGCTGCTTCCTCGAGCCCGCCGCGTGCGTCGAGATCGTGAATCCGTCCACCCTGCCGGCCTTCCTCGCGCACGCGTTCCATCTCGGGCGTGCGGTCGCGGCCAAGCGCTCGCGGCGGTGGTCCGCGCCGCGGCGGTGGTCGTATGCGCTCGGCGCGCCGCTCATTCCGCTCGTCCGGCTCGGGCGGATCGTCGCCGACGGCGTGCGTCGCGACACGCACGTGCCGTGGCGGGGTCTGCCGCTCTTGACCGTCGGCCTCGCCGCGAGCGCGGCGGGCGAGCTCGCGGGCTTCCTCCGCGGGCCCGGGCCGCCGTCGCGCTTCGTCCGGAAGGCGTAGCGGTCCGCGCACGCGGGCGCTCTTGTCGTTCGCCCGGCCTCCGCCTACACTCCGCCGCCCTGACGCGCGCGAGCGTGGCTGGATTTTCGGGTGGGAGGGGAGCGTTCGTGCCGTCGATTCGTCTGCGCGCGTGGCAACACGAGGCGCTTCTGGCCTTGGAGGCGCGCGGGCGCTCGAGCTTCCTTGCGGTCGCGACGCCCGGCGCCGGCAAGACGACGTTCGCGCTCGCCGCGGCCCGCCGTGCGCTCGTGGCGCGCCAGGTCCGGCGTGTCGTCGTCGTCGTGCCGACCCAGCATCTGAAGCTGCAATGGGCCGAGGCGGCCGAGCGCTTCGACATCCACCTCGATCCGGCATGGTCGGCGGGCGACGGTGCGCTCCCGTCGGACGTGCACGGGATCGCGACGACGTATCAGCAGGTGGCCGCCGACCCGAAGGTGGCCCGCCGGATCGCGGACGGCGCGTTCGTCGTGCTCGACGAGATCCATCACGCCGCCGACGCGCGCGCCTGGGGCGACGCCGTCCGCCACGCGTTCACGCCGGCGTGGCTCCGGCTCTGCATGTCGGGCACGCCGTTTCGCTCCGACCAGAGCGCCATCCCCTTCATCCACTACGAGCGTGACGAGGCCGTCCCCGACTACGAGTACGGCTACGGAAAGGCGCTCAGCGACGCGTCGGTCGTGCTGCCGGTCTATTTCCCGCGCATCAACGGCCGCATGGAATGGTCGGCGCCGAGCGGCGAGACCTACGAGGCGAGCTTCTCCGACCCGCTCGGGCGGACGCTCGCGAGCCAGCGTCTGCGGACGGCGCTCGACCTCGAGGGCCTCTGGCTCCCGGCGGTGCTCGCAAAGGCCCACCGGCAGCTCGAGCACCTCCGGCTCCGCGACCCGCGCGCCGGCGGCATGGTGATCGCCATGGACCAGGACCACGCCCGCGGCATCGCGCGCATCCTGCGTTCACTCGTAGGCGTGCGTGCGACGGTGGCAGTGTCGGACGACGCCGCGGCGTCGAAGAACATCGCCGAGTTCACCGCCGGCGACGCGCCCTGGATCGTCGCCGTCCGCATGGTGTCGGAGGGCGTCGACATCCCGCGCCTGCGGGTCGGCGTCTACGCGACCAACACCGTGACCGACCTCTTCTTCCGCCAAGCGGTCGGCCGCCTCGTCCGCGTGAGCGACGTGCGCGCCCGCCAGCGTGCCTACATGTTCATCCCGGACGACCCGCGGCTCCGCGTCTTCGCGGCGGGAATTGCCGAGCAGCGCCGCCACAGTCTCCGCAAGCCCGAGCGCGACGGCGACGAGTCGTACGCGGCGCCGGTCCTGCCCGTCGATCCGCTCGTCGACGAGCAGCTGTCGCTCTTCTCGGCGATCTCGGCGATCCCGCTCGACGAGCACGGCCGTCCACTCGAGTCGTCGCCGATCGTCGATCACGACGCGGGAGGGGGCGACGTCATCCCCGACCTCGTCGACGAGTCGGAGCGCGCGGGTGTGCGTCGGCCGGTGCTCGTGCTGACCGGCTCCGAGGCCGACGCGCCGGTCCCGACGCCCGAGCCGGATGCGGTGCCCGCGCCGCCGGTCTCGGCGCGCAGCCGCCGCCTCGAGCTCCGCGAGCTGAACAGCGCCCGCGTCCGCCGCCTCGTGCATCGGACCAAGCGCGGCCACGCCGACGTGAACGCCCAGCTGAATCGCGCCGTCGGCATCACGCGGGTCACCGAGGCGACGATCGCGCAGCTCGAGCGGAGGCTCGTCGCTGCGGATCGGTGGTTGCAGAAGCTCTGAGGCCGCTCGCCGCTCTTACGGCGCGTCGCCTTCCACCACGACGATGCGCATCGACTCGATCCGGACTCCGCCCGAGCGCAGGATCCGCGGTCCGCCGCTCTTCGGCTGCAAAAGATCGAAGGGCACTATCGTGACGGTCACGGCATCCGGCTTGAATCCCGGGTCGCGCGCGAGTGTCGTGATGTCGAAGGTTTGGGTGCCCGGCCGCGCTGCGTGCCCTGCATGTCCGTCGTGCTTGAGACCGAACAACGCCAACGAGCCGACGAGATGAGGTCCGGCGGAGTCTGGGGTCATGCCCCCGGGCAGATTGACGTAGACGTCGAAGCCGACCGAAGGAGGCTGGTCGTAGTCGATGCCGCGAAGCTCGAGGAGCACCTTGCGGGGCTTGTTCGGCGCGGCGGCCCGCAAGGATTTTTCCACCACCGCCGGGGGCGTCGTCAGCTTGATCACTCGGGACACGGGTTGATCCGCGGGCAGTTCGATGCGCTGGTCCAGCCGCCCCGTCTCCTTCTGATTGGTGACGACGAAGGTCCGAAGGCGCGCATCCGGCGCGCCGGGCGTAGAAGCCGGATTCGGCGCTGGCGTCGTCGCGCTCAGTGGCCTGCAGCTCGGGTCGTCCGTGTCGTAGCGCACACCGAGGCTCTGGCGATCGAGGTACGTCTTGCGCGGCTTCTTTGTGAGCGTGCTGTCCGCGTCGTAGAACGACCACGCGGCTTCATCGAGCCATCCGGCAGGAGGCGACGCGCCCCACTCCCTCGAGGGAAGGCAATCCCAGACCGCCCAGAGACGATCGATGTTCGCGTGATGCACCCAGAAGATCGGGTCGAAGGCTGCGGTCGGAACGTTGCCCATGAGGCCGTTCGCCTGGGCCGCCGGGGCTGGGTCCGGCGGCGCTCCACCCGTCACGATGACGCCCCCGACGGCGAAGTGGATAGAGTTGTGCGGGCGATTCTCGACCAAGCCCTGCGTGTCGGGGTTGTCGTCGCTGAAGCCGCCCGCGAAGCCATCGTCGTCGGTCGCTCCAAAAAATAGCCGCTCGTCGAACGCTTGAGCCGGTGACACGGCGCGCTCGCTGAGGTCGAACTGGCCAAACATGAACGCGATCTCACGCCGGAGGTCGAATAATGGGTTCGCGGGCTCGCCGCTGATCGGATTGGGTTGCGCCGTTGCGAAGATCGCTGGGAATCCACGCTGGCTCGCGTCGGTGTAGTTCCAGTAGGGCAAGCTCAACGTCGGGTCTCCGGACGCCTCGCGGAGGATGCGTTCGAAATAGAAGACGTAGGCCCTGTGCCAGAGCAAAAAACTCCCGGAGGGCGGTCCGGAGTGCGGGCATTGGTTCCATAGCGTCGCCTGATCGACCGTCGCGACGTCGGGATCGGCCTCTTTCGCGGCATCGATCCATTCCGCCGGGACACCGTGGATCGCGGCTTGAAAGAACCAACTCCGTGGGTCGGAGGGCTTCCGTCCTTTCATGACCTTCACGCCTAGTTTGAACGCCTCGACCTTCTTGGCGTCCTTCACAAAGTCCTCCAGGCGCATTCGCGGATCGGCGCCCTGGGCGGCGGCCGTGATCGTGTGACCGAGAAAGGCGGCCAAGCTCAGCGACAGGATGCGCTTCATTCTGCGAGATTCGTCGCACATGTCATGAGCCTCGATATTTCAGGCGCGCGAGCGCGCCGTTGGCTGGTGAGAAGACGAACAGGTTGTCGAAAGCATGCAAGTCGATCTCGACGCGCGGTCCGTCGAACGCGGTGATCACTTCGGGGACCGAATCGGAATGGCCGACCACCAGTAGGGTATCGGAGAGATGTGCCTCGAGACGCGAGACCAGCGAGGCGGCGTCTCCCTCGATGGTCGGCGTGATGCTCAGGAGCGTCGCCAGCGGTGCCGCGGTTTCCAACGTGCGTCTGAGGTCGGACACGTAAATCGCGGTGATCCCGGCCTCCGCGAGCATGGCCGCGAGGGTGCGTGCGCGTGCCTTTCCCGCATCGGTGAGCGGCGGGTCCGGATCGCCGGAATCGACCCGTTCGGCATGTCGAACCAGAATCCACGAGCCCGACTGGGGTTTGGCATTTCCATGCGAATCGTTCGTGGTCATCAGGATACTCCGACGGCGTCGCCGACAAACCCAGTCACCATACGAATGATCTCCGCGCCGCCTGGTCGAATCCGTTCGACAACGAATGCCGTGTTTCGGTAGGCCGCCAGTTTCTCGACCGTGGTCATGACCGCAGCGGAGTCCACGGCGTCGACGAGCGACCGTACGAAGCCCGGAATGGGCGAGTCGCTGCGCGAGTCGGCTCCTCGAAGACGACGGTGTGATCCCTGACGCGCAGGATGCCGAAGCAGGTTTCGGCGCTCGTAGCGAGGGCTCGAGCGCGCGCCGGCGCCAGCTGGACGATACGTCTGGGCGCCGAAGTGCACCGACACACCGCCCGACCCATCGAGATCGGTCGCGCGACCGGATGCGTCACAAGCCTGCGATGGGTGCGTGTAGACTCTCATCCGACTCTCCGGACGTCGCGAGGTGAACGAGACTTTTTTCGTCTCGGTGCACGTTCCCAGAAGGGTCCCGGGGGCTCAACGGCGCCTCTGTTCTTTGCTGCGCCAAATCGAGACAAAACAGTCGATTGTGCGCGCGGCTCGATTGATTCCGTCACGACGGGCCGCGTAAGGGCGAACCCAGCCGTTGGCGAGACGACCACGGCAACCGAAAAAATTCCACTAGCGATCTACGGAGGCTCGCACCATGGCCGGAAAACGAACGTGCGCTGTCATGCAGCAACACAACTATCTCGTGAGCGTCGATGCCTCGTACCGGGCGACGCGGAGAATGATCGAGGCCGACACGAAGACCGGCCGGCTAGCGACGCGAACCGCGGTGATACAAATTCCCGTCGTGGTGCACGTCATCTACCACACGGACGCCGAGAACATCAGCGACGATCAGATCTTCTCGCAGATCGATGCGCTCAATCGCGATTATCGTTTCAAGAATGAGGATCGGGTGGACATCCCACCGCCGTTCAAGCCGCTGGGAGCCGACATGCTCATCGAGTTCGGCTTGGCGGTCCGCGATCCCGAGGGGAAGCCCACGACCGGCATCACCCGGACCAAGACGACCCAGACATCGTTTCCGTACGACCGATTCGATCAGCAGGCGACGGACAAGCTCGACAAGCTGATCAAGGAGGACGCGTTCGGCAAGGCGGCATGGCCGCGCGAGTCGTATCTCAATCTCTGGGTCTGCAACATCGATGGGGGCTTGCTCGGCTACGCGCAATTTCCGGGCGGTCCGGCGGCGACCGACGGCGTCGTGATCTGGCACAAGGCGTTCGGACGGAATGGAACGGCGGCGACTCCCTACGACAACGGCCGTACCGCGGTGCACGAAGTCGGACACTGGCTGAACCTGCTGCACATCTGGGGCGACGACGACGGAGAATGCACGCGGTCCGACGAGGTCAGCGACACGCCCAACCAGGCGAACTCGAACGGATCCGACGTGAAGAGGGGAAGCTTCCCCCACATCACGTGCACCAATGCGCCCAACGGCGACATGTTCATGAACTACATGGACTACGTCGACGACGACACGATGGTGATGTTCACGAAGGGCCAGCTCGTGCGCGTCAATGCCACGTTGTCAGGCCCGCGTGCCTCGCTCGCGAAATCGCAGGGGTTGGTGCCCGTGGAATCCGACGATGCGGCGCTCACCTCGTTTGCGGTCGATGGGCGGGCGGCGCGAGCCGCCGCGGCTGCGGACTTGCACGGACACGGTCAGCAGTACGAGTTCGACGGCGTAGAATGGGTCCCGCGCCCGCGCTAAGACGCGGAGTCGAGGTCTCGTGTCATGGGCGCGTCGCTCGACGTGAATCTGCTCTGTCGCAAATGGGTTCGTGCGTCTGAGGAGGACACGGGGGCCGAAGAGGTGTACCGGCCGCTGGACCCCTCGCCCCAGCGAGGGCGACGCCAGAACACCGGTATGGCCTTCGAGCCGGACGGAACCTTCGTCCGGGCGGGCGCAGGCGCGACGGACGTGTCGCGCGTGACGACGGGCACGTGGCACGCGAGAGCCGACGGGAACGTTCAGGTCAGTATCGGGGGCGAGGAGAAGACATTGAAGGTCATGTCGCTCGCCCCCGATCGGCTCGTCGTGCAGAAGCGTTGAAGCAGGACGCGCACGAGGCAGCCCCGGCAGGTTGCTCAAAAAGGTCGACGCAGATCGGCCTGTTTCAGCGACCTGCGGCTCGTTCGAGCCAGATCCGCTCGGTCGTCGGGTGCACGGTGACGCTAAAGTCGCGGAGCCAGCCCATGCCGACACGTCCGACGACGCGGGCGCGCTGCCAGGCGCGCGTCGGGGCGCCTTCGACCGCGACCGGCAATCGGTCGTAGGTCTCGCCGAGCAGCTGGACGCCGCGGAGCTCGCTCGCCGGCGTGCCGCTCGCGTCGGTCGACGACTTCACCATTCCGGGGTGCTGCGTCGCGAACCCGCGCCAGACCCCGACCGCGACCGATGCTCCGGTGTCGAGGAGCAGCCAGACCGAGGTGCCGTCGGCGAGCACCGCGTCGACGAACGGGAGGCCCTGGTCGACGCGGATCGCCTGTGCCGGTCCGGCGGGCGGCTCGAACGTCGTCTCGCTGTGCACGATCAGTGTGTCGTTGGGGAAGTCGAGCGTGAAGGGGCGGACGGCGAGGGTGGCGAAGCCGATCACGCCGGCGAGCGGGCCGGTGGCGGAGGCGTCGGTCGCATCGAGGTCGATGGTGAACGCGCGATCCTCGGCGAGCAGCAGATCGTCGAGCGCGAGCCCCTGGATCTCGCGAACGCGCGCGTCGTCGTCGTCGCGTTTGTCTTCGGTCGACGCCGCGATCAGTTCTCTCAACCCCGCCTCGTCGGCACGGCGGCGGTCGATGAACGTGTCGCCGGCGCCGGTGTCGAGCAGCACGTCGCCGAGATCGCGGCCGGCGAGTCGTGCGCGCGCCACCCGGAGATCGCCGCGGCGCTGGAGCGCCACGTTGCCGGTGACGCGCGCCGGCGCCGCGACCGGTGCGATCGGAGCGGCCGCCGCGGCGGGGGTCGCGACGGCGAGCGGCGCGACGGCCGCGAGCGGCGTTGCGGCGCCCGGAGCTGGGCTGGGCGCGTGCGTGGCGCCGGCGGCGCCGAGCTCCGCGGCGTCCTCGATCGTCATGTGGATGAAGGTCGCGAGCGGCTCGGGCGTCATCGGGACGAAGGTCGGGATCGTGCTCGGCCGGATCGTCGTCTGAGCGGTCGCGATCGGGGTCGGCGCGGCGGCCGGCCCGGCGCGGGCAGCACGGGACTTCGTGGTGCTGCCCGGCTCGTCGCCGGCCGAGCGCAGCGCCACGGCACACGCGCTCATCGCCGCCGCCAGCGCCAGGACCGCCACGATGCGCGTACTCGCCACCACGAGGGACGAGTGATCACCCGGCGCGCGTTCGGCCGCAAGCTCACATCGTTCCCGAGAGACGACGGGCCCCGCCACTCGCCGCCTCCGTGCGGTAGCGTCGCACGACCGCGCACGAACGCGACATGGATCCTCCGGCGTCTTCGCGACGCAGCCGGCATGTCACTTGCTGCGAGCGCGCTCCGATGCCGCTTCGTCCCCTCGTAGCGCTGTTCGTCCTGGTCTGCGCAGCGTACGCCGCCCCGGCCGCGAGCGTCGACGCCGCCCAGTGGGTGTCCCTCGGACCGGAGGGCGGCACGATCCAGCAGCTCGTCCTCGACCTCTCGGCACCGGCGACGATCTACGCGGCCAGCGACACCGGCATCTACAAGACCACCGACGCCGCCGCGACCTGGACTGTCGCCGATACCGGGCTTTCCGCGACGGGCGTGCTCGACCTGATCCTCGACCCGTCCGCGCCCGCCACGCTCTATGCCGCCGTCAACGAGGACGCCGCGGTCTACAGGACCGTCGACGGGGCGGGTCATTGGACGCGGGCCAGCACCGGGCTCGCCGGGGTTCGGATACTCGCGCTCGCCGTCGATCCGAGCACGCCGGGGACGGTCTACGGCGCCGCCGAGGCCGACGGGATCTTCGTCACGCGCGATGCGGGCGCGTCGTGGGCGCCGCTCGCGACGTTCGGCCTCGAGCGCATCAGCGAGGTCGCGGTGGCCCCGCACGACCCGGCGAAGCTGTACGCCGCGAGCGCCGACCGCTTCGGGGGCGACAGTCGCATCTGGCGCTCCACCGACGGCGGTGTGACCTGGACGAGCGTCCCTGGAGGGGCCGACTACGGTCTCCTCGTCGACCCGACCGACCCCGAGCGGATCTGGGCCGCGGACTTCGGCGTCACGGTGAGCGTCGACGGTGGCGCAACCTGGAATCCGCTGAACGACGGGCTCACCGACACGTACGTGCTCGAGCTCTATGCGAGCGCGCTCGATCCCGGCGCGCTCTATGCCATCACGAACGGCGCGGGTCTCTTCCGGCTCGCGCCCGGCGCGACGACATGGACGCACGAATCCGCGGGTCTTCCTGAGCAGTGGGTGCGAAGCGTCGTCCTCACGTCGGCGTTGCCGAACCTCATGCTGGTCGGCGCGATCGACGGCGTCTACGAGCGCGCCGGCGGTGGAGCGTGGAGCGAGCGCAGCCGCGGTCTCACCAACGCCATCGTCACCGCGTTCGCGCTCGATCCGTTCGCGCCCCACACGTTCTACGCGCACTCGCTGTTCCCGAACGAGGTCGTGAAGAGCACCGACGCGGGGCGTTCGTGGAACCGGCTCGCGACCGACTTTTCCTATCCGGAAGACTTCGTGCCCGACCCGCGCACGCCGGGGCGGGTGTTCGCGCGGACCGACGATCGGCTGTGGCTCACCGAGGACGGCGGGTCGACGTGGCGGGATTTCACGAACGGTCTGCTCGGAGAGCGGGAGTCGCTGGATCGGCTCGCGCTCGCGCGAAGCCGGCCGACGACGATGTATGCCGTGAAAACCTTCGCCGTCGCCAAGAGCGTCGACGGCGGCGCCAGCTGGCAACCGACCGGGCCGAAGCCGCCCGGCAACGGCGTCAACGGATTCCTCGTGGTCGATCCGACGGATCCGGACGTCGTCTACGGCGGGTCCACGCAAAGCATCCTGAAGACGGCGGACGGTGGCCAGAGCTGGCGCCGCATCGAGATCAGCAGCCCGGTTTTCTCGCGCGTCCTCCCCATCGTCATCGACCCGACGAGTCCGTCGACGTTGTATGCCGGCGGGGTCAGGGACGGCACGCCGGATGCCTCCGCGATCCTGAAGAGCACCGATGCCGGCGAGAGCTGGACGACGATGCGCTCCGGGCTCTCGTTCGTGATCGGCCTCACGATCGACCCCCGCGACCCGCAGCGCATCTACGCCGGCACGAATGCGGGTGCCTTGATCAGCACCGACGCGGGCGTCACGTGGACGCCGTTCGGCGAGACCGGTGCGCCAGGCACCTCGATCTTCACCCCGCATGTGCATCCGCAGGCGCCCCGGACCGCGTACGCGGTCTCGTACGGGCGCGGGGTGATGCGCCTCACGTTCGAGCCGCCGAACGCGTTTCATTGCTATGCGCTCCGTCGCGCCGAAGCCCTCGACGTGCGCGCGACGCTCGCGAACGCGCTCGCCCCGTCGTTTACCGCCCGCATCCGCGCGCCGCGCCAGCTCTGTCTCCCCGCCGCGGTCGACGGCGACGATCGCGACGCTCCGACCGACGCGTCGCGCCTCGTCGGCTACGACCTCCGCGAGGTCGACCCCGCGCCGGCACGCCGCGAGCTCCGGGTCACGAACCGCCTCGGCACCGCCACCGTCGCGACGACCGTCGCCGACTCGCTGGCCGTGCCCGCCGCCGAGGCCGGCACGGTCCTGACCGATCGGCTGCTCGGCGCGTTCACGTGCTATCGCACCCGCGGCCGCCGCCCGCGTCAGGGCGTAGCATTCGAGGACCGCCTGGGCTCCGCGCGGACAAACCTCAAAGGTCCCGTACGCGTCTGCGTCCGAACCGACATGGCCGGCACCGAGAGTACCGAAGACGCGGCCGACCTCGCCTGCTACGCGGTTCGACCCGACGAATACGCCGAGACGACGGCGCTCGACCTGGTCGACGATTTCGGCGCCGTGAGCGTCCGGCCGCGCGGGTCGCGGCAGCTCTGCGTGCGATCGACGGTCACCGTCCCGTAGTCGGCGGTCGACGTCACTCGACGTACCCAAGCCCACGGAGCGCGTCGACGGTCTTCGGCGCCAGCGGCGCGGTCTCGGCGTCCGGGGGCCCGCTGACCGTGCGGAGGGCGTCGCACCCGCCCGGGCCGTAGCCCTCCCAGAGCTCGGCTTCGAGCGTGCGCGCGAGGTCGGCGTGTGTGGCGGCGACGTTGGCGAGGCCGCGCGGGTCGCTGCGCAGATCGAACAGCTCGACCTTGCGGGTCGGGTCGCACGTCACGATCAGGCGGTCGGCGTCGCGGAGCAACGTGACGCCCCGATACTGCTTCGTCGTCATGGCGAGGCCGAGCGCACGATCGCGCGGGCGCTCCGCCGCGAGGACGCTGCGGCCGTCGCACGAGTCCGGCCACGGCACGCCCACCATCGCCGCCAGGCTCGGCGCGAGGTCGACGTTGCCGGTGAGGAGCGCGGTCCGACTGCCGCGCCTCTGCTCGGGATGGCGGATCACGAGCGGGATGCGCAGGTGCTCCTCGTACAGACGGCCGTGCTGTACGCCGCCGTGCTCGCCGAACTCCTCGCCGTGATCGGAGGTCAGCACGACGATCGTGCGGTCGAGGATGCCGGCGGCGCGGAGACCGTCGAGCAATTGGGCGAAGAGCCGATCCGCGTGCCGGACCTCGCCGTCGTAGAGATCGCGGAGGCGCTGCAGGTCGCCCGGACCGTGCGGCGTGAAACGCGTGCCGCTCGTCTCGACGAACTGTCCCGTGTAGTCCGGCGCGTAGAGCTCCGCGGCGTCGTCGCGGCGGCGATAGGGGGCGTGCGGCGTCAGGAAGTGCGTCCACGTGAGGAACCGGCCGTCGCGGTGCGCGGCGACCCAGCTCGCGGTCCGTTCGACGAGGGCCTCGTCGGACGCGCCCTCGTGCACGTCGTAGTGCGCGAAGCCGCGGCCGAACCCGCGGTCCGCATGCAGCTGGACGTTGCCAGAGAATGCGGCGGTCGCGTAGCCGGCGCCGGCGAAGACCTCGGCGAGGAGCGCGCGCGCCTCGAGGCGCCACTGCCGGAACACGCGGTGCGGGAGGCACCCGGAGAACGCGGCGGCGAAGGACGTCGGCGTCACCGGCGCCGCGGTGTACGCACGCTCGAACACGACCGCCGTCGCCGCGAAGGCGTCGATCGCCGGCGACGTGGGCCGCGCGTAGCCGTAGACGCCGAGCGCGTCCGGCCGGAGCGCATCGAAGCTCACCACGACGACGTTCAGGCCGGGCGTCACCGGCAATTGCGCGGCGAGGTCGTTGCCGCCGGGCGCCGACCGACACCCGGCAACGAGCGCGGCGAGCAACGCGGCGAGGATGCGTGTCGACGCGCTCACGTCGGCGGGCTCGCGGTCGACGTCGGCGCGAGGAGCACGAGCTCGCCCTGCGTCTCCACCGCCTCGCCCACGACCTCGCCGCCGACCGGTGCATAGTGCGCCCGCACGTACTCGTAGATCTCCGGTTGCCCGGCGCGAAATCCCTGGCCGATGGCGAGGTACTCGAAGCCGCGCGGGGCGACCACGAGCGCCGGTGGGTGCGCCTCGATCCGCGCGCGGTGCTCGTGCCGCCACGCCGGGCTCTCGAAGAGCCCGCGTTGATAGACGAGGCAGCGCCCGACCGGGCCGCGATCGGCGAAGTAGAGCAGCTGCGGCGAGTAGGTGAGGATCAGGATCTTCTGGTCGGGAGTCGTCAGCCGATCGATGGCGGCGACGAGCAGCGCGGTCGGATCCTCGGGTGCCGCGTCGAGCCCTCGCGCGAGCTCGGCGAGCCCTGCCAGCGGCGCGCGTCCGAACGGTGCCAGGTCGAAATGGGGACGGCGGACGATCGGCGTGAGCACGACCACGACGACCGCTGCGAGCAGCGCGGCCGCGACCGCACTCGTGCGTGCGGTCGCGAGCCCCAGCGCGACCAGCGCGGGCACAGCGAGCAACAACGGCCAGATGCCTTGCCACAGATGGAGGATGTCGGCGCGATAGACGGTGTGCGGATAGCAGGCGAGTCCCATGAGCCCGATCGCCGCGAGCGTGCGGCCGGCGTCGGTGAGATCGCGGCGGCGCGCGCGGTGCACGAGCCAGCCGCCGACGGCGATCGCCAGCGCCTCGACCACCGGCAACAATCCGAGCGTCAGGGCATGCGCGGATCGGGGCGACAACGGATCGTCGAGCGCGAACGGGTACAGCGCGCGCGACCAGTGCGCGACGGACCCGACGACGGTTTCGGGGACGATGGCGAGCGCGCTCGCGAGGCCGCCCGACCCGGTCACGACGAGCAGGATCGCCCCCCAGGAGGCCAGCGGACCGAGGAACCCGAGCGCGAGCGTCGTCCACGCGCTCGGCCACGCGATCCCTCGTCCGCTGCGGGCGTCCGAGACTGCGACCACGCCGAGGACGGCGAGCGCCGCGATCCCGAATTCCGGTCGCATGAGCGCGCCGATCCCGCAGACGAGCCCACCTGCGAGCCAGCGCCGCCGCGTGGCGGTCGCCGCCGCCGCCCCGAGGGTCGCGAGCGCGGCCATCGGAATCAGCCATACGTACCACTTGTGGAAGCGCGCCATGCAGAGGAACGCCGCGCCCGTCGCGACGAGCCCCGGGACCGTTCCGAAGCTCCGCTGCACGAGGTGGTACGCGAGCCAGATCGCCGTCGCCCACGCGAGCGCGCACACGAGCGCCTCCGCGACGAGATTCCCCGTCGCCCACAGCGTGCCCGCGCTGAGGACGGCGATCAGCGGGCCGTAGTTCGAGACCGACTGCACGCCGGGAAGATTGCCGCGCAGGAGCTCGGCGCCGGCGGCGAGCTGGTAGCCGTGGTCGGCATTCGCGAGGAACCGCTCGATCGTCGGCACGCGCATCACGAGCACGGCGAACGCCGTCAGGAAGACCGCGAGACCGACCGCGATCCCGCGGCTCCCCCTCTGCATCGGCGTGGAGTACACCGCGACGCCGTTCGCCTGCCAGCGGCGGCGAGCGGACGGGCGGGACTCAATCGACCGTCGGCTTCGCCTCGGGCATCGCAGCGTGCAGCTCCGTCCGCCATGCCTGCAGCTTGGCGCGCATCGCCTGCGCGCGCTCGGGCATCGTTGCGGCGAGATTCCGCCGTTCGCCCGGATCGTCCTTCAGGTCGTAGAGCTCGAGCCGGCCGTCCTCGAAATACTCGATGAGCTTCCAGTCGCCGCTGCGCATCGCGCCGGCCGGCGTCGTTCGCCAGTTCCCGGGCCCGTCGCCCTCGAGGTAGCCCGGGAAGTGCCAGTAGAGCGCGTCGCGTGCGAGGTGCGCCCGCGCATCGCGTAGGAGCGGCCCGAAGCTCACCCCGTCGAGCGGCTGGCTCGGCCGGGTCGTGACCCCGGCCAGCTCCAAGAGCGTCGGGAAGAGGTCGACGTGCGCGACCGGCTCTGCGCTCGCGCCACCTGGTTCCACGACCCGGGGCCAGCGCGCGACGAAGGGTACCCGCACGCCGCCTTCGTACAGCGTGCCTTTCCCGGCCCGGAGCGGGGCATTGTCGGTGATGTCCATTGCGCGGATCCCCGCCGCCGCGTACCCGCCGACACCGCCGTTGTCGGAGGTGAAGATCACGAGCGTGTCGTCGCGGAGCTTCAGTGCGTCGAGCTTCGCGAGCACGCGGCCGACGCTGTCGTCGACGCTCGCGATCATCGCCGCGTACACCGGGTCCCGGTGCCCGCCGACGGGCGTCTTCTTCTCGAACCGCTCGACCATCGCCGGCTCCGCCTGCAACGGCACGTGGACGGCGAAATGATGCAGGCAGACGAAGAAGGGCTGGTCCTTGTGCTGCTCGATGAACGCCAGCGCGCGGTCGGTCAGGAAATCGGCGAGGTACGTGCCTGGCGGTATGTCGATCTGCGGATCCGTCTCGAAACCGACGTGGCGTCCCGCCGATACGATTGCCTCGTCGAAGCCACGTTGCGATGGATGCCGCGGTCCCTCGACGCCGAGGTGCCATTTGCCGAACAACGCCGTCGCGTAGCCCGCGCCTTTCAACGCGGCGGCGACCGTGACGCGGTTCAACGGCAGCTCGTTCCGGTTGTTCGGCACGCGCATCTTCCGATCGCGCTCCTCGCCGCGCGCGAGCGACGCCACCGTGTAGACGCCCGTGCGGGGCGCGTATTGCCCGCTCATCAGCACGGCGCGGGTCGGCTGGCAGTTCGGGTCGACGTAGTAGTTGGTGAGGCGGACGCCCTCGGCGGCCAGACGGTCGAGGTTCGGCGTCTCGTAGTATCGGCTGCCGAACACGGCCGCGTCCGTCCATCCGAGGTCGTCGGCCATGATGAAGACGACGTTCGGCGGCCGTCGCTCCGCGGCGGCGACGCTGCCGTGACCCGCCACGCCGAGGCACACGATCACGAGCCAGAGCGCCCATCGCAGGATCCTACGCATCGGACGCCCTCTGCTGTACCACAGCGGCGTCCGCCCGGGAGTCGCGGCAGCGCGGCGATGCGGGTCGCAGCGTGCGCCGCGATGCGGGTCGCGGCGAGCGCCGCCATGCGGGCGCGGCGTGCGCGGCGATGCGGGTCGCAGCGTGCGACGCGATTCGCTAGGTTCGCCCCGTGAACCGCGCCGCCGCGTCGCCCCGCATCGTGCCGATGCTCGTCGTCGCGTGCGTCGTCGCCATGATCGGCGGCTGCCGGAAGGGGACGCCGCCGGCACGGCCGAACGTCCTGCTGATCAGCATCGACACGCTGCGCGCCGACCACGTCGGCGTCTACGGCTACCGCCTCCCGACGACGCCGACGATCGACGCGCTCGCCGGGCGCGGGGTCCGCTTCGCGGACGCGACCGTGGCATGGCCCAAGACCTGGCCGTCGATGGCGGCGATGCTCACCGGAAAATATCCCAAGACGAATGGCATCCGCCTGCACCCCCGCCGGCCGCTCCCCGCGGACAACGTGACCCTCGCCGAGGCGCTCCGCGACGCGGGCTACGCGACCGGCGCCGTCGTCGCGAACATGACCATCGGGCGGAAGTTCGCCTTCGACCAGGGCTTCGACCAGTTCGTCGAGTCGTGGGCGGAGGAGGCGAAACGCGCGCCCGACCTGGCCAAGCTCGAGACCACGCCGGGAATCGTGAAGCAGTTCACCAACGGGCGGCTGGTGACGGATCAGGCGATCGCCGCGCTCGCCGCGTTGCACGGCACCGGCAAGCCGTTCTTCCTGTGGCTGCACTACATCGACCCGCACGGGCCGTACGTGCCGCCGAAGGAGTACGACGACCTCTTCGTCGGCGCGCACCCGCGCATCCCCGTCCCGCTCGAGGACCTCCCCCCGTACCAGCGCCAGGTCGATCCTGCGACCGGCGAGCTTTCGAACGACGTCGGCTTCTACATGGCCCGGTACGACCGCGAGATCCGCTCGGTCGATGCGCAGATCGGCCGTGTGCTCGCGGCGCTCGACGCCCGCGGCGTCACGCGCGACACGCTGATCGTGCTCACGGCCGACCACGGCGAGAGCCTGGACGAGCACCGCTACTATCTGGAGCACGGCAACGTGCCGTATCAGACGACCGCGGCCGTGCCCTTGATCTTCGCGCTCGACGGGCGGTTCGACGGGGGCCGGGTGATCGACCGGCCGGCCGGCGTGATCGACGTGTTCGCGACGGTGCTGGCAGCGACCGGCACACCGCTTCCCGCGGGCGTCGCGTCGACGAGCTTGCTACCGCTCCTCGACGGCAACGGACCGGGCCCGGCGCACGTCTTCATGGAGGCGGGCCACGTCGAGCCGTTCCAGCTCGTCGCGCGGAAGGACGCGTGGAAGCTCGTGTACCTCCGGGCGGCAAAGGATCGCGAGTGGCTCGCGAGCCCCGAGGTCGTGCTCTACGACCTCGCGCGTGATCCGACCGAACGGACCGACGTACGGGCCGCGCACCCCGAGATTGCGGCCGAGCTCATGTCGGCGCTCGTCGACTGGAGGAACACGACGCCCCGGTTCCCGCGCGATCAGTGGGCGGATCAATACCAGGTCGACGAGCGCACGCAGCAGATGCTGCGCGCGCTCGGGTATCTGGAGTAGGAGGTTGCCGCGAGGGGGAGAGATCCCCCGGCTACAACTGCGTCCGGCTCTCGCTGCGTCCGTCGTCGTTCAATCGTTCGCGCAGACGCCCCACGTCGGCCCGAGCGTCGCGGCGCTGCGGTCGATGCTCAGGCTGTGATCGCACGTGGTGTTCGTGAGTTTCGGCTTCCGTGCCGTGATGAGGTCGAGCGGGATGGGTGGCTCGTCGTCGACCCAGGTATTGCCCGTGACCGTCGAGTCCGCGAGATGGAGCGGCCCACCCGTCACGACGATGCCGGCTCCGGTGTGGGAGTCGACGCCGTTGCCGTTGCCGGTTGCGGTGAGACCGCTCACCTTCATGCCTCGTCCGCACACGATGCCGCCCCAGTCGTTGTCGTTCGCAGTGACGTTCACGCCCTTGATCTTGCCGGACGCGTCGATGCCGTACGTGTCGTTGCCGTTCGCCGTGACGTCGTTCGCACGGAGCTCCTCGACGCGAATGCCGGCCCCGTTGTCGTTGGCGGTCACCCTGGTGAGCGTCGCGCGCACGTGCAGGATCGGCGAGTAGATGCCTGCTCCGTTGTCGTGGACGTCGACGTCGCTGACCGCGAGCTTCCCGGCCCCCATGGCGACGCCGAGCTCGCTCCCGGAGATCTCGCCGCGGCCGACGCTCGACGTGATCGTGCAGGGCCCCTTCGATCGACAGACGACGGCGAGCTGACCCGGCGCCGTGATGGAGTGATCGTTCATGTCGAGCGTACCCTTCCGCTCGATCGCGATCGCGGGAAGGGCGGCGCACCGCCCGTCCTCACCGCAGTCGGCGTTGGTCGCGCACGCCACGCCCGTCGGGAAGCACGGGGTGCGACTGCAATCGAAACACCCGTTCACGGG
Source organism: Polyangiaceae bacterium (assembly GCA_031400185.1). Classification (GTDB taxonomy): domain Bacteria; phylum Desulfobacterota; class Binatia; order UTPRO1; family UTPRO1; genus UTPRO1. Next base: position 25,592 of record JANNPN010000021.1, read on the forward strand.
AAAAGGGCACACGAGATCGTTTTGGAGGACGCCGGTCTCGTTGGCCGGGATGATCTGGTTGCACGTCGTGATGTCCAGGGCCTGACCGGCGGCTGGGGTGAGGACGAGAGCGAGGGCGAGAGACGCGAGGACGCTGCGACGCGGCATGGGGGGATCCTCCCGCTGTGCGCGCTAGCACCGCGCAGAACGACGGGTCAACAAAATTCCGCGCCGGGAGCCTCACCTCGGTGCGTCGGGCGCAGAGGGGAGCCATCGCGCTGCCGTCGTCCGCCGTGGCATCCGCCCCTCGTTCGTGACCCACTGCGGTGGTAGCGGTGAACGAGAAGGCAGTCAAACAAGCCGGCGTTCAACCCGGCGGCGCGCTCGAGCGGATCAGGTGGTCGAACG
>JANNPN010000026.1:0-7431 GCA_031400185.1 Polyangiaceae bacterium
GGGATTCGCGAGGAGCGACGGCGCGACGAGCGAGCTCACCGTGGCGAGGCCGCTGCGTTTCAGGAAGCTGCGTCGTGAGATGGCCATGTCGTGTGGGTCCTTTTGCGCTCTAGTGGAGTTGGTAGGCCGGCGATTGCAGCAAGAGGGCGAAGAGCCCGTGCAGCTTGCGGTGGCGGAGATCCTCGTTTTCGAGGTCGAGCACGGGGAGCGCGCCGCCGTCCGTGAGATAGGTGATCAGGAACGCGCGGTCGGTCGGGCTCAGCTGGTCGGTGATGCCGAGCACGTTGCTCGCCGCGTTCAGGATGTCGTCGGGGAGCTGCAGAGTCATCGGCATCAGCTTCTCGGGATGAAACCCCTGCTTGCCTTTCACGCGCATGGACGCGAGGTCGCGCGCGAAGCGGAAGCGCGCGAGCAGCGTGGCGCTACTGATCCACGCGCTCTCCCAATCCCACCCGAAGACGCTCGGCGGGTCGAAGAGACGCTGGCCCATGTCGTCGAGGTACGCGCGCAGCGAGTCGCTGTCCTCGAGCGCGAGCCCGGTGTACTTCCGGCGCTTCGGCCGCACGCCGAGGAGCCGGAGCGTGCTCACGAGGTAGTCGATCGGCCATTTCACCGACTTCGTGGCGCCCGGGACCGCCGGCGCCGTCATGGTCGCGTAGAACGCGTCGTGCGTGAGGATGGTCCGCACGAGCGCCGCGATGTCCATGGTGAAGGCGAAACCCGACGCGGCGAGGAGCTCGTCGACGAGCGCCGTCGCCGGCGACGTGGATGCGAAGAACTCGAACAGCCGGCGGGTCATGCGGCGCCCGACCGTGCTCTGGCCCTGGCTGTCGCGGTGGCCGAGCAGGATGTCGATCACGACGTCCATCTCGATGGCACCCTCGCCGAACCCCGCGAGGTCCACGCCCGCGGGACCGAAGCCGCCGCGGTTCTGGAAGATCACCTTCGGGCCGCGCTCCGGGTAGTCGACGTTGTAGTCGTGCGAGCCCTCGCGGAACTCGGCGACGCCCTTGTCGTTGACTCGCCAGCCGGTGAACGCGCGCGCGATCTGGACGATGTCCTCCTGCGCGTAGGTTGCGACCCCGGCCTCGTCGAGCACGCCGAGCGTGAAGAGCTCCATGAGCTCGCGCGCGTAGTTCTCGTTCGGGGTCTTCCGCCGGTTCCGCAGCGTGTCGAGGAAGTCCATCATCGCCGGATCCTTGTTGATGGCCTTCAGGAAGAGCCGGAAGTTTCCCTTGCTCATCGCGCGCAGCAGCCCGTTCTGCCGCGCCATCCACTCGGAGTCCTGGACGGTCGCGTTGTTGGTCGCGAAGTGGTCGTGCCAGAAGATCGTCAGCTTCTCGAGGAGCGGGGTCTTCGTCTTCAGCATCAGCTCGAGCCAGCGGTCGTAGACCTCGTCCATGCCGCCTTTCCCCTTGAGGGGCTTCGGCTTGTACTTGAGCAGACCGTCGACGAGCTGGCCGCGCGTGAGCCCGCGCTTCACGAGCTTCGCGAGCTCTTTCGGCGTCGCGCCGAAGCCGGCGCGCCGCATGAGGTGGCGGGCTTCGGATTCGGTCAGGATGGAGTTGGCGTTGCCCATGGGAAGTCCTCCAGAGGTTCAGTCGGTGCCGGCGACCCAGCCGTCGGCGGGCGCACCCGCCTCGACCCAGCGCCGGATCACGTCGACGAGCGTGTCGTCGAGCTTCGGTCGGTTGTAGGGCATGCGCTTCCCGAGGCCGCCGCCGAGCGCGCCCGTGACCTTGCGCACGAGGTAGCTCGTTGCGGGGTCGCCGTGCGTTGCGTCGATCTGCGCCACCCGGCGCCAGCCGGCCGCGGCGGCGTCGGTGTTGGTGGGAAGCCGGCCAACGAGATTCGAATAGGACGCGCCGCGCTCGAGCAGCAGCTCGGCGCGGATGCTCTGCGAGTCGTGGCAGCCGCCGAGCGCGCACGACTGGTCGAAGATTTGCGTCTGGATGCGGTCGAAGGTCGACGTGAAGAACGCGCGCGCGTCGCACCCGGCGGGCGACGGCTCGCAGATGAGCTTCAACTTGTCGGCGTCGGCGCGGACGCGGCCGGTTGCCGCCGTCGAGAGCGCGACCATGCGCATCGTCTCGACGCCCTTCTTGCAGCGCCCCCCGGCGAACGGGCCGGCGAGCGCGACGTGGATCGGCGTCGGGGCGCTGCAGCGGTCGGCGCGGGTCTCGGGATACTCGAAGACGAAGCCGACGCGGGTCGCGACCGCCTGCATCTCGGGGTCGAACGCGGGGTCGCCGTTGTCGAGCGCGTGCGCGATCGTGACCGAGGCGACGCCGTTCAGCGTGCAGCGCCCGTCCGCCGTGCTGTTCGCGCACACGGACACCGGGAACTCGCAGCGTCCGTTCACGGTCCCGTCGGCGTCGCACGCGTCGCCGTCGGCACAGCGCACGACGCGCGGGTTGCGGGGCGGATCAGTCGCGGGGGCGTCGAAGACGGCGAGGCAGTCGCTCGCAGCGCTGCCGCCGCCGCCGACGATGATCGCACCTGCGGGCGCTGTGAACAGCAGCACGCCGATACATGCCGTGCCGAGCGCTTTCCGGAAGCACGCGGCGCCGACGAGCGGCGGGCGTGTGCGTGCACGGAGTCGCGCGGCACCCCGGACGCGCTCCACTCCGCCGAGTCGCTGTGCGATCTGGCGGCCGAAGGGGGTGAGGGCGCTCGTCACGAACACACAGGCAGCAACGGTCGTGCCGGCTGCTCGCGCGTCCGCTCCGGAGCGCGCCCGCCGAAATCGTCATCATGATCGTGACGGAGGGGCGTCGGCCCGCAAACGCGGTGCGCGTGCGGCGACGCATTTTGTCAACGAGCGTCGATGCTTGTTTTCCGGACGCTATGCGCTGCGCTTGTCAGCCCCGGGCGCCGACTGGTAGCGACAGCACGCATGGCAGAACGCAGCGCTCTTCTCGACCAGGAGACCGGGGAAGTGCGGAGCGCGCATCGCTTCGACGTCGGCAAGCTCGAAGACTACATGCGCACGCATGTCGCAGGCTTTCACGGCTCGCTCGTCGTACGGCAGTTCAAGGGCGGGCAATCGAATCCGACGTTCCTGCTCACGGCCGGTGCCGAGCGGTATGTCATGCGAAAGAAGCCGCCCGGAAAGCTGCTGCAGTCCGCGCACCAGGTCGACCGCGAGTACCGGGTCATCAGCGCGCTGGCGGAGAGTGACGTCCCGGTCGCGCGCGTCCACTCGCTCTGCACCGACGACGCGGTGATCGGGAGCGCGTTCTACGTCATGGACTGCGTCGAGGGCCGGATCTTTCGAGACCCGCAGCTTCCCGGGTGCTCGCCCGAGGAGCGGACCGCGATCTACGACGAGATGAACGACGTCCTCGCCCGCCTCCATCGCGTCGACTACGAGGCCGTCGGCCTCGGCGACTACGGCAAGCCCGGCAACTACTTCGAGCGTCAGCTCGGGCGCTGGACGAAGCAGTACCAGGCCGCGCAGACCGACGACGTGGAAGCCATGCGGAATCTCATCGCGTGGCTCCCCGCGAACGTGCCGGCGGGCGACGAGACCTGCATCGTCCACGGCGACTTCCGCCTCGAGAACTCGATCTATCACCCGACCGAGCCCCGCATGCTCGCCGTGCTCGACTGGGAGCTGTCGACGCTCGGCCACCCGCTCGCCGACGTCGCCTACAACTGCCTCCTCTACCACATGAACAGCCCGACCCAGGGCTCGCTCGTGAACATCGACCTCGCCGCGATGGGCATCCCGACCGAGCAGGAGTACGTCGCCGACTACTGCCGCCGGACCGGTCGCCCCGACGTCGAGCACTGGGACTTCTACCTCGCCTTCTCGCTCTTCCGCTTGGCCTCGATCGCGCAGGGCGTCTACAAGCGCGGCCTCGACGGCAACGCGAGCTCCGAGCAGGCCATGACGTACGGCACGATCTGCCAGCTGCTCGCGTACCTCGCCTGGGAGATCGCCTCGAAGCGCGCTTGAGTCGGCTCGCACACGCCGGCAGAAGGGCGCGTGCCCGAGCTCGTCGCTGAGTCGTTCTCGCCGTGGTCGGAGAAGGCGCGGTGGGCGCTCGACCACCACCGCATCCGGTACCGCTATCGCGAGTACGTGCCGGTGATCGACGAGCCGTGGCTGCGGTGGCGGCTCGGCGCGCTCATGGGACGGGTCAGCACGCCGACGCTGCTCACGGACGACGCGAGCCCTCGCGACTCGTACGCGATCGCCGAGTGGGCCGAGCGGCACGGCGCGGGGGTGCCGCTCTTTCCCGCCGGCCGCGCGGCCGCCATCGGGACCTGGAACGCGTGCAGCGAGACGGGGCTCGCCGCGGGCCGCATCCGCGTGGTGGCGCGCATGGCCGAGGTGCCGGGGGCGGCGACCGAGATGTTGCCGCCGGGGATCCCGGGGATGCTGCATCCGGTGCTCGGGGCCGCGGCCGGCGCGACGTTCGCGTACCTCCGCTGGAAGTACGGCTTCGGTTCCGACGTCGCCGCGAGCGACCAGAATCTCCGGACGGTGCTCGAGGACCTGCGCGCCGCGCTTGCCGGCCGCGCGTACCTCTTCGACGAGCTCACGTATGCCGACATCGCGATGGGGGTCGTGCTCCAGATGGTGCGCCCGGTCGCCGACGCGTACATCCGGCTCGCGCCGGCGATCCGCACCGTTTGGACGAACGAGCCGCTCGCCGCCGACTTCGCCGACCTCGTGGAATGGCGCGACCGGCTGTACGCCGAGCATCGCCCCGCCGTCACCTGAACGCGGCTCGCGTTACGGCTCGACCTTCGAGTGCAGACGCCGGGCGACCCACGGGCGGATCGGGTCGAAGCGCTTCCCGACGCGAAGATTGTCGGTGACCTGGCAGCAGTTGGCGCAGTCGCATCCGGTCAAGAGGTCGCGATCGGGCCGCTGCATTCCCGCGCGGCGGAATGCGCGGTAGGTCTCGTCGTTCCAGATCTCTTTGAAGGACCGCTCGTTCAGATTGCCGGACACGGTCGTGCAATGGGCGCAGGGGAGAACGGTGCCGTCGACCTTGATCCGGGACGAATACCAGCCGGCGTAGCACGGGATCTTCGCCCAGCGCTCGGGGCTGAGCTCGATGCGACGGAGGTATTCGGTGATGTCGTGACGAATGCCGTGCGCGGCGAAGACGGCGCCGGCCTTCTCCAATGCAGCATCCACGGTTGCGCGCTCCGCGTCGCCGAGCGCCAGGTGCTCGAACATGCCCCCGTTGTCGCGGAAGTTGCCGAAGCCGACCTCCTCGCAACCGCTCGCGAGCGCAAACTCGACGCGCCCGTCGAGGTTCGTGAAGTTGTGGCGGTTCAGGATGAATTGGAGACGGAGGTGGGGCGTCCGGCTCGCGGCGCGGCGCTTCGCTTCCGTCAGCCTGCGCACGCCGTCGCGGCGCTTCGCGAGATGCGTGAGCGTGATGCCGGGGTGGTTCGCGCGATGCTCGTCCTCCGTGACGGCCCAGACGGACACCAGCAGCGTGTCGAGCCCGGAATCGACGAGGCGTCGGCAGGCGTCGTCGGTCAGCAGCGTGCCGTTCGAGAACGTCCGCACCGTCATCCCTCGCGCTTTGAACGCCGCAACCACGTCGAAATAGCCGGGGTGAAGGAGCGGCTCGCCTTCGCCGAGGAGGAAGATCTCGCTGGTGCCGAGGTCGGCGAGCTCCCCGGCGAGCCGCTGGACCATTTCCGTCGGCAGCTCACGTACGGAGTGGTCGCCCGGCGTCGGCGTCCGCTCCTGGACGCAGTGATAGTAGCAGCCGACGCAGACCGTGTTGCACCGGCGCGTGAGGTCCAGCACCACGTACGACGGGCCGGCCTCGGCGCGCTCGCCGTTCAGCATGCCGCGCAGCATCTGGAGCTTGTGGAAGGTGCCGCTCATTCGTGTGAGCGCGTCGGCTGATCACCGCTGCGCGTTGGGCTCATGTCAGGGACAGGACGGCACGGTGCCGGTCGCGTACGTGTTCTTCTTCCAGCAGTTGTTCGTGCCGTCGTCGGAGACGTCGAGGATGCTGCCGCTGATCGTGTTCTTGAGGATGCGGTTCTCGTCGGAGTTGGCGGCGATGAGGATGCCAGAGCTCGAGTTGTTCACGACGACGTTGCTCTTGAGGTCGACGCCGTCGCTGTTCAGCAGCAGGATGCCGGTCCCGACGTTGAAGTTCACGCTGCAGCGGAGGACGCGCACCGACCCCGGGCCCGCGTTCTCGATCACGACCCCGCGATCGTGGCCCGCGGCGAGCGTACGGGAGAGCCGCACGTTGCCGCGTTCGGCGATCTGCGCGATCCGGATGGCGGTGCCCGGGACGTCGAAGCCGTTGATCACGCCGCGATCGATCGCGGTGCGCGTCGTCGCGACGAGGTTCAGGCTCGCGGTGGGCGCGTCTTCGGGACAGTTCGGAACGACCATGACGTTCTGGAGGCGGAACTTGTCGCGACCCTGCACGTCGATGCCGTACTCGGTGTAGGTGATGACGCGGAGGTCGCGCAGCCGGACGTTGTCGGCGGCGACCGTGATCCCGGTCGTTCCGGGCGCGCATCCGGCGGCGATGACCGCGGCGGGCGGGTCGTTGTCGTTGACGGTGCCGGACGGTCCAACGATCGTGAGCGCCTTGTCGACGACGATCGACTCGGGATAGCCGCCGCCCTCGAGCCGGATCGCGTCGCCCGGGAGGGCGGCGTCGATGGCGTCCTGCACGGGCGTTCCGGGGCCGGGCGACACGACGATCGTCGCGGCGTGCGCGGCAGGGCCGCCGAGCACGACGAGCGACACGAGCAATATCCAGCGGAGGTGAGCGGAGACCATGGACAGATCCTTCGCGGCGGCGCTACCACGGCCCGCTTCGCGCGCGCAAGCCGGTGCGCGTCACGCCGTGTCGCCGGGGGAGCGATCGCCTCGATGGATTAAATGTCGCCGATCGCCGCGCGCGCGATCCAGCCGCGCTTCCCGTCGGGGCGCGCGACCTGCGCCCACCCCTCGCGCTCGACCAGCACGCGCAGCACCGCGCCCGGCTTGGTTGCGAAGTGCGCGGTGCCGTTCTCCGAAGGCTCGAAGCGGACGTCGGTATCCCGGTTGGCGACGACGACGGCGAAGGTCGGTACGTCGACGGTCGCGAGGCGATAGAGCGCCGACGTGCCGGCGAGCGCCAGCACGACCGCCGCTGCGATGGCGACCCCGCGACCCGCACGTGCCGCGCCTGGCAGCAGGCGGGCCGCGATCAACGCCGCCATCAGCAGCACGAAGCTCCCGCTCGCCCACGCCAGCAGCTCGTCGCTCGAGGCGCGCGACGCGAGCGGCAGCGCGAGCCGCGCCCAGAGCGGCGTCGCATCCACGTCGCCGCTCTTCTCGCGCGCGTAGCCGAGGTTCGCGTGCAGGTCGGGGTCACGCGGGATCAGCCGGCGCGCGCGCTCGTACGCGAGCACCGCGCGGCCGGCGTCGCCGTTCTTGAAGTA
>JANNPN010000056.1:0-3653 GCA_031400185.1 Polyangiaceae bacterium
CATGGAGCCGACCGGGCGGTCGAGCACGATGAGGCGGCAGGTTTGGGCGTCGACGCCGGTTGAGAGAAGACGCGACGTGGTAACGAGAACCGGATACTTCGCCTCGGGGTCGATGAAGTTGCCGAGCTGGTTGGTGCCCTCGGTGTCGTCCCCGGTGATCCGCATGACGTAGCGCGGGTTGTCCGTTGCGAGGTCCGCGTTCTCGTTGACGAGTGCCTGGCGCATGCGAGCGGCGTGCTCGGTGTCCACGCAGAACACGATGGTCTTCTGGAAACGATCACCGCTCTCCTTGAGGAACTCAGTGATCTTGCGCGCGACGAGCTTGGTGCGGTCATCGAGCACGAGGGTCCGGTCGAAGTCCTTCTGGTTGTAGATCCGGTCTTCGACTTCGTTGCCCTCACGATCCAGCGTGCCCTTCTCCGGCCGGTAGCCTTCGACGTCGCGGTCGATGTGGACCTTGATGACCTTGTAGGGGGCGAGAAACCCGTCGCGGATACCTTGCTTCAGCGAGTACGAGTACACCGGCTCGCCGAAGTAGTGGATGTTGGAAACGTACTTCGTCTCCTTGGGTGTGGCGGTCATGCCGATCTGCGTAGCGCCGGAGAAGTATTCGAGGATCTCGCGCCATGCCGAATCCTCCGCCGCGCTTCCGCGGTGACACTCGTCGACGACGATGAGATCGAAGAAGCCGGGCGAGAACTCCCGGAAGAGTTTCTGCCGTTCTTCCGGTCCGGTGATCGCTTGGTAGAGGCCGAGGTAAATCTCGAACGCAGTGTCGATGCGCCGCTTGTGGTCGATCGCTGTGGTGAGCTGGACCTCAGTGCCGTCCTCCCGTTCGATGGTCTTGGCGCTGGTGCTGAGCTTCGCCATCGCCGCGCCGAAGGGACGGAAGTCGTTCACCATCGTCTGGTCGATGAGGACGTTGCGATCGGCGAGGTAGAGGATGCGTTTCTTCTGCCCGGCCTTCCACAGTCGCCAGATGATCTGAAAGGCCGTGTATGTTTTGCCGGTTCCCGTCGCCATGACGAGGAGGATGCGATTCTGACCCTTCGCGATAGCCTCGACAGCGGCGTTGACGGCGTTGCACTGGTAGTAGCGCGGCGCCTTGCCGCTCCCGTCGTCGTAGTAGTCCTGACGCACGATCCGCTCGGCGTCGGGCGTCAGCCCTTTCCAAGCGCGGTAGCGTGACCACAGTTCCGCAGGTGACGGGAACGTATCGAGTGTCAGGTCCGTTTCCGGCTGCGGGCTGCCGCCGGTGCGATCATGGAAGACGAAGCCGTCGCCGTTCGACGCAAAGGCGAAGGGGATGTCGAGCGTAGTGGCGTAGTCGAGCGCCTGCTGCATGCCGGCACCAACAGGGTTCGTGTTGTCCTTCGCCTCGATGATCGCGATGGGGATGTTCGGCTTGTAGTAGAGGACGTAGTCGGCGCGCTTGGCCTTGCCGCGTGTGACGAGCTTGCCACGCACGATGATGCGGCCCTTCGTAAAGTAGACCTCTTCGCGGAGCTGCGTGATCTCGTCCCACCCGGCCTTTCGGACGGCGGGTGTGATGTACTTCGTGCAGATGTCGCGTTCGCTGAGGAGCTTCTTGTTCATCCAGGAAGCCGCTCCGCCGCGTCGCTGCGCTGAACGACCCATAAGGGTTGATCGAGCGAGGCGATCTGCTGAGGCGCGCGTTGTTCAGGGATCAGCAACGGCGGGGGAGGCATGGCGTTCGCTGCTCTCGCTTTCTCGCGTCCTACAAGGCCGGCATTCGTGCGCTCTGCTATCCCGCAGTCCGCCGCACGCCGTCAAGCTGAGCTTACTGCCCTGTCGCGGTAGAGGCGCGAGCGATTGTAGAATCCCTATGGTCACGCGCCTCACTTCGCGCGCCTAAAGGGAGGGCGGCGCGAAAAGCGAGCCGGTCAACTACGGACGCGACTTGCGTCGCTTCGATCCAGCCCGCTCGCGTCCTGACGTGAGGTTGCGTCGACGCGCTCGATAGGCTCTGGCCGCATCGCGAATCGGCACGCGGTCCGCCTCGCACTTCTGGCAATAATTACGTTGTCCGCGACGCGGACGCCGAGTCGGGATGTAGGTGCGTCTACATTCTGTGCAGATCGCCAGCCCGTCGATGCGACTGATCGTGATGACGAGCTGCAACAGCAGTGCACCGAGGAGACCGTCTGCCGCGATCGTGAGCGTAGGACGCGGATCGTCCCATCCGAACTTCAGCCGCAGACGAACCCACCCGAGCCACTGCTCAATCTCCGCCGCAAGCAATGGCCGCTTCGACGTCATCTCGTATGTTGGATAGCGTTTCTTACCCATCGTAACGATGTCCCACGCGGCCTGGTCACCGTCCGCCCCTCGATCAAGCGCCGCCGCAAGTCGCATCACAGCGTCCATCCACTGAGCGACCGAACGCCACCCCCGCAGCAACTCGCGGGTGGTCGGCGATCCCGCACTTCGCTTAGCCGCACTGGTTACGCATGCCTGATCATGCGTCTGCGGCAAATTGTGCTCGCAGATTTCTAGGATGCCCCACCGACGTGCGAACCCGAGGATTTCTTTGGGTGTTGCATCCGCAAGCCTTACGAACTGTTCAAGTAGTTCCGCACCGGGCGGTGACGCCGTAGGGCGAAGGTCTTTCCACTCTTGCAGACGTTTCACCCGCCACCACTTCGGATCAATCCAGGACGATATGAGCCATTCGCCTTGAATTGCGACCTTCGCGGGGAGGTACCACGCGTCCATCGCTAGGGGTCGCCGGACGCTTCCGTCCGCGCGATCGAACACTCCGTGCCATGGTGTGGTCGTCATAGTGACGTCATAGTCGATTGGATGACCTACATCTACAGCGAGTGTACCTACGCGCTTGGAGGTGCACCGTGGACGACAGAGTTCTACTGCGACCCCAAGAGGCGGCCGACCGATTGGGCCTGAGCCGCGCAATGACATTCCGGCTGATGAAGAACGGCTCCCTTCGCTCGGTTCGGATCGGGCGCGCGCGTCGCGTTCCGATCGAGGCATTGCGCGAGCTGATCGCGAAACTCAGTCGCAAGGCGTGCGTGCCAGATGGACGCAGCGCGCCGAGTCGCAATCGAAAGAAGGGAGACTGAGGTGACGAAAGACTGGACGTTGGAAAGAGAGTTCGCGGGCATGTTGACGGAACTCTTGTCGCGAGGATTCGAGGCACCCCTGTACGCCGCATGCATCGCCGTGAACGGCGCCGTGCTCGTCGTACGGTACGAATGGTCCTCTTCTCATGAAGGGCTGGATGTCGAGATGCTGGCCGAGCACGCGATGGGCGAAGGCCTGATGATGAAGCTCCCCCTCAACATCATGTTCACTGACGGAAGGGGCGAAGCGGCGCGGGTCGTTGTTCATGCACCGGAGAACACGGAATGGGTGCATTGAAGGTCACGGAAGGCGGCTCGCCCGAGGCTCCGGTGAGCCACCGCGGGTGTGATCGCTACGGGCGAAGCGTCGAGGATCGTGCCGATGAAGCTCGGGTGGGCGACCCGAAGTGCCTTGCGCCCGAGCGGCTCGTTCAGCGAGCACGATGAACGGAATCCGCGTGTCAAAACCACCCCGCATAAAACGCAAGCAAGGCGCGAAACGGAACCGCGCGTCAGAGCACCGGACCACCCCTATCCGCCAGCCACAACCCA
>JANNPN010000191.1:0-45559 GCA_031400185.1 Polyangiaceae bacterium
GGCGTCGCGGTGAGCGTTGGCGTGGCGGTGATGGTCGGTGTCGCGCTTGGGGTCGGCGTCGCGGTCTCCGTCGGCGTGGCGGTGATGGTCGGTGTCGCGCTCAGGGTGGGCGTCGCGGTGAGCGTTGGCGTGGCGGTGATGGTCGGTGTCGCGCTCGGGGTCGGCGTCACGGTCTCCGTCGGCGTGGCGGTGATGGTCGGCGTCGCGCTCAGGGTGGGTGTGGCGGTGGGCGTCGGTGTCGCGGTGACGGTCGGCGTCGCGCTCAGCGTGGGTGTCGCCGTGGGCGTCGGCGTGACGGTGACGGTCGGCGTCGCGCTCTGGGTCGGCGTAGCGGTGGGCGTCCGCGTGGCGGTGGCGGTCGGTGTCGTGCTCAGCGTGGGCGTGGGCGTCGGGGTCGCAGTCGCGCTCAGGGTGGGCGTCGGGGTCGCGGTGACGGTTGGCGTCGCGGTAGCCGCCGATGTTGCGCTGTTGGTAGGCGTCACGCTCGCCGTGGGTGTGGCGGAGCGGGTGGCGGTCCCTGTCGGCGTGGGGCTCGGCGTGGGGCCTGCCGTGAAGATCGGCGTGCCGGTCGGGAGCGGCGTCGGCCGCGGACAAAAGTCTCCCGGCAACGTCCGACCGACCGCCGCCAACAACTCCACGGCGCGCGGCATCTGGTACTGGAACAGGTCGGCGACCCGACACTCGTGCTGCCGGATGAGGCACTCCTCGTACTCGTCGATCGTATCCAGTGCGCCGACGCCGTACGCCGCGCATGCACTCGCAAGCGCATCGAGATTGGCGCCGTTCGCCGCTCGCAACGCCGTGAACGCGACCTGCGCAGGCGCGCACCTGCGCTCGATCGCCAGCGCGATCTTCCCCTCGTCCGTTGCGAAGCGCGCAAACTGCTTGTCACAGACCCGGCTCGCCTTCACGAGACACCGGTCGTCGCCCGGTACGAGCTGAACGCATGCCAAGACCTTGCTGGTGCACTTCTGCAGCCGCGTGAGCTTGGTGGTCGTGAAGCGGGTCGCCGCCTTCTTGATCGCCTTCTCGCAGCGCTCGATCGACGCGCCGACGGCGACGTCGTCGACGTGGTCGCCGCTTCCCCCCCGCTCGTCCAGGCAGGAGTCGGCGTTCAAGACGACGCCTGCGCGCTCGATCAGCTCGCGCGCGCGCGGCTCCTGCACTTCGAAGAGATCCTCAGCCCGGCACTCGTGATGCTGGACCACGCAACGTGCGGCGTCGTGGCGGTACGCGAGCGTCGTCGCGAACTCGACCTGGCACTCCGGCGCCAGCGTCGCATACCCGAGCCCGTCGATGTTCAGCATGTCGGCGGTCGGCACCGATTCGCACGCCTTGAGAATGCGCCGCTCGAGCTTCGCCGCCGCGCCGGCGATCGTCACGAAGCGCGCCGCGCAGTACGGCGTGAGGGTTCGGTGGCACGAGTGATCGGCGGGCTTCGCCTGGATGCAGGCCAGGACGCCGTCCGCACACTGGTCGAGGCTCTTCAGCTTCTTGTCGATGAAGCCGGTCGCAGCCTTGCTAATCGCCGCTTGGCACTTGAAGGTGCGCTTCACCTGCGCGACAGGCAACTGCTGTCCGCTCGACGAGCGGATGTGAACCGCGGCGGTGACCAAGCTGCTCGCGAGAACGATCGTCGCGACGCGAACGAATGGTGTACCCATGGCAACCTCTGCACTCCGGTCCCGGACACGAGACAAAGTCCGGGCGCTCCAAGCTCCCATCGAGGGGAGCGCTCGCACGCCAGATGACGGCTTCGGATCGTCAGCTGGGTGGGGGGATCCGCCGGTCGCCCAAACTGTCGATGGAGCTCCTCATGTCCTGCCGGATGGTGCCTTGGGGCTTGGTGCGAACTGGCAATATGCGCATAACAACCTGTCGGCTGACGTATTGACTATGGGAACCCTTCGAGAAGTCAGTCAAGTATTCTGGCGATCTTTTGCGCAAATATCATCGGCACCTGGTCTGTCATATCGTATATCATATCAGCGATGGCCGATATGCATATTGCGATTGACGGGGCGAGCCCGGGCCGGCTGCGGGGATCACGCCGATGCGGTGCGTGCGTGTCCGGCCGCCTCGTCCCCGGTAGCGACCAGCGCAAGCGCGATCTCGAACCAGAACGTGCTGCCCTGACCCACCTCGCTCTCGACACCGATCCGTCCCCCCATGAGGTTGACGAGCTCGCGGGAGATGCTGAGGCCGAGTCCCGTGCCTCCGTGCGTGCGCGTGGTGCTGTCGTCGCCCTGCGTGAAGCTCTCGAAGATCGCGGCCCTCCGGTCGGCGGGGATGCCGATGCCCGTATCGCGTACGGCCCCGCGCACCTGCAGCTGGGTCGCCGAGCGCCCGAGCACGCGGAACCCAACGGTGATCTTGCCGGTTTCGGTGAACTTGATCGCGTTCGCGATCAGGTTCACCAGGACTTGCTTCAGGCGGTTCGGGTCGGCACGTACGTGCTCCGGAACGTCGGTGTCGACGGCACACTCGAGCGCGAGTCCCTTCGCGCGGGCTTGCGGCCCGAGCAGGTCCTCGACCTCCGTGAGGACGCTTCGCAGGCTCACCTCCACGGCCTCGATCGTGACCATGCCGGCGGCGATCTTGGAGCTGTCGAGAATGTCGTTCACGATCACGAGGAGACCGAGCGTCGCGCGCCGCAGGGTATTGAGATGGTCCCGCACCTCCGGCGGCAGGTCGCCGTCCAGCGCCATATCGGTCATGCCGATGATGACGTTGATGGGCGTCCGAATCTCGTGGCTCATGTTGGCGAGGAATGCGCTCTTCGCGCGGGTTGCGGCTTCCGCTGCGTCCTCGGCGTGCCTCCTTTCCACGATCTCGGCTTCGAGGGCGCGGTTGGTGCGGGAGACTTCCAGTTGAGCCACCTTCAAATCCTCGATGTCGGTGCAGGTGCCTATCCATTTGAGCACGAGGCCCGTGGCGTCTCGCAGGGGTACGCCACGGATCAGCCACCAGCGGAACACGCCATCTGAACGTCGCAAGCGGCATTCGATCGAGTACAGGCCGGTCGTCGTGACGGCGCGCCGCCAGGCCTCCAACGCCCGCGCCTTGTCTTCCGGATGAAATGGCTCGATCCACCCGTAGCCGTGGCTTTCTTCAGGCGTGAGCCCCGTATAGGCCGTCCACTGTTGATTGAAATAGATGTTCCAACCATCCGGCCGCGTGGTCCAGGCGATTTGCGGCATCGCTTCGGCCAACGTGCTGAATTCCTCAGTGCTCGTTCGCAATGCGTCCGCCGCCCGCTGCGCCTCGGTGATGTCCGTGACGATTCCCGTCAGGCGTATCAATTCGTCTTCGGCATTCCGGACTTGAAAACCCCGGACACGGATCCAACGAATCTCGCCGTCCGGCCGTGCGATACGGTACTCGAGGTCGATACTTCTCGCGTCCTCCTTGAGCGCAGCGAAGGCGGCCATCACACGCTCACGGTCTTCCGATACGGTGAACTCGGGCCATGCTTGCGGGCTTGCATACAGGCGTTCCGAAGAACGGCCCCAGATCCGCTCGAACGCCGGACTGAGGTAGTGGACCACGCGCATGTCGGCCGAACGGACCCAGAATGCGTCGGTGATGTTGTCGGCCAACATGTGGAATTTTTCATTGCTCTCACGCAATGCTTCCGCGGCCCGCTTGCTCTCGGTGACGTCGCGCATGGAGCTGAATGTCGCCAGGTCTCCGTTGTAGCTGATCGATATGCTGTGCATCTCCACGTCGATGACCGTTCCGTCCAGCTTGATGAATCTCTGCTCGTTCACAGGCAGGACGCCGGCAGGAACGACGTGGTCGATTCGTTGCCGCACGACGTCCCGGAAGCTCGGGTGAACCATGTCGAGAATCGACGTCCCGATGAGCTCGTGCTCGGATGCGGCGCCCATCATCGTGATGGCGGCCGGATTGACGAAGAGTATTTCTCCGCGCCGGCTCACGACGATCGATTCGGGCGACCAGTCGACCAAGGCACGGTAACGGACCTCGCTCTCCAGTAGCGCCCTTTGGGCCTTCTCGAGCAGCACCGGCGTCTGGCTCTTGGAATCGACCACCGCATCGACTTGGCCGGAGAGCAGCGCCTCGATCGTCGCTTCAGCCTCGGAGAGCCGCCGTACGAGGTCTCGCGTGTGGCGCTCTTCGTTGACGTTCATTGGGCGGCGAGGGTCCGGAGCACCTGATTCGTGTCGCTGAGATCCCCGATCAACCGTTGGGCCGGCAACGGTAACAGCTTGAGCAGCGTCGGGGTCACGAGAATCCGGTCCTCCAAACCTCGGAGCGGATGCCGGAACAGGTCGACGATTTCCATCTCATGCCCGGCCGCGAAGTGCTGGTCGCAGATCGCCTTCGCATTGGCGATCGCGCGCAGCGAGTTCGGAGCGTTGCCCGCGATATAGAGACGCAACCGCAGTGCGGCCTTGGTCGTCGGACGTTTGGCCATGCTACCGGGCCACTCGACGCCCGTTCTTGGCAACGCCATTCTTCGCGTCCGTCCGCTCAGCGACGCGGACGTCGTCGTCGGCGTGTCGCAACTTGCGCATCATCGCCCGGTCGGTCTTCAGCAGCGTCGACGCCGATCCGGTGGCGTCGGCCAGGACGGCAATCTCCGCGCTCCGCGCTTGCATTTCGGTTTGAATGACCTGCAGTCGCGCGGCGGCTTCGGCCTGCGCGACTTGGAGCTGCAGGCGCTTGCGCTCCGCCGCAATGTGGGTGCGTCCTCTCCCGGCGCGTTCTTCCTGCTCCCATTCCCAGCGCGCCACTCCCATGAGCACTTTTCCCTGCGCGACGAAGACATCGGTGAGGGTGACGCCGTCGTTGGAGAGGGTCAGCTCTCGAACCTGGTTCGAGTGCCCGGTGCCGCGCGATTTGACGATCGTCAGAGCGCGGTTCCGCTCCCCGTCCTGCACGACGTACGAGAGGTGAATCCAGGTGTCGGCGATGGTGGAGATGCCGGTGGCCGTCGCTTCGTCGGTGCTGAGTCCGTCCATCAGGGACGTATTCACCACCGTGATTCCTGCCGCCTTGAGGTAGTCCAGGAATTGCTGCGCCGCATCGGCTGAGGCGAGGTGGGCGAGCTTCGTCGACAGCGCCGAGAGCGGATCGATGACCAGGCAGCGCGGGCGATGCTCGCGCACCTTCGCGCGCAGCGCATCGAACTGGTCTTCGACGTTCGGTCCCCGCGTGCGCGTCGAGTACATCTTGAGCACGCCGGACTGCACGTAGGGGGCGAGTCGGATGCCCACCGATTGCAGGTTCCGAACGATCTGATCCGCGCCTTCGTCGAAGCTCACGTACAACGTGCGCTCCCCGCGCTCGCAGGCGGCTGCGGCGAAGAGCCCGGACAGCGTCGACTTGGCGGTTCCAGGAGCGCCCGAGATCAGGACGTTGGTGCCGCGGTGATACCCACCACGCAGCATGTGATCCAGACGAGGAAGCCCCGACGAGATCCGCTCATTGGTGACCTTGTACCGGAGCTCAGTCGGCCCACGATGGGTCAGCTGCATCCCTTCCGACGTGAGCGAGATCGGAAATTCGTCGCCTGCAAACCCCGACCCGCGGTATTTCATGACGCGCAGGTTACGGAAGGCCGAACCGTCGATCACCACATGCCGGAGAACGACGACGCAATCGACCATGAACTGGAGGAAGCCGTAGCGTTGGTCGGGTTCGTTGCCGCTGATCTTTTGCGTGAGAATGCCCGTCAGCCCCGTCTTCAAGAGCCAGTCGCGGATGCGATAGATCTCGCGACGCTCCACGGCCGGGTTGTCGAGCACATTCAGCATCACGTCGATGCCGTCGAAGACGATGCGCGTCGCACGAATCTCCTTGGCCTTGGCCTCGAGGATATTCAGCAAACCGATCAGATCGGCTTCGCCAGCCTTCACCACGTCCGGACTGAGTTGCGCATCCAGGAAGAAGAGCTTCTTCTTGACGAGGGCGGGAAGATTCCAGCCGAACGTGAATGCATTGGCGAAGATGCGGCTTGCACTCTCTTCGAACGCGACGAAGATGCTCGCCTCCTTCGCGTGATGCGCGCCGTTGACGAGCGACTGCAGCGCAAAGATGGTCTTTCCGCAGCCTGGTCCACCCATCACCAGCGTCGTCCGTCCGCGCGGCAGGCCCCCGGCAGTGATCTCGTCGAATCCCCGGATTCCAGTCAGCGTCTTGGTCACTGCAGCGTGGGGATTCTGGACGTTCATCGGGAATCTCCTAGCGAGGTGTCGAAGGCAGGCCGCATCCGCAGGGCCCGAGGCTTCATGCGTACGGAACGAAACCCTGCGTTCCTGGTGACCCAGGGGTCGTGAACGATCAGCATAGCTGGCATGCGGGACGTCATGCCCAGTTTCAGAGCAAGAGTGAGGCCGGCCGGTCGCGGCCCCTCGGGTGCCTCAACTCGGGAGGAACGCGGCGCGTCTCGTCTCGATGGGGAGGGACACGGCGCCATGCCGATGGCGCCGGTTCAATTCCTGTCGAAGGCGCTCGCGTCGGGCCGGGGCGCAGGTCAGGCGCCGGCGATGAGGGGCAGGGCACGCTCGAAGAGCCAGAGCATGGCGAGTGCTCCGATCCCGTACGCTGCGGTGAGTCGGCCGGCGGCATGCCAGCGCGGAGGGAGCATCGCAAGGAGGGCGAGGATTGCCGTCGCAAACGCGATCTGCCCGAGCTCGATGCCGAGGTTGAACGAGAGCAGCGCGAGCGGGATCTCGCCGCGCGGCAGGCCGATCTGCGCGAGCGCGCCGGCGAACCCGAAGCCGTGCAGAAGCCCGAACGCGCAGGCGACGAGCCAGGGTCGCCGCAGGAGCAGCGAGCGCCCGCTCGCGGCATCATTCACGAGGGCTCGCCCGCGCGTCAGCTCGAGAGCGATGACGACGATGCTCGCTGCGATCAGGACCTCGATCGGCTGGGTGGGCGCATTGACGATCCCGAGCGTCGCGAGCGCGAGGGTCACGCTATGGCCGAGGGTGAACGCGGTCATGATCCCGAGAATCTCGCGGCGGCCGCGGACGAGCAGCACCAGCCCGAGGACGAACAGCAGGTGGTCGATCCCGCTGAGGATGTGCTCGACGCCGAGCGCGGCGTAGGACGCGGTCACGGCGAGCCCGGTGTCCCCCGCGGGGACCGTGAACGCGGGGCGATCTGCACGCAGTACGGTCTGCACGCGCCGTCCATCAATGAGCTCGAGGCGCAGCAGCGCTTCGCCGTTCTGCGCGTCGAGCCCGCGCACCGCGAAGCGCTCGCCGACGAGGCTCGCCACCCCGCAGCCGACATTCCAGCGCCGCGACACGGTCCGCGCGTCGCTCCGCACGCTGCTCGACGCGTCCGGGCGGCACCGCTCAGGAAGAACGGGAGCGAGCGCTCCGCGTGCAGTCCGCGGCGTCTTCCACAGGACGGCGAACATCCCGGGAGCGGTTTCGCGGAGCTCGAGGAGCGCGGGATCGAGGGGATGGGCGAACGCAGTGCGCACGCTGCCGGTGGTGCTCGCGGCAACGACGAGCGCCAAGACGCGGAGCGTACCGGCGGCGGTCGGCGTCAGGACGCGCTCTCCGTGACGGGGACGCGGGCGGCTTGCAGGACGCGCACCGCGTAGAGCTGCCGCAGCCGGGCGAGGCCGCGCGCCAAGCTTTGCTCCGCGCGCTCGCGCAGCACGGCGCGGGTCAGCGCCGGACGCACCTCGTCGATCGCGGGGAGGCGCGCCGGCAGCTTGGCGTCCACGCGCACGAGGTGCAGCCCATAGGGAGACGCGAGCGGTCCCGACCACACGCCGGGCGCGAGTCCCATCACCTCCTCGGCGAAGCGCGTGCCGAACCGGCCGACCAGCTGCGCGCGGGTGTACGCCCGCAGCTGGGCACCGAGCGGAAAGGGGTCGGACGACTCCGCGCTTCGCTCCGGCGCCACGCCGGACGCGCGGAGGCGCGCCAGCGTTCTGCGGGCGTCCGCCGCGAGCTGCACCCCGTGGGCGTCCTCGCCGAGGAAGACCTGGGTGAACGTGATCCTCTCGGGCTGCGCGAGATCGTCCCGGCGGCGCTCGAGGAGCGCTCGGAGTTCGGAGTCTTCGATCGGCGTGTCGCCCGCCTCCTGGCGCAGCACCACGCGCATCTTCTCGATCAGGAGCCGCCGGATGACGATGTCGTCGTCGAGCCCGAGCTCGATCGCCTCGCGCACCAGCTCGTCCTCGCTCCGGCCCGGGCGGTCGCTGACCACGCGCATCTTCTCGACCAGACGCCTCTGGACGCTGCCGTCGCCGAGGCCGAGCGCGAGCAGCCGCGCTTCGCGGAAGAGCATCTCCTCCTGCGCCGTCTGCTCGACGAGCGCGCGCTGCTGCGCCTCGTTCGGGGGGCGGCCCCAGCGTTCGGCGAACGCCTCCGCGAGCGCGCGTACCCGCTCGGGCGGAATGACGATCGGAGCGCGCACGACGGGCGCACGCGTCGTGTGCTCGCGGGTGAGCAGCGGGGAGCGAGCCGCGAGCAGCAAGCCGCCGAGCAGCGCGAAGTGCACGAGCGGGCTGCGCGTCAGACGGCGCAGGCCCGGCACCTCATGCGTGGCCCGTCGCAGGGGGGTCACGACGCCCCGCGCGCAGGCGTCGGGTCGTACCAGATCGGCGACGTCCAGGCCCGCTCCTGGACCGTCGCCGGCACGAGACCCGAGCAGCACTGCTGATACTCGAACGCGGTGTAGCTGACCGGCGTCTCGCATACGCCCCCCCCGCAGTCGGCGCTGGAGCTGCAGCCCTTGCCGTTCAGCGCCGGGTCGGTCGAGCCGCACACACCCATCGGCGCGCTGCAGTCGACGCCGCGCGCGTTGCAGTAGTACTGGTTCCACCGGCAGCTCGGCTGCTCGAGGACGCGCGCATAGTAGAAGGCGTGCGCGGCGGGATCGAAGCTCGGGTCTTGCCAGACGGTACAGAGGCTCGCGCGTCCGAGCCCTGTCGGGCGGCAGGTGTGAAGGTCGACCGCCTCGCCCTTTTTGTGCCACGTCCCGCCGCCCCGGCGGATCGGGCTCACCCCGCATGCCGAGCCTTCTTCTGTTTCGAAGACCTGCTCGTGCGTCGCCCCGCTTCGATCGACCCAACCCTTGATGATCTGCACGCGGTCGAGCTTCGTCCCGGGATGATTCGGCCAGCCGGGGTCCATCAAGGCACTCACCGCGAAGCGTGGGGCCGTGCCGCTCGGCGGGAGCGTCCCGCCCATCGGCACGCCGCTCGCGTAGCCGAGCTTCGCGAAGCTCTGGCACCCGCAGATGTCGGCGCGGAGCCCCGGGCCGCCGAAGAAGCGCACGATCGGCCGCGTCCCGCTGGTCGCATAGGTCTCACGCCGCTTGAGCGCCGCGAACACCGAGTCGCGCGAGTTCTCTTCCGCCCACGCGACGGTCAATCCGCCGCCGCTCGTCTCGAGGCCGAGCATGTACTTCTCGTTCAGGATCTGCCCCGAGACGGCGAAGCTCTGGTCGCCATGCGCGCCGTGGCGCGCGTAGTCGATCTCCTCGCTCTGTCCCGGCGTTCCGTTGTGGTTGTCGAGCCCGCCGACGAAGCCGAGCTTGAAGGGATTGATGCCTTGCATCTTCTCGTAGGCGATCCCGCTCTTGAGCGCGTTCCGCACGTACGCGGCCGGCGGCAGGTTGTCGGGGTTGCGGTCTTCGGGCGCGATCCACTCGCCGTTCAGACGGCTGAAATTCATGTTCTCGAAGCTGCATTCCTCGTCGGTCGCTCCCCAGGCCCCAGGCATGGAGGAGAGGTAGCGGCACTCCGACGAGCCCTTGATCTGCATCATCTCGACCAGGGGCTCCATCGCGCTCCGGACGCGCGCCTCGTCGAGGCTCTCGGGCATGAGGAACATCGCCCCGCCGCTGATGTTCGGATTGTGCGGGATCGACAGCGCCTCGCAGCGCGGGTTCTCGGGCGGGTGATCGTTGCAGCGCGCGCGCAGCTCCTCGAGCATCTGCTGCGGCGACCCGAGCGGGGCGGTGCGGTCACAGGTCGCGCCGACGCCGCAGCCGACCGGCGCCTCGAGGTTGCTGATGGGCAGCGCGAGCACGTCGTCGTTCCGGAAGATCACGTTGCGGTGCATGTTGTCCGCGCCGCCGCTCCCCGGGAACGTTCCGCCGCAGAGCTGCGCACCGCCCGCAGGACAATCCTTGGAGGTGCTGCCGGTGTCGAGCTCGTCCCAACAGGGGACGGTCGGCGCGTTCTCGCAGCGTCCGACGCCCATCATCGCCGTGTACTCGTAGGCGATAAACGAGGTGAAGGTGCAGGCGGAGGTGCGGTCGTAGGCTTCCTCGGCGTCGTGCTGAATCTGCTCCCACACGTTCTTCGCTTGCCCGACGCAGCGGAGGCCGACGTCGTCGTTCGGTCCGGCGTCGCAGAAGTCGACGCGGGTCGGGTTCTCGTTGATGTTCTCCGGCACTGCGATCAGGCCCGGGGCGGTGCCGGCCTTGAGACGGGTGAGCTCGTCGCGGGCGAGCGTGCACAGCGCGCTCCCGTAGCCGACCGGAACGCACATGGTGCTGGTCGAGCCCGTCCGCCGGGCGATCACCGTCCCGCACTCCTGACCTTGGGGGCATTCCTCGCTCGTGGTGCACGGCAGCACCGCCTCGAACATGCAGATGTTCGACTCGCCGAGCTGCTCGGCATGGTCGGTGATCGCGACCCAGTCGAGCGCCCGGCCCTCCGGGAGCTGCCCGCTGCGCGTCGCCGTGAACTCGCAGCGCGCGGGCGGTAGGCAGTACGGGTACTGGGCGACCAGCGGGGAGGTCTCGGGTGGTGGCGGCGCCGGATCGAACTGCTGCCGCGTGTCGATCCACGGGGGAAGCCCGACGATGCCGCCCTTCGCATAGCGGTAGGCGTCGGCCGGCCGGCGTGTTCCGCGTGTCGAGCGTCACGGCGTCGAAGGAGTACGCCGTGTGCAGGTGGGTCTCGCCGAAGAACGGCTGCTTCAGGG
Organism: Polyangiaceae bacterium; assembly: GCA_031400185.1. Classification (GTDB taxonomy): domain Bacteria; phylum Desulfobacterota; class Binatia; order UTPRO1; family UTPRO1; genus UTPRO1. The sequence goes on from JANNPN010000191.1 coordinate 10,932, forward strand.
CCTCGTAGTGATCACAGCGCGGCCGCTCCTCGGTGCGCTCGAACGTGTCCTCGTACGCCCGCCCCGGGACGGGAAACGTCAAGACGGCGAACGCCAGGACGGCCCGGATCGCCGCCCGCGTCTCCTTCGACGATATGAATGTTTGCATGAGAACCCCCAGGGCATTTCTCGGCACAAAGCCTCCGGATCATGAGGGGGAACCTTGGCCGGGAGTTACTACGCGCGTGTTCATACGTACATGGAAGGCGGTGTGCATCCGCCCGCTCTCGGCGACCACGCGAGTCGGACGTTGGTGAGGAGCTAGGCCAAAGCCACGAAATCCCGACTGCTCGTGACCCGCACCGGCTCAATGAGAATGTGCGGTATCGCAGTGAGCCGCGTTACCGTCGCGTAGTCCAACTGTTATTTGCAATGCGCAAAAACAAATATGATGGGCAATCGTACAATCATTAAATATCGGCATTTGCGAGTATTCATAAGTAATGCGCACCATCGCGCGTTCGACCTTGCGTATGGCTTCAGCGCCGTGGTACCCGGAGGCTCCCCTATGACATCTCGCACGGCGTTTGTGTCGACACCGTTCGCGAACAAAGGAGCCCAATGACAAGACGTCGTCACATAGCTATTGCCGGTGTGCTCTCGGCCATGCTCTCGCTCGGCGCGGTGTCCGATGCCGCCGCCACCACGTGGCTCGTCCCCGGCAACGGGTCGAACGCGTGCACGGTCGTTTCTCCGAACTGCAACACGATCGCGCAAGCGGTCACGGCCTCCTCGAACGGCGACACGGTACAGCTCGGCGCAGGGAACTTCCCCGTGAGCGCGGTCATCGTCCTCACCAAGACGCTCACTATCGCCGGCGCCGGCAACGCCAGCACGTTCGTCCAGCCGGCCGCCGGCGTCGCGGCCTTCTCGGTCCGCACCAACGACATCGTGCTCCGCGACTTCGCGATCCAGAACGGCAGCGTCGGCGTCGCGTTCCAGAACGCGTCCAGCAACAACACCCAGATCACCCGGGTCAATTTCACCGGTCAGACCGCGCGCGGCATCGACATGCAATTGGGGGCCACCTTCACGGTCGCCAACGTGGCGATCACCGACTGTCGGGTCGCAACCTCGAGCGTCGGTCTGCGCATGTCGTCGACCAGCCAGGTGGCGGGCCTCACCATCACCGGCTCGACGTTCGACTCCAATACCTACGGCATCTACCAGGCGAACGACGGCAGCACGTCGCGGCTGAGCAACGTGACCGTGAGCGGCTGCACGTTCAGCAACAATGTCAACTACGGCATCTACGTCGAGGAGTTGCGAGACGCCGTCATCGAGGATTCGTCGTTCATCGGCGGATCCGTGGGGATGGGCATCTTGAAGTTCTACTCGAGCAACGGCGTGGCGGTGGCGAACATCGCGATCCGGCGGAACCAATTCACGGGCATCAAGGCAAACGCGCTCGATCTCGAGATCTATGGCCTGGGGCTCGGGTCGCCGATGACGATCGAGGAGAACACCATCGTCAAGGACGTCGGCATCAGCACATCGCCCCCAAGTGTGTTCGTGCGGCTGCCCCCGGCGCTGGCCAATGCGGCGGTCAACATCCTGAACAACGACATCGCGCTCTCGGGTACCTTCGGGACGGCGACCGCTGCCCACGCCATCCAGCTGCGGGGGAACGGTCCCGTAGTGCTCACCGGCAACACGCTCGACGGCGGCAACGTCGGCGGCAGCGGGACGAACCCGCCGTCCTCCGGCGTGTTCATCGAGTCGCGAGCGGGCAGCACGGTCATGCCCGCGACGACCAGCATCAGCGGCAGCTGCAACAGCATCCGCGGGTTCCGTAACGGCGTCAGCGTCTTCGATTCGGTTGCGGGGACGTACGGCGGCCTGCCGGCCGGAGCGGTCGTCGCGTTCGAGAGCAACACGATCCGCGGGAACTCCGACGCGGGTGCCGCCAACGGGCCGAGCCCCGTGCTCGACTTCGAGAACGACTGGTGGGGATGTCCAGCGGGTCCCGGAAATCCCAGCTGTGATGCGATCATCGGCGCGGTCGATGCCGATCCGCCCGCAGCGGGCCCACCGGCGTGCGTGGCATGCGTGACCGATGCCGACTGCGACGACACGCGCTTCTGCACCGGCGTCGAGACCTGCAACGGGTCCAACCAATGTGTCGCCGCGAGCGATCCCTGCAGCGGCGGACCGGAATGCGGCAATGTTTGCAACGAGGCCGCCAATGATTGCCTCGTGCCGAACGGCATCCTGTGTCGCGGCAGCGCCGGACCGTGCGACCTGGCCGAGAGTTGCGACGGCGTCACCCCGACCTGTCCGGCCGACGGTTTCGAGTCGGCGAGCACGGTGTGCCGCGCGAGCGCCGGCGAATGCGACGTCGCCGACAGCTGTTCGGGGAGCGGTCCTGCCTGCAGCCCCGACGCGAAACAGGGCAACGGCAGCGCGTGCACGATCGACGGCAATCCCTGCTCGCTCGACCAGTGTGATGGCGTGAGCGATTCCTGCCAGCATCCGGCTGGAAATGCCGGCGCGTCCTGTCGGGCGATTGCCGGCGACTGCGACGTCGCGGAGACCTGCGACGGAAGCAGCATCACCTGCCCGAGCGACGGCTTCGTTTCCTCGGCGACGGTCTGCCGCGGAGCCGCCGGGACCTGCGACGAGACCGAGAATTGCACCGGATCGGACGCCGCATGTCCCGCCGACACGTCGCAGCCCGATGGCACGTCCTGCGATGACGGCATGAGTTGCACGATCGCCGACGTGTGCACTGCTGGCGTGTGTGGGGGCGACTCCATGACCTGCGGCGATGGTGTCGTGCAGGGCGCGTGCGGAGAGGTCTGCGACGACGGCAACGTCGTCTCCAACGACGGCTGCAGCGCGACGTGTCAGACGGAGTTCGTCTGCACGCCGGCTCCGCTTCCCGGCTGCCGCGATGCGCAGAGCACCAAGTCGTCGCTGCAGATCAGGAACAACACGCCCGACACCAAAGACCAGCTGCAATGGAAGTGGAACCGCGGCGAGGTCACGACCAAAGCCGACTACGGTACGCCGCTCACGACGACCGACTACCGGCTCTGCCTCTACGACAACGGCGGCCTCGTTTCCGGTGCGCACATGCCGGCGGGCCAGCTCTGTGCCGGCAAACCTTGCTGGAGAGAAACGGGGTCGGGCTACGTCTACAAAGACAAAGAGGCGACGCCCGACGGCATCACGGGCGTGAACCTGAAGCAGGGTCTCACCCCCGGTAAGGCGAAGATCACAATCAAGGGCAAGGGCGCCAACCTCGAGATGCCGACCCTTCCGCTGACGCAGCCGGTGACCGTACAGCTGCGAAACAGCAATGGGATCTGTTGGGAATCGACCCACAGCAGTCCCGCACAGAAGAATGATGCGGCGCGGTTCAACGACAAATCCGACTGATCTTTGCGGCGGTGAAAGTGACGGCGTCGTGGTCGACTCGACCGCGGCGCCGTCGCAGTTTCGGGGAAGCATCGGGGAAAGCATCATTCACGAGACCAACGTCTGCGCCCGTTGGAGCGGCGGCCGGGTCGGAGGTGGCGATCGAACCCGATGGCTCCGTCTATCGACGCATTCTCGCCGCTCCCCGTCGCGGGGTAGGCGGCGCGTCGCACCGGGGTCTCCCGGAGTTCCGAGTCGGATGGCGGTGGTAGCCACGACGGGTGCGCAGCCGCCCCCGATTTCGGCCTCTGTCGACCGAGGCACAGCACTTGCAAAGCTGCCGGGGCCTGACGAGCGTCGTGGTGAACATCTCACATAGTGTCGCGCACGATTCCGCCATCGCGCTCGACCGCGACCTCCCGGTCCTGCGGGCGCACGCACGCCTCGGGCTCTGCATCATGTTGCTCTCGCTCGCCCTGCTGTCGCTCAGCGACCTCCGTCTGTCGCCCGCCACGGCGCAGGCACTCCATCTCTCCCGCCTGCTGCAGTTCGCCTGGATCGGCTTCGGCTTCTACGTGAACGGCCGCGGCGGCGATCGCCGTGCGTACGTCATTTCTACGGTGGTCTTCATCTCGGGCATCTACGTGCTGTCGTTGCTGACCGCTTACCTGCGCAACGACTCGACCACCCAGGTTCTGACGATCATGGCGCTCGCCTTCGGAACGGCGACGACGCTGCAATGGGGCGCCGCGCCGCAACTCGTCTCCGTCCTCGTCGCGGGGTTCTCGATGTTCGGCGCGAGCGTGCTGATGCGGGGCTCCGCGGCCGCCGCGCCGGCACCGATGGTCGGCGTCGCGATCACGCTCATCTCGTCGGTCTACATCGCGCGTCAGCTCCAGCGGTACCGGCGGGAACGGGACCGGGCCGAGAGCGCATTGCGAGCGAGCGAGCAACGCTTCCGGGCGCTCGTCGAACGGGGATCGGACGTCATCACGATCCTCGACGGCGCGAGCACGATTCGGTACGAGAGCCCGCCGATCGAGCGGGTGCTCGGCTATCGCCCCGACGAGGTGCTCGGCTCCCCCGTGTCCGACTTCGTCCATCCCGACGACGTCGGGCGCGTCCGCAGCACGATCCTCGACGCGGTCGCGAGCGGCAGAAGCACCGTCCTCGAGTGCCGGTGCCTCCGGAAGGACGGCTCGTGGTGTGACGTCGAAGTGATGGTGACGAGCCTGCTCGACGACCCGAGCGTGCGCGGAATCGTCCTCAATTGGCGCGAGATCACCGAGCGCAAGCGTGCCGAGGACGAGCGGAGCCGATACCTCGCGACGCTCGCCGAGGCGCACGACCAGGCGCTCGCGTCGACGCGGGTGAAGTCGGCATTCGTCGCCAACATGAGCCACGAGATCCGGACCCCGATGCACGTCATCATCGGCATGGCGGACATGGCCCTCGACAGCGAGGATCCGGCCGAGGCTCGACAGTACGTGACGACGGCGCGCTCGGCGGCGGTCGCACTTCTGGGCATCCTCAACGACGTCCTCGACTACTCGAAGATGGAGGCCGGCAAGCTCGCCGTCGAGCGCGTCGCGATGAGCGTGCGGGACATCATCGAGGAGGTCGTCCGGTCGTTCGTCATCACGGCCACGCGAAAGGGCCTCGTGCTCGACTTCCGCATCGATCCCCGGCTTCCCGAGCGCATCCAGGGCGACCCGTTTCGCGTGCGCCAAGTGCTGCTGAACCTGGTCGGCAATGCCATCAAGTTCACGGACGCCGGCTCGGTCACGATCGAGACGCGCGCGGCGGAGACGCGCACGCATGCGACCATCCGCATCGCGGTCCGCGACACCGGCATCGGCATTGCCCCGGAGCGCCAGGCCGAGATCTTCGAGAGCTTCACGCAGGCGGACAGCAGCACCACGCGCCGTTTCGGCGGCACGGGCCTCGGGCTCACGATCTGTCGCCAACTCGTCGAGTTGATGGGCGGCACGATCGGTGTCGAGAGCGTCGCGGGCCAGGGCAGCACGTTCTGGTTCGAGCTCATCTTCCAGAAGGCCGATGGCGATCACGCCGCGGGCGGCGCGTCCGACCAACAGCGGGCGATCGGCTGACCGGGCCGACATCTAAGCTGCGGTGCGTCGTTGCGACTTTGCGCCGCCCGAATCGAAGCAACGCAAGTTTTTCGTTGACCGAACGCCCGGGAGTCGGCTCTAATGCGCCGCTAGCCGAGCGACTCCCCGACCGGGGAGGGTGCCGAACAACCTCTCGACCAAGGAGCAACCCGATGTCGATCGTTCCCCGTCCCCAAACGCGACATCTGCCGTCGGCGATCGTCGTGGCAGTGGCCCTCCTCTCCCTGATCGCCTGCGCCGGCGAGGCCCGTGCCCAGGCCCAGAGCAGCGACCAGCAGAAATGCCTGACCAGCCTCTACAAGAGCGCGGGGTCGGCTGGCGCTGCCCAAGGCAAAGCCAACACGAAATGCATCAAGTATCGCCAGGGGCGGCAGCCCGAGAAGCTCGGAAACCCGGACCAGGAGCAGACCGCGGACGCGTGTCTGACCAACGATCCGAAGGGAGCGATCGCCAAGAAGGTCGGCGCGGTCGGGGCCACCGAGACCAAGAGCTGCACCGAGGAGCCGCCGAACTACGGGACGGCCGGCGCCGACGCGATTGCCGGCGCCGCGACCTCGCAGAGCCGTGCGATCCTGCGTGACCTGTTCGGGCCGAACATCGAGAACCTCGTGCTGGCCAAGAGCAGCTACAACGACTCGGCCGGCTTGAACTGCCAGCCGTCGACCTCGCAGAACGCGGCGAAGCTCTACGACACCCTGTGGAAGGAAATGACGGGTGCCGCGAAAACCGCGCTCTCGGGCAAGGCCGGCCCCCCCGTCATGTCGGCGGCCCAGCTCCAGGGGGCGATCCTCGCCGCCCTCACGGCCGACGCGAAGCAGAAGATCGCGAAGGCGTCGACCAAGATGACCGACACGATCGCGAAGACGTGCGGCGCCACGACCGAGCCGGTGGTCAACCTGTGGCGGGGCAAGTGCTTCCCGTCGCCGTCGACCACCATCGCGCAGTTCCAGGCGTGTGCGGTGAGCGCCACCCGCTGCCGGTTCTGCCGCGCGATGCAAGGCGCGACCGGTCTGGTCTTCGATTGTGATGCCTTCGACGACGCCGCGGCGAACGACTCGTGCGTCGGGTTCGCGTCGGCGCACGAGATCACCAACCCGGCCGAGCTCATCACCGGCCCGCTCGCCGACGGCCGGCTCGGCGACACCATGCTCGAGAACGACGTGGCCCGCTTCATCATTCAGAAGCCGAACGTCCGCGACATGTACAGCGTCGGCGGCTTCGGCGGGAACATCATCGACGTCGAGCTCGTCGGCCACCCCGGCCTCGACAACTTCCTGGAGATCCAGCCGGCCATCAACATCGAGACCGTCATCAACGCGACGAGCCTCGAGGTCGTGAACGACGGTAGCGACGGGGGCGCCGCGATCGTCCGCACCTGCGGCCCCGACGACATTCTCGACTTCGTGAACCCGTCAACGGTCATCGGCGCCCTCTTTCCGGCCTCCGCCGACGAAAACGACCAGGACGTCGAGGCCTGCACCGAGTACATCCTCGAGCCCGACGCGACGTACCTGAAGATGGTCACGACCGTCATGAACAACGAGCCGACCGAGCTCGGCGTCTTCGCCGGCGACTTCGTGAACGCCGCGGGCGAGCTCGAGCAGTGGGGTAGTGGCGACGAGGGCATCGGCGTCCGCCTTCTCGGCGACAACATGGGCGTGTTCAGCTCTTTCGGTTATGGCGAGGCGACCGGCGTCGACTACGGGATCACGACCATCCCGATCGAGGAGAACGCGGCGACCGGCTACTTCTCGACGAGCGGCGTCTCGTATCTCCTCCACAGCCAGTCCGTGCTGAATGCGCTCGTCTCGGGGAACCCGCGGTTCGACGTGCCAGCCAACGGTAGCAGGTCGTTCACGCGCTACTTCGGCGTTGGTGACGGCAGCGGCGGCAACGCCATCGTTCTGGAAAACCTGGTGAAGGGCGTGACGACGGGGCAGGTGTCCGGCTGCGTCACGGTGAACGGCGTGCCGGCGCCCGGCGCGCGCGTGAGCGCGGGACCGACCCAGGCCGGGCAGATCACCCGCGTCCGCTCGACGTGGGTCACCGGTCCCGACGGGTGCTACTCGGGCACGTTGCAGATCGGCCCGACCGGCTTCGCCGCCTGGCGTGAAGGCACGATGTACGTGGGCGGCGCGGCCACGCCGCCGGTCACCATTGTCAGCATCGACGAGGACACCCCGGTCGTGCAGAACTTCGCCCTCCCGGCGCCCGGCCACGTGAACGTGACCGTCGTCGACGAGAGCAGCGACCCGGTGCCGGCACGCGTCAGCGTCGTCGGCTTCGATCCGTCGCCGGATCCGACGTTCAGCGTGGACACGGGTCTGTTCCGCGACCAGACCGACAAGCACCCGTTCGGCATCGTGCGCGCTCTCTACACCGACGCCGCCGGCGCGGTAGACTTCGATCTCGAGCCGGGCAGCTACCGCATCTACGTCTCGCGCGGCGCCGAGTACTCGCTCTTCGAGCAGGCGCTCACGGTGACGGGGGGCGGCATCAACAACGTCGCCGCGCAGATTGCCCGCGTCATCGACACCCCGGGCTTCGTGTCGTCCGACCACCACGTGCACGGGATCCGGAGCGCCGACTCGCGCGTGAGCGAGTCCGACCGCGTGCGGCAGTTCGCGGGTGAGGGCGTCGACAACATCATCATGACGGACCATCACCACCACACCGATCTGCAGCCGCGGATCGACGATCTCGCGTTCACCTCGTTCGTGACCACGATGATCGGCGAGGAGATCACGACGTGGGATACTGGCCACTACAACGCGTACCCCCTCACCATCGACCCGACCCGGCCCTCGCTCGGCTCGACGGATTGGGGCGGCGCCGCGCCGGCGGGTGAGGACTTCACGTCCAGCAACAGCTTCATCCTGACGCCGGCGGAGATCGAGGACCTCGCCAAGAACGGTCCGACGGGCACGCCCGATACGGTCGTCCAGATCAACCACATCGACTCGCACTTCGTGCCGTTGGAGATCGACACGTCGGTCGTGCCGCCGCAGTCGTTCATCTCCCCTGCGGAGCTCCTGAATTTCCGCATGGACCCGGCGAGCGGCAACCTCTTCAATCACTTCGAAGCGCTCGAGCTCTGGAACGGCCACAACCGGAGCCACCAGTCGCAATTCCTGGATGAGCGCATCGGCGTGTGGTTCAACCTCCTGAACCAGGGTCTCATCACGACGATGATCACCGACACCGACACCCACGCGTTCGCCAACCTCGAAACCGCGGGTGGACGGAGCTGGGGAGCGTCGTCGACCGACGACCCGTCGAGCATCTCGCCGTCCGAGGTGGCTCAGTCGGTGAAGGACGGGAAGCTCGTCGGCGGCCAGGGGATCTACGTGCAGACGCAGCTCGTCGACGCGGCGATCCCGGCGAACGTCGCCGACCTGACGCTCGCGGGCGACACGCTCCTCACCGTGAGCAACCCGGTCGCGGGGCTGACCCTCGAGATCGACGTGCAGGCGCCGCTCTGGGCCGAGTTCGATCGTATCCTGGTGTACGCCAACGCAACGACGGTCGCCTCGCCGACGAGCGCGGCGCCCGAGCTCTTCAGCGCGACGCCGACGCTGACGAGGCTTGCCGGCACGCACTTCACGATCACGACCAACAACGTGGAGCCGGGCGTCCCCGGCGGCTCGCGCCGTGAGGCCCACCTTTCGATTCCGTTCACCAACATGACCCAGGACACCTGGTTCGTGGTCGTGGTGAAAGGCACCGACGGGACGTCGCGGCCGATGTTCCCTGTCCACCCCGCGAACCTCGCGACCGGCAGCAACACCACGCTCGCGAACCTGACCGACGGCAACCTCGGTGAAAGCGGCGTCACCGCGCTCGGCGTCACCAACGCGCTCTACGCCGACGTCGACGGGAACCCAGGATTCGACGCGCCTCTCGCGCCGTGAGGATCGCCGCGACGGTGGCGACGGTGCTCGGCACCGCCGCCGCCGTCGCGGTCGTCACGTCGTGTGAGCCGGAGCGTCGTGAGGCGCCCTCGCCGGTCGCGAGCCGTACGGCGGCCGCGTCGCCGGCGCCTTCGGTCGGACCGAGCCCGGTCGCCGCGGTCGAGCGCCCGCGCCGACCGGCGATCGGTGGCGTCACCATCCTCGCGTCAGCGGCCCGCGCGCAAGCCGTCGTCGCCGGTGTCGTATCGGGGGTGCAGAGCGTCGACGTGCACGGCTGGCGCGCCGATCTCCGCGTCGACACCGTCCTCACCGGCGACGCGAAACTCGGCGACACCGTCACGATCGCGTGGGAAGAGCTGTCCCCGTCGCGGAAGGTCCGCTTCCAGGACGAGGAGCGCGTGCTCCTCGTCCTCGATCCGCTTCCGACCCAGAGCCTCTGGCGGAAGCGCTTTCCCGACCGCACGCGCCGGATCCTGATGGTCGCCGCGGCCGGCGAGGCGTTCATGACGCGCCCCGACGGGGCGACGCTCGCCGGGCTCGAGCACTACCTCGCCATGACGCCGAGCGCGCGCACCGGCGCGCCCGGGGCGCGGCGGCTCGCGGAGCTCGTCCGTGGCGCGCAACCGGCCATTGCCCGCGAGGCGCTGACGCTCCTCGAAAATGACTCGGCGCGCGCCGACCTGCTCGGCGCGGACGGCGCGCCGGCGCTGCTCGCGGCGGCGCGGAGCGCCGACCGCGACCCGGCGCTCCGTGCGGACGCGCTGGCGCTCGCCGCACGCCTTCGGCTCCCGGGTACGCGCGAGACCGCGCTCGCGCTCACCGAGCCCGGCTCGCCGATTCGCGCCGACGCCTATCGCGCGCTGGCGGCGCTCCCCGACGGGCTCCCGCCCGACGTCGCCGAAGGTCTCCTGACCGATGCCGATCCCGGCGTCCGCGCGGTCGGCGTCGAGAACCTGCGAAGCGACGACGCACGCGCACGCTTGGCCGCGATGGTGCGCGACGATCCCGCGCCGACCGTGCGGCTCGCGGCGGGACGGACGATCCTCACGCGCTTTCGGGCCGCCGGGGTCCCGGACGTGACGGGTCTCCTCGACCATCCGGATGCTTCGGTCCGAACCGGCATCGCGGAGGCGGCCGGCGCGCTCGGCCCCGAGGCCATCAAGCCGCTTCTCGCCGTCGTGAACGAGGGCAGCGAGCGCGCGGCGCTCGCCGCGATCCTCGGCCTCTCGCAAGCAGGACCGAAGGCCGCTGTGACCATCGAGACGATCGCCGATACGCACCCGAACGAGAACGTGCGGGTGTTCGCGGGGCTCGCATTCGGAAAGGCTCCCGACGCGCACAAGCACTGAGGTTGCTCGAGCCGTGGGCCTCGGCTAGCTCGCGTCGTCACAGTCGCGGTACCACGACCTCCGGAGGACACCCATGACGCGTGCGCCGCCGGCGGTATGGCGCCCGCCATCGTGATCGAGCGCCTCTAGCCTATGGCCGGCGCGCGTCGGCACCCGCGACGCGCGCGGAACTGCCGTCTCCCTTCTTCCGCGCACCGTTTCCCTGGCGTTTTTTCTTGACAGACGACCCGGGGTCGCCGTCTAATGCCGCGATTCTCCACACGACCGTTTCATCCGTACAGCCAGGAGGAACCCCCATGCCGCATTGCCGTCGCCGTCTCTCGTCCGTCGTCGCCGCCCTCGCAGCGCTCGCGTGTCTCGCCGCCGCCCCGGCCCATGCCGATCCGGTCACGGACCTGCCGATCGCGCAGACCCTGACCTTCCCGCAGCTGAGCGCGCCCGTCGACGTCGTGCGCGATGCCAAGGGCGTCCCGCACATCTACGCGTCGAACCAGAACGACGCCGCGTTCGCCCTCGGCAACATCCACGCCCGCGAGCGCATGTTCCAGATGGACGTGTACCGGCGCGTGCCGAGCGGCACGGTGTCCGAGCTCCTCGGGTTCCCCGACTTCCAGACCGGGCCGGATCTCCTCCACGCCCAGGACCCGCCGTTCCCCGGCAACATCAGCAACGTCACCCAGGATCTCTTCTTCCAATCGCTCGGCTTCCGGCAGGCGGCGACCGACTCCTTCAACGCCCTCTCGCCGGCGCTGCAGAGCGTCCTCCAGTCGTACGCGGACGGCGTGAACGAGTACATCAACCTCGCCAACACGACCGGCAACCTGCCGCCCGAGTACGGGAGCCTGCACATCGGGCAGATCGCGCCCTGGGTGCCGATCGACTCGGTCGCGTTCGGCAAGCTCCAGGCGTTCCAGCTCTCGTTCGACTTCGACGACGGCCCGACGAACGACCTCGCCGACGTGACCGACGGCCTCGGCGTCCCGACCGGCACGACCGCGTTCGCGCAGGATCTCGCGCGCGTGCAGCCGGCCGAGAACGCGTTCACGATCCCGGACGCGAGCAACGCCTCGATCCCGCTGACGGGCCTGCAGGCCAAGAAGGCGACGATGCTCGCCGACGCCAAGGCCGCGACGAAGACCGCGCCTGCGAAGGCCGTCGCGCGTGACGCCAAGGGCCGCGTGAAGCTCACCAAGGAGCAACAGCGCCAGGTCGCTGCCGCCCGCAAGGAGACCGTGAAGAAGGCGCGTGAGTTCATCGCAAAGCTCATGGAGCAGCCGGTCATGCGCGAGATCCGCGCGCGCGGCACGGTCGGGTCGAACCAGTGGGCGGTCGACGGCTCGGTGACCGACACGGGCAATCCGATCTACGCGAACGACCCGCACCTCGGGCTCGGCAGCCCGGCGACGTTCTACGAGCTGCACGTCAACACCAAAGACCGCGGCGGCGACATGAACGCGACGGGCATCGGTTTCGCCGGCGCGCCGGGCGTCGTCCAGGGTCACAACGAAGACATCGCCTGGGGCTCCACCACCAACCCGGCAGACGTGACCGACTGGTTCCTCGAGCAGATGTCGACGGACGCCACGGGTAAGCTCTTCAGCCACTATCAGGGGAATCCCGAGGCGGTCGTCGAGTCGCCGATCCTCGTGCGCGTCAACGTGGAGAACGGCAACGAGCCGCTCGGCGGCCTCGAGCGCACCGTGATGGCCGTCGCGTCGGGCGTGCCGGTGGGCCAGGTGCGCAACATCTTCAATGCGACCAAGCTGCTCGCCAACTTCGTCCCGCCGCGCCGCATGGTGGTCACGCGCCACGGACCGATCTTCCCGCAGACGCTGACGATCCCCCACAAGTCGACGACGGGAAATCCGTTCTTCGAGAACCAGGTCGGCACCGCGCTCACCGTGAAGTTCACCGGCAACTACGCGACCCGCGAGCTCGAGACCTTCTACATCTGGAATACCGCGACCGATCTCGCCACGTTCAAGACCGGCCTGAACCTCTTCGATTTCGGCTCGCAGAACTGGGGCTACGCCGACATCGCGGGCAACATCGCGTACTTCGCAAGCGGCGAGTTCCCGATCCGCGAAGACATCGACGCCGGGACGCTGCACGGCAATCCGCCGTTCCTCGTCCGCGACGGCACTGGCGGCAATGAGTGGAAAGCGCTCGGCGGCCCGCAACCGGCCGACCAGGCGGTCCCGTACGAGGTCGTCCTTCCGGCCGACGTTCCCCAGATCGAGAACCCGCCCGCGCACTTCTGGGTGAACGCGAACAACGACCCGATCGGCAACACCGCCGACAACGACGCGTTGAACGAGGCGCTCGCCGGCACTGGGCCGTACCTGAGCGTCGGCTACGACGAGTTCCGCGCGGCCCGCATCACGGAGCTCATCCGGAGCGAGCTGAACCTCATCCCGACGCCGCCCGGGACGCCGCCCGGCGACGGTGTCATCTCGATGGCCGACATGGAGCGCATGCAGGCCGACGTGAATCAGATGGAAGGCAAGCGGCTCGCGCCGTACTTCGTCGACGCCGTCAATCGCGCCGGCATGGGGGGAGCGCCGGCTCAGCTCTCGAGCCTCCTGAACGCCGGCATCACCGACGCGCGTGATCGTCTCGCGGCCTGGACCTACAACACGCCCGCCGGCTTCGACACGGCGGGCGACCCCGGTACGCCGACGGCGCAGGAGCTCGTCGACAGCGTCGCGACCACCATTTACAACGTCGCGGTCGGACGCCTCATGAACCGCACGTTCGACGCGCAGCTCGCTGCGGCCGGCATCGGCTACCGGCAGGGCACGACCGAAGGTGTCCGCGGCCTCATCCGCCTTCTCACCCGCATGCCGTTCACGGGCGTCGGCGTGTCGGGCATCAACTTCTTCGACGACACGAGCGTTGCGCTTCCCGCCGACGAGGAGCGCGACATCCTGCTCGTGAAGAGCCTGCAGGACGCGCTGAACCTGCTCGCGGGCGCGGGGTTCGCGCCGGCGTTCGCCAACTCGACCGACGTCGACGACTACCTCTGGGGCAAGGTGCACTACGTCATCTTCAACAGCTTCATCGACGGTGACATGAACGGCACGCTCATCCCCGGCGGCGGCGCGTACAGCATCCCGACCCAACCCGCGGTCGGCTTCCCGCCTGGCATGCCGGCGGACGGCGCCCGGTTCACGGTCGACGTGGCGAACTACGGCCTCCGGCCGACGTCGGCGACGGGCCTCTCGTTCGGCAGCGGCGCCAACCGTCGGAGCGTCGTCGAGATGGCGCCGAACGCGATCATCGGGAAGAACGTCATCCCCGGCGGTCAGAACGGCGTCGTCGGGCGTCCCCACTACGGCGATCAGGTCGATCTCTGGCTCGGCAACGGCTACCACGAGACCTACCTCTACACGGACGACGTGGTCGCCAATGCAGCGTCGCGCGAGACCTATCCGGCGTTCCCGGGCTGCACCGAGGCGGCACCCGGACGTTGCGCGCCGGGCGGCGGCAGCCCGACCACCGACTGCGTCGGCGAGTTCTTCGTCGACGCACCCTCGTCGGTGAAGGCCATGAAGCAGGCGAGCTTCACGATCAACGACGGCGGCGGCACCGATTTCGACGGAGCCACCAACGGGACCTGCGTGGCGCACGTGATGTTCTGCTTCAACAACAACGACCCGCGGCTCCAGGGGAGCGGCTGCTTCGGCTCGGACGTCAAGAAGATCACCATCAAGAACCCGAAACCGGACAGCAACAAGGACGTCGACGCCAAGATCGGCAACGTGGTGAGCTCGGCGTTGCAGACGCTCGGTGCGAACAACGTGCTCGGCAGCCACCTCAACGAGATCGTGTACACCACCCCGGTCGCGACCCAGGACCGGTGCGTCACGGCCTACGTGCCGATTCCGATCAGGAACGAGCGGTTGACCCGCAAAACGATCCGACTCCGCACGGAGGACAGCAGCGGCAAGGCGGACGTCGACTCGCTGAAGATCGCCTGCAATCCGTAACGTAGTCTAGGCTCACCTGTGGATGGCCCGAGCGCACGCCCGCGCTCGGGCCATCGCAGAGCCGATGGCGTCGGCGAATTGACTTCGCGAACGCTTTTTCGGTAGCACCAGACGGCTTTCGGGCGGCCCGCCGAAGCTCATCATCCGCTTCCGAATCCACGTGGTTACCGGTCTCCTCCTCGGCTTGCGATCGGGTGCTTCGGCGCCGCGACGGGCGCGCGTGGCCGGCCGTCGGGCGCGACGTTGGACGGCCGCGATCGCGCTGGTCGTTCTTGCGAGCGCGGGCGCGGAGGCGCGAACCGTCGATCCCCGCGCGGCCGCGGGGCTGCGCTGCCAGAAGGCGCTCGTCGCGGCGACCGGCCGCTACGCGACGGGACGCGCGCGCGATGCGGGAAAGTGCGTCGCCAGCCTGGTGCGGTGCCTCATGGGACGTCCGGACGACGCCGCGTGCGCGCTCCGGGCGAGCGCGAGCTGCGCGCAGTCGTACGGAAAGCAGGAGGCGCTCGCGGCGGGTCTCCGGGCGGGCGTTCGCAAACGCTGCGACCACGCGACGCTGTTCGCCGGCGACCAGGTGGGGTTCGGCGGCGTCGCGGCTCGCTGCGACGGCGCCGCGGTGACCGACGTCGAAGGGGCGGTCCGCTGCCTCGCGACCACCCACACGTGCTCCGGGACGCAGCCCATCGTGGCCGCGATGCCGCGGACGGCCGCCTTGCTGCGCGCGGTGGGCGTGTTGTCCTCGCTGCCGCTCGACACGAGTTGCCTCCCCGAGTTCGTCGACGTGCGGGACGCCGCCAGCACGGCCGATGCGCGCGCGTCGGTGCCATGCGCAACCGCGATGCTGAAGGCGGGGGCGCGCGACGAGGACGGCTGGCGGGGTGCGTTCGAGAAGTGCCTCGGCGCGCTCTTCGCCTGCGGCGACCCGAGCGGGGGGACCGACGCCTGCTGGGCGCGCGCCGGCGCGACGTGCGACGGCGCGTTCGGAAAGCTCGCGTCGGTCGAGCCCGGGGGCGCCCAGGTCGACGCAGCGTGTTCCGAGGCGAAGGTCCCGTTCGCGTCGCTGGCGAGCGCAGGCGGCGCGAACGTCGGGGCGCTCGGGGCCGCGTGCGCCGCCGTCGGCGTCGCACCGCTCGACGGCGCCGCGCCCTGGCGAACCTGCATCGCGCGCGTCGCGGCGTGTGGGGTCGCGAGCTCGATGGCCTTCGTCTATCCGCGCGCCGACGCCTTGCTGGCGCGCGCCGGACGCTCGCGCATACCGGTCTTCTGCCCCGGCTATCTGCCGGTCCCGACCCGGACGCCGACGGCCGTCCCGACCGCGAGCGTCACGCCGACCGCGACGGCGACCGTGCTCCCGGCGACCGCGACGCCGGGTCCGACTGCTCCGCTGTCGCCCCCGAGCGGCGCGACGGCGACGCGAACGCCGACGCCGACCGCGACGCCGACGGCCACCCGCACCGCGACGCGGACGGCCACTCGCACCGCGACACCTTTCGTGGGTCTCACCGCCACGCCGTCCCCGGTGCCGACTTCCAACGGTGGCTGCGATCCCAATCCCGCGCCGTTCGGTCTCGCCGCACGTCCCATCAATACGACGTGCCGGCTCGACGGCAGCCCCGACCAGTTCCCGAGCCTCGAGGTCGTACGCGCGTTCCCGGGCCTCGTGTTCTCCGCGCCGGTGCAGGTGACGTTCGCCCCCGACGGCAGCGACCGCCTCTTCGTCGTGGAGCAGAGCGGGCGGATCAAGGTTTTCCCGAACCTCGACGCCACGACCGACGTCACGACCTTCCTCGACGTCGACGCCCTCTCGCGCTACTCGGGCGAGGAGGGCCTCCTCGGGCTCGCCTTCCATCCGGAATATGCGAGCAACGGCTTCTTCTACGTGTACTACTCGGCGGAGAGCCCGCGACGCTCGGTGATCGCCCGCTACCGGGTGAGCGCCGATCCGGACGTCGCCGACGCGGCGAGCGCCGCGATCGTCCTCGAGATCCCGCAGCCGTACGAGAACCACAACGGCGGCCAGCTCGCGTTCGGCCCCGACGGCATGCTGTACGTGTCGCTCGGCGACGGTGGGAGCGGCGGCGACCCTGAGAACCACTCGCAGAACAAGGCCGACCTGCTCGGCAAGATCCTGCGCATCGACGTCGACGGTGCGGATCCGGGGCTCGCGTACGCGGTCCCGTCGGACAACCCGTTCGTCGGCGTGCCCGGCGCGCGGGGCGAGATCTGGGCGCTCGGCCTGCGGAACCCGTGGCGCATGAGCTTCGACCGCCTGACCCACCGGCTCTGGGCCGGCGACGTCGGCCAGGGGCGCTTCGAGGAGATCGATCTCATCGAGCGCGGCGCGAACTATGGGTGGCGAAAGATGGAGGGGAACGCCTGCCACCTTCCGGACGTCGGGTGCAACGACGGCACGCTCACGCCGCCGCTCGCGACCTACGATCACAGCGACGGAGCCTGCGCCGTCGTCGGTGGCGTCGTGTACCGGGGCTCCGCGTTCCCGGAGCTCTACGGTGCGTACGTCTACGGCGACTACTGCAACGGCCGACTCTCGGCGCTCCGCTTCGACGGGATCGACGTCGACGTGCGGCCGCTCGCCTCGAGCTACGTCCTGCTCTCGAGCTTCGGCGAGGAGCGCGACGGTGAGATCCTGCTGACCGACGTCGCGGGCGGAACGCTCCGGCGCCTCCGCCGGCCGACCGAGGCGCCGGCCGGAACGTTCCCGCTGACGCTCTCGGCGACCGGGTGCTTCGCCGACGTCGCTGCGCGACGCCCCGCGTCCGGCGTGATCCCCTACGACGTGCAGTCGCCGCTCTGGTCCGACGGGGCGGAGAAGCGGCGCTTCCTGGTGCTGCCGACGGGCACGACGATCGGCCACAGTACGATCGGCACGTGGGATCTCCCGGAGGGAACGATCCTCGTGAAGGAGTTCTCGTACGAGCTCGAGCGGGGGAACCCGGCGTCGAACCGCGCCCTCGAGACGCGCTTTCTCGTCCGCCGCGCGGCCGGCTGGGAAGGCTACACGTACAAGTGGAACGACGCCCAGACCGAAGCGCAGCTCCTCGACGCGTCGGCGACCGAGACGTTCGCCGTGACCGACCCCGCGCATCCCGGGGTTCCGCTCACGCACACGCACTATTTTCCGAGCCGCGGCGACTGCGGCCGGTGTCATACGCCGGCCGCCGGGGGCGCGCTCGGGCTCCAGACGGCGCAGCTCAACCGAACGCACGACTACGACGGGGTGGCCGACAATCAGCTCCGCGCGTTCGAGCACGCGGGCCTCTTCGGCGCGTGCCTGCCGGCGCGGCCGGCGAGCCTGCCGCGGCTCGCGGATCCGAGCGACGCGGGGGCGACGCTCGCCGCGCGCGCACGCAGCTACCTGCACGCGAACTGCGCGCACTGCCATCGTCCCGGCGGTACGGCGCCGACCACGATCGATCTCCGCGCCGACGTGTCCTTCGCGGCGACGGGAACGTGCGATGCGCTGCCCCAGGCCGGCGACCTCGACGTCGTCGGCGCACGCCTCGTGAAGCCGGGCCACCCCGACGACTCGGTCCTATGGCTCCGGGACGCGATGCGGGGCGACGGGCAGATGCCGCCGCTCGCGACGCTCATCGCGGATCCGATCGGCAGCGCCGTCGTCGCCGACTGGATCACGAGCCTGATGACGTGTCCGTGAGCCCGTCGCCCGGCTGTTTCATTCTGGAACGACTATCGTAGCCCGCGCGCGATTTTCCGGCGTCGCGATCTAGACGCAACCGTGATCGCACGCGATACGAGCGGACGCTCGTCCTCGCGGCTCGCATCGATCCCGACGGCGAACGAGAAGGAGCCGCTCGTGACCCCCGTCGCTCTCCCGCACGATGACCCGAACCCGGCGCAGCGCGCGTTGCGCTTGCGCGATGCGCGGAGCGCTTGGACGTACGGGACGTGGAACGACCTGCACACGTTCGCGGACAAGCCGCCGGCCCGCGAGCTGCCGCTCATCGGGTGGTTGGTGCGTGTGCTGCCCGGCGTCGGGCTCGTGGCGCTGAACGACGGCCTGCACTCCCTCTTCCGTTGCGTCGGTCTCGCCCATTGGACGCCGCACGCGCGCTTCGCGCCGCGCCGTCCGGCGCCGTCGCGTCCGACGCTCGAGGGCAAGCCGGCGGCGCCGTGCTCGGATTCGAAGGGCGGGATGGTCGCACGGGCCGAGCGCGGTGCGCGTCTCATGGTCTTCAACTGGCTCGACAAGCGTCTCAGCAAGACGCTCGGTGACTACGGCACGACCGCAAAGTCGGCGCCGTCGCCGGCGGTCACCGGCGCGTCGCTGCCGTCGCCGGGACGCACGCTCGCCGATTTCTCCGCGGTGTACCGCGCGCTCCCCACGCCGTCGGTCGTGACGGGGTGGGAGCGGCCGCAGGGCGGGCTCACCGACGAGCGTTTCGCCTGGCTTCGTCTCGCCGGCCCGAACCCAGAGATGCTCGAGCGCATCGACGGGGTGCCGCCGGGCTTCCCGCCGGACCTCGCGGTCCCGGGCGCCGGCACGGCGGGCGACGCGGCCCGCGACGGCCGGCTCTTCCAGGCGGACTACGCGCTGCTCGGTGCGCTCGTGCCGTCCGTGTGGCACGGTCTCTCGCGATCGGTCGCGGCGCCGTGCGCGCTCTTCGCCGTGAACGACGCGGGCGCGCTCGTGCCGGTCGCGATTCGCTGCGTCTCGGACGGCCAGGTCTTCCGGCCGGGCGAGCCGGCGTGGCCGGCCGCGAAGCACGTCGTGCAGGTCGCAGACGCGAACCAGCACGAGCTCGTCGCGCACCTCTCGCGCACGCACCTGCTGGTCGAGATCTTTCTCATGGCGACGCGGACGCAGCTCGCATCGAACCATCCGATCGCACGCCTCCTCATCCCGCATTTCGAAGGGACCGTGTTCATCAACTATCAGGCCCGCACGAGCCTGATCGCGCCGGGGGGAGCGATCGACCGCATCTTCGGCGGCACGATCGCCTCGTCGCAACAGGTGGCCGTCGACGCGCTCCGCGCGCTCGACATCGCCCACTACGGGCTGCCCGAGCGTACGAAAGCCCGTCGCACCGACGCGATCCCGGTCTACCCGTGGCGCGACGACGCGCTCCGGATCTGGGACGCGGTCGCGACGTTCGTGCGCGGTGTGGTGGACGCAGCGTACGTGACCGACGCGGCGGTCGCCGCCGACCCCGAGCTCGCGGCGTGGAGCGCGACGCTCGCCGGGCCGTTCGGGTCGGGCGGCGTTCCTGGATTCGTCGGGCCCGGTACCCGGCGCGAGCTCGCCGACATCCTGACGCTCGTCGTCTACACCGCGAGCGCGCAGCACGCCGCCGTGAATTTCGCGCAGTTTCCGCTGATGTCGTTCTCGCCGCTCTTCGGCGGCGCCGGATGGGCGCCCGCGCCCGTGAACCCCAACACCAACGGGTCGTTGATCGCGTTCCTGCCGCCGCGCCAGCTCGCGCTGCAGCAGGCCGATACGCTCTACCTCCTGAGCTCGGTGCACTACACGCAGCTCGGACGCTACGAGCGCGGCTGGTTCGGGGACCGCGGCGTCGACGGGCTCGTCGCCGCGTTTCGTCGCGAGCTGGACGGCATCGAGGCCGCGATCGGCGCCGCGAATGCGACCCGGCCCGAGCCCTACACGCACCTCCTGCCGAGTCTCATCCCGCAGTCGATCAACATCTGACGCGGGGGCGGTCACCCGCGCGGCGCCGGTCAGTGGATCGCGTTCGGAGCGGCGAGGGTGAAGGGCGCGATCGTCGCGTCGAACTCCTCACCGCTACGCGGTTGCATCTGATAGCTGCCGTGCATGGTGCCGAACGCGGTGCCGAGGGGGCACGCCGAGGTGTACTCGAACGACTGTCCGGGCTCGAGCGTCGGCTGCTTGCCGACGACGCCGGGGCCGCGCACCTCCTCGGTCTTGCCGTTGGCGTCGGTGATGATCCAGTGCCGGGTCAGCAGCTGGACGGTCTCTTCGCCACCGTTGTGGATGCGCACCCGGTACGCGAAGAACCACTGCTGCTGCTCGGGCTCGGATTGCTCCGGCACGTAGCTCGACTGGACGGTGACCTCGATGCCTCGGGTGACGGCGCGGGAGGAGAACATGTGGCGACGTCTCTCTTGGCACGTCGCGGCCTGGTTGGCCAGCGAGCCCGCCCGACGGCGCGACCGGAGCGATCCCTGCCCCACCCGCCGGCGACACCGCCTGAAAGGGGAGAGCGGCGTTACTTGATCGCCTGCGGGTTGATCGGCGACCCGACGGCCCCCGTGATCGGCAAAGGCGGCGCCACGAACAGGAACTCGTACACGCCGTCCGCGGCGCAGTCGTCGGCGAGCGCTTCCAGCGTGAAGATCTCGCCGACCAGCATCCCCATGTTGACGATCGCGACGCAGTGGAGCGGCTGGAAGACGTCCGGCGTCTCGTTCGGGATGACCTCGGTGCCCCACGTGTCGGTCGCGTAGCCGGCGATCTCGTGGGTCGCGAGCCACTCGGCGCACGTCAAGCTGAGCCCCGGCGCCGGACCGCCGGCGTAGTCGCCCCAGCTTCCTCGCTCGCGCACCTGCCGCATCTGCCCAGTGCGGATGATGGCGATGTCGCCGCTCGCGATCGTCACGTTCGCGGCGGCGGCGGCCGCGTCGAGGTCGGCGGGGTAGATCGCCTCGCCCGGCTCGAGCCACGGCTTGTTCTTGAGGCGCGGGACGTCGAAGAGGACGCCGCGGCTCACGATCTTGTCCTTCAAGACCGTGATGGCGTTGGTGCGTGCTCCGTTCGACGTCACCTGCTCGGGCCCGCGGTCGTTGTACATCTTGCCGTCGAAGTAGATGTGCGAGAGCGCGTCCCACTGCGTCGCGCACTGGAGCGGCATCGTGACCGTATCGTCGCAGTAGCGAAGGCCGGGGATGAAGTCCTGCGCGCCGTTCGTGATGTCGCCGCCGTCCTGCAGCATCTGGTGCAGCGGATTCACGCGGCCGCCGAAGCCCGTCTGCGGTCCGTTCGCGTCGAACGGGATCGCGAGCGAGATGACCTTGCCCTGGCGGACGAGGCTCGCCGCGGCCTTGATCTTGGCCGGGGTGATGAAGTTCACCGTGCCGAGCTCGTCGGTGGCTCCCCAGCGTCCCCAGTTGCGGTACGTCTTCGCGAGCGTCCGGACGGTCTCGATGCTCATCGCTTCGGGCATGACGGTCGCCTCCTCGTGGCGCACCTCTGACAGAGACGACGCGCGAGAGGAAGCAGTCAGCGGCGCATCTGCGCGACGGCGTCGGCGAGCCGCGCGATGCCGGTCGCGATCGACCGCGGCTGCAGCGCACCGTAGCCGAGCAGGAGGCCGAGGCCGGCGGGCGGCGCGGCGTAGTACGGGGTCACCGGATATACGCCGACGCCGAGCGCCGCGGCGCGCTGCACGAGGTCGCGGCCGTGGCGATGCGAGAGCCCGCGGAGCCAAGCGACGACGTGCAGGCCGGCGTTGGCGCCTTCGACGCGGACCCGGTCGCCGAGATGCTCGTCGACCGCGCGGAGCAGCGCGGCCCGGCGCTCGCCGTTCCAGGCACGGGAGCGCCTGATGTGGCGCTCGAACGCCCCGCTCGCGATGAAGTCGGCGAGCGCCTCCTGCTCGAGAAACGCGCTGCCGCCGTCGGCGAGGAGCTTGGCGCGGGCGAACGGCTCGACGAGCGCCGGCGGCAGCACGAGGTAGCCGATGCGGAGCGCCGGAAACATCACCTTCGAGAGCGTGCCGACGTAGATGACGCGCTCGCCGTCGTCGAGGGCCTTGAGGGCGTCGAGGGGGCGGCCGCCGAAGCGGTACTCGCCGTCGTAGTCGTCCTCGAGCACGTACGCCCCGGTACGCGCCGCCCAGGCGAGGAGCGCCACGCGCCGGGGGTACGGCATGACGCCGCCGAGCGGATACTGATGCGAGGGCGTGACGTGTGCGAGGCGAGCCCGGCGTGCGTCGCGGGCGAGTGCGTCGACGTCGAGGCCGTCGGCGTCGGTCGGCACGAGGACGAGGCGCGCGCCGGCGGCGAGGAGCGCACGCCTGGCGCCCTCGTAGCCCGGGTCCTCGACGACCGCGGTGTCCGCGGGGGCGAGGAGCAGCCGCGCGGCGAGGTCGAGGCCCTGCTGCGAGCCGCTCACGATCAGGATCTGCTCGGGCGCGCAGCGGACGCCGCGCCCGCGGAGCAGATACCCGGCGAGCGCCGCGCGGAGCGCCGCCGATCCCTGCGGGTGGCCGTAGTCGTAGTAGGCGGCCGAGGCGCGGCGCGCGCGCCGCCCGAGACAGCGTTGCCAGATCTGCACCGGAAAGTCGTGGAGGGAGGGCGCGCCGTAGCGGAAGTCGTAGGGCAGGCGCGGACGGCCGCTCACGTACGAGCTGAAGATCGGCCGCGAGCGCCCGTCGGTGAGGAAGGTGCCGAAGGGCGAGAGGCGCGGCGTGCTCGGCTCGGCGGGTGTGAGCGTCGCCGGCGCGCGACTCGCCCCGGCAGGCGCCGCGACCGCCTGCACGAAGCTCCCCGATCCGTGGCGCCCGTCGAGGTAGCCTTCGGCGGCGAGCTGCTCGTAGGCGAGCAACACGGTGGTCCGCGAGAGGCCGAGCTCGGTCGCGAGCGCGCGTGTCGCCGGGAGCCGCGTCCCGGGCGGGACGACGCCGTCGACGATGCCGGCCCGGAGCGCGCGATAGAGCTGCCGGAACAGGGGACCGTCACCGTCGAGTCGGATCCACACGCCGCAGGCCCTCCGGGAGTGGTCTGAGCGGGACCACAAAAAGTGGACTACTAGAAGCACCAATGCGGCGCTTCCGCTAGAGGAGCGTCGACGCAATCGGGAGGAAGGTACGCGGATGGAGCAGGCTCGGAGTATCGTCGAAGGGTTCATCGTCGGCTCGCCGTTCGGGCGGGCGCTCGGGATCGTCACCGAGGGGGTCGAGGCCGACCGGGTGCGCGTGCGGCTGCCATACCGCGAGGCGGTCACGACCGTCGGCGACATGGTGCACGGCGGCGCCATCGCCGGCCTCGTCGACGTCGCCGCGACGGCGGCGTGCTGGGCGAGCCCGTCGGTCGATCCGTCGGCGCGCGGCACGACGATCGGGTTCACCGTCAACTACCTGAACGCCGGTCGCGGCCAGGATCTCACGGCGACCGCCGAGGTGATCCAGCGCGGCAAGTCGATCTCGATCTGCGAGGTCACCGTCCGCGGCACCGACGACACGCTCGTCGCGCGCGCCGTCGTCACTTACAAGCTCTCACAGAAATAAAGGGAGGGGTGCGATGATTCTCTACTCGGGTCCCATGAGTCTCTTCACCGGCAAGGTGCGCATCGCGCTCGACGAGAAGGGGCTCGACTGCGAGCTCGTGTCGGTCCCGTTCTCGCGCGCCGGCTACGAGCCGAAGCATCCGCAGGTGCTCGCGCTGAACCCGAAGCGCCAGGTCCCGGTGCTCGTCGACGGCGACCTCGCGATCTACGACTCGACGATCATCTTCGAGTACCTGGAGGACCGCCATCCCGAGCCCGCGCTCTATCCACGCGACCCGGCGCGGAAGGCCCGCTGCCGCGTCCTGGAGGCCGCCGCCGACGAGATCTTGTTCCCGCCGGTGTGGGCGCTGATCCGCGAGGTCTTCTACAAGCCCGACGGGACGGGGCGCGACGAGGCCCTGGTCGCCGACTCCAGGCAGGAGATCGCGGCGCACTACGACCGGCTGGAGCGCCAGCTCGGCGAGCAGCCGTTTCTCTGCGGCGCCGACCCGAGCGTCGCCGACATCGGCTACTTCATGACGATCACGTTCGCGACGAGCCTCGGGCAGGGCCTGACCGACGCGCACCCCGGGCTCCAAGCCTGGTACGCTCGCATCCTCGCCCGCGCGGCGTTCCAGCGTGAGCTGGAGCGCCTCATGACCGCCAATCGTGCGCTCAGATGAAGTTGAGGAAGCGGAGCTCGAACTTGTAGCTGCTGAAGTCCCCGTTGCTGAAGGTCACGAGGGCGCGCGCGAGGTTCGACCCGTCGAAGAAGACCTGGACCCGGCGGACGTCGGGCACGGCCGAGTCCTCGGTGAACTCGTACGAGATCGAGCCCCCGAGCGGGAAGCCGTTGATCGGTACCTGCAGGTTGGTGACCAGGAGCAGGAAGTCGCTCGTGTCGAACCGCTCGAACGCCGGGGACGCGTCGAGCCGGCCGCTGTACTTGATCCCGCCTTCGATGTTGACCCCGAGGAGCCCCGATCCGTTGGTGCCTTCGAGCGCGATGGTGTCGTCGTTGCGCGCGTCGGCGATCTCGATCGAGAGAATCGGGTCGTCGTTGGCGTTCTCCGCGTCGCCGTTGATGATCGCGTTGTCGAAGAAGCAGTCGGAGAACGCGCTGTCTTGCTGCCCGTCGAGGAAGGTCACGTCGTACGTACCGTCCTCCCCGTTCTCGCACTCGAAGGAGTTGTCGACGCTCTCATTCCGTCGGAGGACGATCGTCGGCAGCACCGCCGAGACCAATGGCTGGGTGAATTGCAGGAGATAGGCGACCTGCTGGTTGATGCGGCCCTCGTCGGGAATGCAGTTCTCGGTGATCGAGAGGCCGGCGGCCTTTCGAAGTGCCACGACGCCGTCGGTCACCGTGATGGTGCCGCTCAAGTCGAAGTCGCAGATGGCCTCGGTGCAGTCGCTCGAGAGCCCTGCGGCCGAGCGCAGAATCTGCACCCCGTCGGTCACCGTCACCAGGTCGTCGTCGTCGACGTCGCCGCAGAGCGGGAAGATCTGCGCGGCGGCCGGGGCGACCGTGGCCGTAAGCATGAACACCAGACACGCCGCACCCAAGCGCCGCGGCGTGATCGATTGCGTACGTAGGTAGCGACCCATATCTAGCGAAGATTCCCCACCCGTGGTCTGGTAGTCAATACGAGGAATGCGTAGGAAGCGCGCATGCCGCAGCGTCAGCCACTGATCATCGAGGCCGCGATCAACGGGGCCACGATGAAGGCGGCGCAGCCGCATGTGCCGCGGTCGGTCGCGGAGGTGGTGGCCGACGCGCTCGTCTGTCTCGGCGCCGGGGCGGCCATCATCCACCACCACACCGACGACCCGCTGCTCGTCGGCCGCCACGCGACCGAGCCCTATCGCGATGCGTGGACGGCAATTCTGAAGGACGTGCCCGACGCGATCCTCTACCCGACGATGGGCGGCGGGGGGGCACACACGACGATCCAGGAGCGCTACGCCCACGTCGAGGAGCTCGCCGACCTCGGCCTCCTGCGCCTGGCGCTCGTCGATCCCGGCTCGGTGAGCCTCGGGGCCCTCGACCCCGACGGCCTCCCGATGGCGATCGATCTCGTCTATCAGAACACGTTCGCCGACGCGCGCTACATGTTCGACGTGTGCCGGGCGCGCGGCGTCGCGGCGCACGTCTCGATCTTCGAGCCCGGGTTCTTGCGGATCGCGCTCGCGTATCATGCCCGCCAGCGCCTGCCGCCCGCGAAGATCCAGCTCTACTTCGGCGGCGACGTCCTGCCGTTCGGGCTGCCGCCGACCGCGGCCAGCCTCGACGCCTACCTCGCGATGCTCGCCGGCACGGAGCTGCCGTGGATGGTCGGCGTCATCGGTGGCGACGTCAGCACCACGCTCGCCGAGCTCGCGATCGCGCACGGCGGGCACGTGCGGGTCGGGCTCGAGGACTACGTGGGGCCGGGCGAGCCGCGGAACGCCGAGCTCGTCCGGACGATCGTCGCGATGGCGGAGCGCGCCGGCCGGCCGGTCGCGACCCCGCGGGAGGCGGCCGCCATCCTCCGGCTGCCGCGGGCGAGAACGGAGGCGGCATGAAGTCGGTCTGGATTCCCCGCATCGGTCCCCCCGAGGTGTTGGAGATCCGCGATGCACCCGATCCGCACGCCGGCCCGAACGAGGTGCGCATCCGGGTCGCCGCGGCGGGGGTGAACTTCGCCGACGTGATGGCGCGGATGGGGCTCTATCCCGATGCGCCGAAGCTCCCGTGTGTCGTCGGGTACGAGGTGGCGGGGACGATCGACCAGGTCGGGGCGGGGGTGACGGGCCTCGCCGCCGGCGACCGCGTGATCGCGCCGACCCGGTTCAAGGGCTACGCCGAGCTCGTCGTCGTGCCGGCGCCGCAGGTCGTGGCCTTGCCCGCGGCCATGAGCTTCGAGGAGGGCGCGGCGATCCCGGTGAACTACCTGACCGCGATCCTGATCCTGGAGGTGCTCGGCAACGTCCGGCGTGGCGACCGCGTGCTGATCCACGGCGCGGCCGGGGGTGTCGGGCTCGCCGCCGTGCAGCTCTGCCGCCTCTACGGCGCCGAGATCATCGGGACGGCGTCGGCGACCAAGCACGCGGCGCTCCGCGCGGCCGGGGTCGCGCACACGATCGACTATCGGACCGAGGACTTCGTCGCGGCGACGAAGCGCGTGACCGGCGGGAAGGGCGCCGACGTGATCCTCGACTCGATCGGCGGTGCCAACCTCCGCCGCAGCTACCGCGCGCTCGCACCGCTCGGCCGTCTGGTCGCGTTCGGCGTCTCCGCGCTCGCACCGGACACGCAGCGGCGCGTGCTCCCCGCGCTCTGGCAGCTGGCGCGGATGCCGCGCTTCGGCTTCGTCCGCCTCATGAACGAGAACCACGGCGTGCTCGGGTTCAACCTCGGCCATCTCTGGGACGAGATGGACCGGCTCCGCGGGTTCCTCGAGAAGGTGCTCGACTACGCGCGCGACGGCCACGTCCGGCCGACGATCGCGAAGACGTTTGCGCTCACGGACGCCGCCGCCGCCCACGCGTACCTGCAGGGCCGCGCGAACGTCGGGAAGGTGCTGCTGATCCCGTGAAGCGGGCGCTCATTTGACCTTCGTGGCGGCGCCGCGGAAGCAGCGGCCGCCGACGTTGAACGTGATCTGCGTCGTCGCCGCGGTGGAATTGGCCGCACCCGGATTCCAGGCCCGGACGGTGCGCAGCGTCACCTTGTACTGCCCGACGACCTTGCGGCTCTCGCGCAGCGTGATGGTCCTCAGGCCGTCGGTACCGGTCGGCGCGCGATAGCGATAGAGAGTGGCGCTCTTCGGCTCGACGCTCGTACCGGGTGCGGACTTGCTCGTGATGAGGCCGTCGCCGTCGCTGGCGACGACGTTCAGGTCCTCGAGCGCGTATTGCCCGAGGTCGATCTCGGCCGTGAGCGAGAGCCCGCCGTTCTTGTCGGTCAACGTGGCGCGCTTGAAGACGACGGGGGTCAGGTCGCGGCAGATCGTCGGAGCATCGATCGGCGTGCTCCCACCGTCCGTCGGATCGGTACCGGCATCGAGCTCGTCGCCGTCGGCCGCGCCGTCGCCGTCCTGATCGATCCCGATCCGCGTGCCCGACCCGGGCGGGACGCAGGTGAACGTGACCTCGTGCCCGGCCGTCGCGGCGCGGGCCCGCCGCGCCGCGGCGGTCAGCGTGGGGTCGGTGCTGTGGTCGGTCACGAAGGTGCCGAGCCCGACGTAGAGGCTGCCGCGCATCACGCCGCCGACCATGCCCTTGGCGACGAGATCGCACTCGCCGGCGTCGGCGCGCTGCTCGAGGAGCGTGATGCGCGGGTCCACGATTGCGCCGTTGGCGGCGGTGCGGGTGATCTGCTGCCCCACGATCGGCGCCAGGTTCGAGTCGAACGCCATCATGAACGCGTCCATGTTGCGGCGCTGGGTGTCGTTCGCGAAGCCGCCCGGGTTGGTCATGCTCTGGCCGAAGAGCGCGGCGCTGTGGAAGCGGAAGAGCGTGTCGACCGCGCCGTCGTGCAGGAAGCCGAAGCCCCGCACCTGATCCCCCGTGAAGCCCGCGCCGCCGCCTTGCGGGACGCCGAGCCCGAACATGCCGACCTTCTGGTACATGTTCCGGAGGTGCGGGACCTTGAAGATCTGGGTCTCGCCTTCGAAGGTCGAGCGCCCGTCGCCGCCGAAGAAGCCCGGCGCGCTGGCCGTGGGATTCGCCCCGGCATCGAGCGTGTGGCAGCCGTTGCAGTTGAAGACCGTGTCGGAGATGCCGCCGAAGTACTGATCGTGGCCCGCGTCCTGCTCGGGCGTGAGCGAGTTGTCGAGGTTGCGGATCGGGTTCGGCGGGTACGTGACCTGCAGGATGAAGTCGGTGAACTTCTGCATCTCGGCCGGGGTGAGCTCCTGGCTCCGGCCGATCAGGCCGACGAACGCGGGATTGAACTTCTTGAATGCGACGTCCTCGTTGAACGTGCCGCCGTTGGGCTGCGAGCTCCCCCCGTTGTTGCCGCCGGTGCGATCCCCGCGCCAGTGCATGGGTCCGTGGTTGGCCATGCCGCGCAAGCTCTGCGTCGTCATGGGGCCCTTCATCGGATGGAAGTCGGGGTTGATGAACGGCCCGAGCGTGAAGGGTCCGGGGTTGGTCAGCACCGTCCCGTCGGGGTCACCGAGATCCCAGGCGAGGCTGTCGAAGTCGCCGAAGATGTGACAACCGGCGCACGCCGAGTCGCCGTGGCTCGAGCTGAGCGTCGTGTCGTAGAGGAATTGGCGTCCCGTGACGACGCTCGCAGGCTCGGGGTTGTAGAGCGCGGTGTGCGCGAGCTCCTCGCCCGTGCCGGTGCTGAGGACCGAGATCGCGTTGTCGAAGCGCGTCAGCACGTAGAGCTGGGACCGAGCCTCGTCGAGGACGAGACCGGTCGGTCCGCCGCCGCTCACCGGCAGCTGATCGTTGGTGCTCGGCACGAACGTGTCGTTCTCGAGCGCACTCGTGCTGTAGACCGCGACCTCGCTCGAGCCGAAGCCGGCGACGTAGAGGGTCGCGCCGTCGCTCGTGACCGCCATGCCGAGCGGGAAGCCGAGGCTGGTGTCGTTCTCGGCGTTTGGGATCGGCGCGCAACAGGTGTCGTAGTCGACGTGCTTGTTCAGGTGGCGGATCTTCGGCGGCCCGCCGTCGAGCACGGTGATGCGGTTCTCGATGAAGTGGCCGCGGACGGACGCGGGCTCACCCGGAGGCTTGGCGGCCGCGGCGACCGTGCCTTCGCCTTCGAATCGGACGCGATTGAAGGCGTCGAGGTTCGAGACGTAGACCTTCCCGCTCACCGGGTTCACGGCCATGTTGAAGAGGATCGTGCCGACCCCGCTCACGGACCCGGTCGGCCCGGCGACGGGCACCGGCGGGTTCGCGGTCGCGTCGAGCGCGAAGACGTCCTTGTCGGGCAGCGCGAACCGAACCGCCGCGTCCCAACAGCGCCCGAGCTCGTCGCGCCAATGCGT
This sequence comes from Polyangiaceae bacterium, assembly GCA_031400185.1. GTDB lineage: Bacteria > Desulfobacterota > Binatia > UTPRO1 > UTPRO1 > UTPRO1. The sequence continues at coordinate 40,916 of JANNPN010000191.1, forward strand.
GCCGTCGTGCTGGACGATCAGCCCGACCTCGGGGCCGGCGATGTTCTGGACGTTGCGGTTCGGCGCCGGCAATCCGCCGGGAGGTGCGCTGCAGTCGAGCGGACCCGAGGCGCTGGAACCACCGTTCACGACGAAGCCCTCGGCGAGCGCCGTCGTGCGGTTCCCGGAGTGGAAGACGGCGGCGTAGACGCGCGTGCCGTCGGGGCTGACCGCGAGCGCCCGGGGCGTGTCGCCGAAGAGCGTGACGATCGTCTCGGGCGTGCCGCCGAGCGTTGCGCCGAGGTCGGTCGCGTCGAACACCCACACGTCGGCGCGGCCGATGCCGGGCGTGTTGAGGACGGTCGAGATGGTCGGGTGGAGCGGCGTGTTCTGGCCGCGATGGGCGGTGGTGACGAACGCGCGGGTGCCGCCGGGTCCCGCGAAGACGAGGTCGCGCGGCTCGTCGCCGACGAGCAGGGTCCGGACGACGCGGGCCGTTGCGGGCGCCGACACGTCGACGATGCTGATGCTGTCGGAGAGGTGGTTCACCACCCACACCTCGTCGTTGGTGCGCGCGGCGACCGCGCTCGGCTCGAGTCCGACGGGGACCGAGCCGACCTTGGTGAGCGTTCCGGCGCCGACGTCGAAGATCTCGAGGCGGTTGTCGGGCGTGTTGATCGCAAAGAGCCGCGCGCCGTCGGGGGACTGCGCGAGCGGCCGGACCTGCCCGGTCTCGAAGGTGGTGAAGGTCGAGGCGGCGTGGGCCGCATCCGCGGTCAGGACGGCGAGCAACAACGTCGCGACGAAGAGAGCACGCATGCGAATCTCCTGGGGGCTGCGTCGGCTGGGCTCACGCCTTTCGCCGAGGAAGTCACGGCACTAGGGGACCCCTAGCACCGATGCGTACGGCCGTACAAGAAAAAACTGTGGAACGGCCTACGCGGCGACGGTCGCGGCGTCGGTGCGGACGAAGTGCTCCAGCTCGTCGATCGCCGCCGCGGCGTCGCGGTAGCCGATGTCGATCAGCGTGCGCGTGTAGGAGCCGTCGAAGAGCAGGTAGCTCATCAGATCGGCGCTCTGCGCGTCGGGTGTGCCGAGCCCGTCCATCACGTGGCGGAGGATGCGCGGCATGCGGTGCGCGCACGCTTCGGCGACGAGGGCCAGGTCCTCGGACGGTCCGATCGTGAAGGGCGTGACGACGCGCATCGGCTCGCGGAGGGCGCCGGGCTCGGCGGGACGGCCCTGGTACGACAGGATGAGCTCGTTCATGCGCTTCAAGTGGTCGATGTCGGTGTCGAGGTGATCGAGGAAGATCGCGTTCAGAAAGACGCCGCAGATCTGGGCGAGTGGCGGCGGCGGGATGCGGTGCACCCCGCCGGACGCGCTCTGATCCTCGGCTCCGAGCACACGCTCGAAGCGCTCTCCGTCGCGCGCGGCCGATCCGAGCTCGGCGTTCGAGAGCCGCGCGGCCGCGGTCTGCGAGCGGACGCCGATTGCGAAGACGCGCTCGGCGCCGAGCCGGATCGCGGGGCTGAGCGGCGTCACCTGGCGGAGCCCGCCGTCGCCGAAGTACACCTCGGTCCCCGCCGAACGGATTGCGACCGGCGGGAACACGATCGGGATTGCCGCCGAGGCGCGCACGTGGTCGACCTCGAGCTCGACCGGCCGTACGACCCGCCGGCTCTTCACCCACACCGGATGCCCGGGCCGGCCCTCGACGAAGATGAACGACCGGCCCGAGTGATAGCTGGTCGCGGCGATCGCGACCGCGAAGAGATGGCCGTCGCGGATCGCGTCGCGGATGCCGCCGAGGCGGAGATGGCGGTTGAGAAACCCTTCGAGGGGGGTCGCGTCGAGTAGCGCACACGCCCCGCCGCCGCCGAGGACGCCGCCGAGCGAGAGGTCGCGGAGCCAGCGCGCCGCGCCCATGCCGAGAGCGTAGAGGTCCGTCCGAAAGACGTCTTGGACCTGCAATTCGGCCCAGAGCTCAGCCAGCCGGCGGGTGGCGCTCCGGAAGTCGCTGCTGCCGGCGGCGATCATCGTGCCGTTGATGGCACCCGCGGAGGCGCCGACGACGATCGGAAACGGCGACGGCCGGCTCGCGAACGCCGGAATCTCTCCGAGGCGCTTCAGCACCCCCGCTTGATACGCCCCACGGGCGCCGCCTGCGGTGAGGACGAGGCCGATCATGCCGATCACGCTGCCACGAACACGGCACGGAGCAAGCCGGGTGCCACGGATCGCCCCATGGCGGCGTCGTGCCGGGTCGGGCGTCGGCGGTGTCCGGGGGGCGGGTTTGCTGCCTCTTGTTCGAGCGCCGCCCGCGCCGGCGGCAATGGCTACTTGGACGTCGGCGGGTCGGAGACGAGGAGGGTGCCCTGCGCGACGCACGCGAGCTTGCCGTCGTTGGTCACGTCGACCCGCACGACGGCCGAGCGCCGACCCATGGTGAGCACCGTCGCCTCGGCGGTGAGCGTGCCGCTCTTGATGGCGCGGAGGTAGTTCAACTTGAACTCGGTCGTCGCCGCCCACTGCCCGCGCCGCATGAGCGGATAGAGCACGCAGCCGAGGGTGTGGTCGACGAACCCCGCCATGACGCCGCCGTGCATGGCGCCGAGCGGGGTCAGGAGCTCCTCGCGGACCGCCATCGTCGCGACCAGGCGCCCCGCGGTCAGCGACTCGAAGCGGATCCCGAGGTAGCCCGGCAAGCCGCCCGGCGCGACGTGCGCCTTCACCATCGCGTCGGCGATCGCCTGATCGAAGGTCGCGAGCGTCTCCGCCGTCATCGCGCTGCTTCCGTGGGTTCCACGACGAGCGTGAAGCCGCGCTTGCCGACGCGTCGTTTCGAGGGATGCGCGAAGAGCGCGTCGCACCCGGTGCCGGCGAGCGCACGGTCGACCGCCGCGCGTCCCGCATCGTCGAGGGCCCGATACGCGTCGAGCGGGCGCTGCACCATCCACGGCGTGTAGGCGCTCGTGAAGCGCTGCATGGCGACCCCGCGCAGCGTCGACTCGTGGCCGCCGACGCCGCGCGGCGGCTCGACGAGGTCGGGGGGCTGCGCGGCAGCCCACGCCTCGAACGCCTGAAGACCGGCGAGGATCAGCGGGACCGCGTCGTGGCCGATCAAGTCGAGGAGTGGCCGGAGGGTCGGGGCGAGCGCGTCGTCGGGGAGCCAATCCCCCGGGGCGTCGGGATCGGGATGATTCATGCGCTCGATCCAGCGCCCGACGAGCGGCGCGCGCTCGCGCAGGAGGCGGCCCGGTACGGCGTCGAGGTAGAGGTGGGCGTAGAGCGGACCCATGAGCGCGCAATCGGCGAGCGACATGCGGGCGCCGAGCAGGAAGGGATGGACCGCGAAGTGCGCCGAGAGCGCGTCCAGCAGGTCGGCCAGGTGGGCCTCGACCGCGGGAATCGTCGCGGGGGTGACGCCGAGGAACGGCAGCGTGCCTTGCATGCGGCTCGCGAAGCGCGTCGCCGCCTCGGGCTCGGGCGCCATCGCGGCGAAGTCGGCACGCGCCTTGGCGATGCTCTCGGGGAAGCTCCACCGGTAGTGCATCGCCGGGAGCAGCATGAACTCGTCGGCGTAGAGCTCGACGAGGTACGCGGCGACGCGTTGCGCGGGCGTGGTCGGGTAGAGCGCCGGCGTCGGGACGCGCGCCTCGAGCCGGTCGAGGATCGTGCTGGTGTCCTGCCAGGTCTCGTCCTCGGGCGTGATCACGATCGGGATGAAGGCGAGGCCGGTACGCGGCAGGATGACGCCGCGGTAGTCCGGCAGCAGCTCCGTGAAGTGGACGCCCTTCGCGCGGAGCGCGGGACGGACCTTGGCCGAGAAGTAGGAGATCTCCGCCGCGTAGAAACGAAAGGGATGGCTCACGATGTCGGGTCAGATGCCGCGCGCCTGGCGCGCCGCCAGGATCACCTCGAGCTGCTCTTTGTAGCGGCTCCGGACGGCGATCAGCTGCTGGTGCGACAGGAGGAGGGCGCGGGCGACGGCACGGACCTCCTCGTCCTCCACGAGCGAGATCGAGCCTTCGGCAGTGGCGACGGCGAAGAGGCAATCGATGAGACGCTCCTTCTCCTCGGCGGTCGCGATCGCGTTGAAGGCGCGGGTCAGCGACGCGTAGCTGATGCCCTCGAGGGTGGCGGCCTGGCGGGCGACGATCTCCATGATGGTCTCGGCCTCGGCCGCCGGGAGCCCGGCATTGGCGGCGAGCAGGGGGGCGAGCACGCCCCGCTCGGCCTCGGAGATGCTGCGGTCCACGTAGGCGACGCGGACGAGCAGCCCCGCGAACGCCGCCAGGAACTCCGCCCGCGCCGGCGGGAGCTCGCCGAGGCGCGCCTGGATCGTGGCGGCAAGGCGCTCCGGCGGTGGTGAGGCCTCCGCCCATCCGAGGAGCTTCAGCAGCGACATGGGGGGTCGAACTCCTTTGTATGCGTCGTGACTGCGTGGTGCTGGCCGGGTCGGCCGGTGACGGCGCTTTCTAAGTGGGTTGCCCGGCAACCGTCAACCGGCACCCGCCGCCGATGCGTCGAACCCGGACCATCGCCGGCGCACAGCGTCGCCGTGCCGAACCCCGACGGCATCGAGAAGATTTAGAATAAGGGGATGATGCAGCAGGCGGGCGGGTCGGGGATGGCTTCGGGGAGCCGCACCTCGCGTGTGCG
>JANNPN010000063.1:0-20615 GCA_031400185.1 Polyangiaceae bacterium
ACCTTCCACCGCCCGCGCACGCGCCGCGACAGGGTCAGCCGGAGGTCGGCCGCGCAGGAGTTGTGGCACCAGGCCGGCTCGCCGTCGGGGTCCGCGTACTCGGCGCGCACGATCCGCTCCGGCGGCGCGGTGAACGTGCCCTCGAGCTTTGCGGTGAGCCCGACCGCGGTGAAGCGCAGCCGCCCCGTCCCGCGCTCCGGCCGCGGCGCCAGGAGCGCCTGATCGAAGCGGTTGTGTGATCCTCGTTCGTGCCGCTGCGGCTGAGAGTCTTGGTGGCGTTGGTGGGGTCGGTGGCGGAGGTGAGCCGGCCGCGGTCGTCGTAACCGTACCCGGAGGTCTGGCCGCCGGGCTGCGTGACGCTGGTGAGGAGGCCGCCGGCGGTGTGGTCGAGCTGAAAGGCCTCATCGGACGGGTTGGTCACCGTCGACAGATTGCCGTCGGCGTCGAGGTCGAGCAGTGTACGCTGGCCGAAGGGGCCGAGAATGTCGATCGGCTCGCCTTGCGCGTCGCGCTCGACGGTCGTGACCTTGTTGCTGCCGTCGGTGACCGTCGTCAGCCGGCCGGCGGAGTCGTACGCGAACTGGTAGAGGAGCGTACCGGTGAACGCATCCACGGTGCGCAGATGCCGGCCGCTCGCCGTGAAGAGGTAGACCTCGGTCCCGTCGACAGCTGGGACCACCAGCTCGCCGTTGATGAAGCGCTCGGCGATCGGCGCGATGCGGCGAACGCCGCGCGCGGTTTGCTCTGCGAAGTACACGCTGCCATCCGGGCCGACCGCCAGGCCGACGCTGTTAAAGACGCCGATGATGGCTCGACGGGCCGGGCCGGGCCGCCGTCGCCGTTCGAAAAACCGCCCACCGATCCGGCGAGCGTGTTGATCGCCCCGCTAGGACGAAAGGCGCGGAGGCGGGAACGCGGAAAGTCGAGGAGATAGACGGTGTCGTCGGTGCCGACGGCGACGGCGGACGACGCGATTTGTGCCTGGGTAGCCGGAATGCCGTCGGCCAGAGAGCCAGTTCCGGTTCCGCCGCCGGCAACCGTTCGGATGATGCCATCCGGAGTGACGCGACGGATGCGCTGGGCACCGTTATCCAAGATGTACAGGCTGCTATCGAGCCCGACGGCCACCCCTACGGCGGATTGGATCACCGCTTCGGTCGCCGGCCCGCCGTCGCCGCACACTGTGCCGATGCACATCGTTCCGCCGCCGGCCACGGTCGTGATGATGCCGTCCGGTCCGACCCGACGGATGCGGTTGTTGAACGTATCCGCGGTGTAGAGGGCGCTGTCGGGCCCGATCGCCAGCGCTTGCGGATTGTTGAGCTGAGCCAGTGGCCCAGGACCGTTGTCGCCACTGAATCCTGCGACACCCGTACCGGCGATGGTCGTGATGGTTCCCGTGGGATCGACTTTGCGGACGCGGTTGCTGCCGATTTCGGCGATGTAGAGGCTGTCGTCTGCGCCGACGGCCACTGCCTGCGGCAGATTGAGCTGCGCTTGCGTCGCGAGGCCACCATCGCCGCACACCCCCGTTCCCGGAGAGCACTGCATGCCGTTTCCCGCCACCGTGTCGATGATGCCGTCGGGTCCCACCCGGCGAACACGGTGGAAGACAGGAGAGGCGATGTAGAAGCTGCCATCGGCAGCAACGGCGATTCCTTGCGGAAGCACCTGCGCTTCGGTTGCGGGACCGCCGTCGCCGCTGAAGCCGCTGGTCGGCGAGCCTGTTCCGGCGACTCTGGTGATGATCGGCCCGACCGCATCTTCTGCGCTCGCGCTCTCGCGCCGGCCGTCGCCGCGGAAGAGCTCCTGCGTGGTCGCGGCGTAGGCATGATGCGGCCTCAGCGTCCAGCCGCCGAGCCCGGCCGATGGCGCACGGAAGGTGCCGATGAAGAGTGGTGCGATGCGCGTGAGCTTCACTTGCTCCCGTGACGGCACGACCGTCACGGCACTACTTGCCGGCGCGGCGAATGTGTCCGCTTCCGCGTACACCGCCGGGTAGACGTAGCTGATGTTGACCGTGATCGGCTGCGGTCCATCGAGAAACCGACCGTACGCGTCCTTGCCGTCCCAGGTGAACGTGGTCCGCTGATTGGGTGTCGGGGGAAAGCTCCGTGCGAAGTGCCGCCCCGCGACCTCGATCTCGAGCTCGATACCCACGAGGCTGGCAGGCAGACTGGCACCGCTCAACGGAATCTCGAGCGTGTTCGCGGCGAGATAGCCGCGTGCTCGATCGCTTTGGTAGTGCAGGTCGAAACCGGTGCCGACGACGCCGATCGTCTCACCGAGGATTTGGCTCTGGCACTCGATGACCGAGTTCCCCGACAGCGTGCACTGCTCATCCAGGCGATCGTCGGGTTCCGGATCCTCTTTCGGAAATTCGGCATCCTCTGGTGGCACGACCGGCATGTTGGCGTCGTACGGAGTGAAATGCGTGATCAGCATGCGCTGCACGCTCTGGCCCGGGGCGTAGAGCGTCGCCAGCTGCTGGCGTTCGACGTCGGTGAACGAGAGCGCCGCGAGCGTCGCGGGCGAGTCGGCGGCCCCGTCCCCGTCGCTGTCCACGTCGGCCAAGTTTCCCGTGACGCCGAGAATTTTGATCACCTTGCCGGTCTCTTCGGGAATCCAGACGCCGCGGCGGCGGTCGTAGCTGCCGAGCGGCACGTCCATCCCGATCGGAAAGTCGAGGAAGTTCTCGACGTAGAACGGCAGCGGGACGCTGAATTGGACGTCCGCGGCGCCGGCTGCGAGGGCCTCGTCGATGGTGAGCTCGCCGCAGTAGGTGTAGCCGCTCGTCGCGGGCAGCTCCGCCGGCATCGCCGCGGGTCCGTTCGCGCCGACGGTGTACTCCGTGGCGCGGACGCTGAGGTTCGTGAGCGGCTGCGTGCTGCCGTTCGGGAAGACCATGGTGGCGGTCGCGCCCTCAGGGAACATCACGGTCGCTCGCCGATCGCCGTCGGCGTCGCTCGCCATGCTGCCGCGCGCGACCTGCATCGGCATGGCCGCCGTGAGATCGACGGCGGTGACCTGCGGATCGAGCGGGATCAGCACGACGTTCGGCACGATCGCGTAGTCGTTCCACGGCGCGTAGATCTGCCGCTGCGCGTTCAAGAATCCGGTGCGGCTGTAGGAAACGACCAGCTGGCCCCCGCCGTTGACGGCTAGGTCGAACACGCCGTTCTCCCGGGTGAGCGTCTGCCCGAGCTCGGGGTGATTCAAGATCGTCACCACGACGTCGGGAAGCGGTTGGCCGTTGCGCGTCAGCACGCGCCCGCGGATGACCGCGACGCGCGTCGGGTCGATGGTGGCGGGCGCGACCCCGGTCTGGATCGGGTCGGCACCGGTGTAGAGGAACTCGGTCGCGTCGGCGATCGTCGCGGCGACGCCCGGATCGACCGGCGGTGCGATCGTCACGTCATCCGGGGGCAGCGTCTCGGGCGACGGCGACGGACTCGGGGTGGCGCTCGGGGTCGCGCTCGGAGCTCCCGGCGTACCGGTCGGCGTGACGACCGCCGACGCGGTTGGGGTTGCGAAGGCGCATGCCGGCGCGGCCACGTCGAGCGCGCAGACCACGGTGCGCACGAACTCGTCCGCGAGGATCTCGAGCGCGGCGCGATCGCCCGTCGTCACGCAGCCGGGCTTCTGCTCGAGCTTCGTGAAGCACGCCTTCGCGGGCTTGCTGCCGCCGTCGAACTTGGCCATCGCCTTCGCGGTGCAGGTCGGGTCGAGGACGCCTTTTTTCGCCGCCTTCACGTGACACTGGAGCAGTGCCTTCACCTTGGTCGCGACGCAGCCGTGCTTTCCCGCCGTGCACTTGTTCTTGAGGCCCGTCGGAAAGCCCGGGTCGAGCGCTGCGACGAGATCGTCGACGAAGCCCGTGACCGCCGTCGCCAGCGCGTTGGCATCGCCGGTCGTGAGACAGCCGGCCTTGCGTTCCGCTTTCGCGATGCAGCCCTTCGGGCCCGCGAACTTGTCGCGCGCCTTCTGCGTGCAGATGGGATCGAGCGCCGTTCCGGCTTTCGCGGCCTTCGCGAAGCAGCGGTCGTGGGCGACGGCGAGTGCCGAAACGCACGTGAGCTTCTTGGCGACGCACGGATTCACCGTCTGCGCTGCGACGGGCGCAGTGCCCGCCACGGCGAGCGTGACCCCGAGCTGCAACGCAACACGAGCGAATGTTCGCATCGGAGGCACCTCAGGGTTCGATGGGGGCTCGATGGTTCCGAGCCGCAGCGGACGAAACGACGCGCGGTCCTCACGTAGTCAAACTTCCCAACCGAGGTCAACTCGAGCAGTTCGCCTGCTCCGCACTGACGTTTTCAATGACACCGGCCCTCGTCTCGAGGTGGAGCGACCGATGCGCTCATCTCTCTGCGCACGGCTGACAGCTTGAGTACCCGCACCGCGTTCTCGCGGAGGAACTTCGGCCACACGTGGTCGCGGAACGGCACGTGCGGCATCTCGGCGAAGATGCGCTCGAGCGTGAGGCCCATCGGAAAGTAGCCGGCGTAGAGGATCTTGTCCGCGCCCCGCGTGTTGGCGAAGTCGACGATGGCCTGCGGGTACCAGCGCGGCGCGAACGCGCTCGTCGAGTAGTAGAGGTTCGGGTACTTGAGCATGAGCTTCACCATGAGCTCGGTCCACGGCTCGCAGCCGTGGCGCGTCACGAAGCGCAGCTCGGGGAAGAACCAGCAGACCTCGTCGATCAGCGCGACGTCCTGACAGCCCATGGGCACCCGCGGCCCCGGGACGCCGGCGCACACGAAGATCGGGATGCGAGTTGATAGGAAACTTCAGCGGCGTCTTCGCTCGAGTTGGTTGACAGAAATCCCGCTATCGGACGTTCGGACCGCTACTGCCGTTTGCCACAGCGAGCAACTCGGGCTGGGCACGACGTGCCGATTCGGTCCCAATTCGGCCGACCACATGGCCGTCCTCTTCGAGCAGCCCGGTCATCAGCGTTTACGAGGTCTGAGCGCTCTTACCCTTACGGAGTTTTCGCCTTGAACTCGTCGCCATCGTTGCTCCGGATCTGCGGACCGGCGAACTCGGTCTCGAGGCACCAACCCGTCGCGTCGTTCATCATCTGGACCGTGACTGGTTCGGCGAGCTCGAGTGTCGGATCGGGCAGATTCACACCCTTACCCTTCAGCTGGACCTTTGCTTTGGGATCCGTTGCATGGCCCTTGAGCTGGAGCGCGTTGATGCCGTCGTGGGTGCCGCCTTTGTTGCTGTACTTGTATCCGTCGCCCGCAGCGCACCACGAAACGACGGTCTTGCAGGCACCGCCTGCTGGCACCACAGCTTCCAACACCAATCCGGCCGCATCGTAGACGCAAAGGGAATAATTCGCGTCCGTCGTCGGATCGGCCAGCTGCGACGGCGTGGCGAGGCCGCTCGTCCACTTGAACTGGAGCTTGTCGAACGCGTCGGTCTTGCCCTCCTTGAAGCTAAATTGCGTCTTGTCGGCGGGTTCACAGTTCGGCACCGGAACGGCAGCGTTCAGGCAGCCCGAGATCGAATCACAACTATCCTGCGTACACGGACTGCCATCATTGCAGTTAGTAGGGGGTCCGCTCTGGCACACACCCCCGCTGCAGGTATCGCCGGTAGTGCACGCATCGTTGTCGTCGCATGGCTCCGTGGTCGCGGGGTGTGTGCACATGCCGTTGCCATCGCACACGTCGGCGGTACACAGATTCGCGTCGATGGGGCAGGGGCTTCCGGCGGGGTTGAGACAATTGTCCGCCGCCTCGTTGCATCCGTTGTGACAGGGGATTCCGCCGGCACACGGGTTCCCCGAATGCTGGCAGTTCCCTGCGAAGCATGTTTCCACGCCGTTGCAGAACAGCCCGTCGTCGCACGCGAGTGGCGGCCCAGCCTGGCAAATACCCCCGCTGCAAACGTCGCCCACGGTGCAGGCGTTGCCGTCGCTGCAGGGCGCCGTGTTGGCGGGGTGCGTGCACGAGCCGCTGCCGTTGCAGACGTCGTCGGTGCACGGGTTCGCGTCGGGCGGACAGGGGCTCGCTGCGGGATTCAGGCAATCGTTCGCCGTTTCGTTGCATGCGGTCTGACAAGCCGGGCCGCCCGCGCATGGATCGCCGGGGTGCTGGCAGACCCCTGCCACGCATGTCTCGACTCCGTTGCAGTACAGACCGTCGTCGCAGGCGGTCCCGTTCGAAAGCGGCGAGCACGCGGACGGTGCCCCGCTGCACGTCCAGCATTGCTCGACCGCACACGCCGGTGTGCAACCGTCGCCGGCAATGAGATTTCCGTCGTCGCACGCTTCCCCGCTGTCGAACACTCCATCGCCGCACGGCGTGCTGCGTACGAGGAATGCACCGAACTGCGGGAGCGTCGAGCTCACGGCGTACGGAAAGCCGATCGGCGCAGTCACCGTGGCGTCGGTCATCGGCACGCTGATCGATGGTTGGGCCGGATTGTAGGTGCCGGTGGCGACGATCGTGCCGAAGTAGTCCGTGCTCCCCGAATTCTGGAATGCCTGCAGATTGTAGATCTTGAAGGACTGGCCGGCGGCGAGACCGGCCGTGGCGAGGTTCACCGAAACGCTCGCGAGGTTCTGCCAGTTGTAGACGGCAACCAGCGCGCGGCCGGGCTCATAGACGTTCGGTTGCACGAAAACGGCATTCGTCGATGGCAGCGCGGCGCTGTATGTGCTGCTCGCGTCGCGCACAATGGTCGTGTCGAAATAGGTGTCACCGTTTCGGATCGCGCTCTTCCAGCCTGCCAAGTCGTAGCGATGCGCGCTGTCGCTCTCGAACAGGAAAGGCGTCGTTCCGCTGCCGTTGAAATAATAGGCGTTGTAGTCGATCGCCAGGCTGTACGGGATCGGCGAATACGCTTCGAGCAGGCTGTTGCACTCGCGCCTGACCACGCGAAGGACGGCTTCGCTATCTCCCACCGCCGGCGTCGCGCCGCCGACCAGCGTATTTCCGGTAAGACGCAGCGTCCCGATGCGCTCCAGATAGAGAGGGGTGCCGGCGCTGGCGAAGTAGCTGTCTTCCACGATCACATCGCCGGCCATCAGCCCGATATCCTCGAACCCAGAAGCGCCAATGCGGCCACCCGTCGGTGCGGTCGTCATCGGGTGGTACAGCCGGCAACCGCGGATGGTGTCCAACTCGAGCATCTCCTTGCTCTCCAGGACGAGGTTGCCGAACCGGACTCCCTGCTGCGTGGGATACGTCCCCGGTGCGGCCGCATAGAACGCGGCCGCCGGAGCGCCGTTGTTGAAGGAGACGATGTTCTCGAGCACCAGGTTGCTCGCAAATTTTCCCCAATCGGCGCTGCTGTGATACCCATCGCCGAAGTTGTTCCAGAACGCCGAGTTGCGCACGAGCTTGTGGCTCGGATTCCAGCTCACGTGAACGTTCTCCACGTTGGCGCCGTGTCCGTGCCCAGCGGCAGGATCGACCCATCCGTTGTTGAACGAGAGCGCGCCATAGATCTCGGTGTCCACGGCGAGCTGTTCGCTGGTGATGCCGGTGCCGCCGTCGTGAACGACGCAGTTGATCAGCTTGATGTTCTTGCCGAGCACCTGCAGGGGGTTCCATTGCGCCCTTGCGATGCCGCTCGGAGCGGGGCCGCATTCCGCCTTGAGCGGCGGCGCGTTGCCGTCGACGTAGCAGCAATTCGGCGCTTGTGTGCAGCCGCCGGCCGGCACACTGACGCGTCCACCGGCTTCCGAGCTCAGAATTTCGAGGTCGCGGAAGACGACATCGTGGCTGCAGGCGGGCACCGTCAGTGCGTTGCAGCGCTTGTTGTTGGCGCTGCAATCGCTCGGCTCGCCCGGATTGCAATTGGTGTTGTTGGCGTAGTCGACGATCACACGCTCGCGCCGATAGCTCCGCACAGTGATGGGTTGAGTGCTCGAACCAGCGAGCAAGGACGTGTGCGCTCCGACGTAGGTTCCGCCGCGCACCCAGAGCGTGTCTCCCGGCTGTAGCGCCGGCGGATGGCTCAAAGCCGTTTGCAGATCCCACGGGTCCGCGAGGCTGCCGTTGCCTGCGGCCGAACCGGTCGTTGCCACATAGTAGTCGGCTGCCGCCACATTGCCGGCGAGGGCGGGCAGCGCGATGATCGTGATGAGTCTGATCGTTCGCATGACTGGCTCCCTCACTGGCCGAGTACCAGGAACAGGCCGAAGCGCGGCAGGGATGAAGGAACCGTGTACGGGGCGCCGATCGGCGAAGTCGCCACCGCGTCGACCGGGTTCTTCATCGCTATGGAGACCGTCGGGCTGGACGCGCTGAACGTGCCGCTGCCGACGACGTTGCCGTAGTAGTCGGGATTGTTGACGTCGAGGTCCGACTTGAAGCTCTGGACGTTGTAGACCTTGAAGGCCTGTCCGTCGTTCAAACCGATGTTCGACAGATCGGCGGACACCGACGCCATATCTTCCCAGTTGTAGACGACGACGTGGGCGCGGCCCGCTTCGTAGGCATTCGGCCGCACATATACCCAGTTCGTCGTCGGCAGGCCGGTCGCGGCAGTGCCGCCTTGATCCCAGCCGTAGCTGCTCTGCCACGTCGCGAAGGGCACGGCGGTGTCGGTGCTCGCCGTGCTATTGCGAACGGCCATTTTGACCGGCCCGGCGTAGCGGTAATAGCTGTTCTGATCGATGAGGTAGTTGGGGAAGTGCGCCGTCATGTGTTCGCCCGGCGCGTAGAAGGAGATGACGCCGTAGGGCGGGTCGTCGGGCAGCACGCCGGCCACGACCTTGTTGCCGACGAAACGCAGCATCGCGATGTCATACAGCGCGACGGGGCTGTAGGTGCCGGTGAACACGCTGTTCTCCACCGACAGCTCCGAGACGGGTCTTCCGGCGCCGTCCACGCGGATGGCGGTGGAATAGCGCATGGGATCCTCCAGCTCGTTGTTGAAGGTATAGACGTTACGGAGCGTCGCGCGCGTGCCGAGCCGCGAGCCTAGGTACACGGCCTCTCCGTACCCGTGCCCGTTCAGCCAGGTCGGGAAGACCGCGTGATCGGCGTTGGCAAGAAACGCGTTGTGAGGCGCCGCATTGTTGAAGGTCACGACCCCTTCGTAGAGATAGTTCTGAACCGGGCCGCATCCTCCGCTGAAGGCCATCGCCCCCAGGTCGAAGGCGTGGAAGAATACGGTCTCACGAAAGGCCTTCTGGCTCGGCCGATCCGTGCAATCGATGTTCTGGGTGTACGTGCCGTGGCCGTGTCCGCGGAGGGCGCTCGACCATCCCCCGTTGAAGGAAAAGCTTCCGTAGACCTCGCTATTCTCCGACTGGTTGAACCACGAGATGTTGACTCCGCCGTCGTGCAGGAAGCAGTTGATGACGCGGATGTTGTCTCCATTGATGTCGATCGCTCCCCCATAGCTTCGCGCCACGATGTCGTTCGTGGATTCGCACTCGGGCTGCATGACGCCGTTGACCCAGCAACAGCCCGGCGCCGGATTCGAGGCAGAGCACCCGGGCGGTATGGAGATGCGGCCGCCATTTTCGGCACTCAGCATCTCGAGGCCCCAGAACCACACGTCGTGACTGCACTCCTGGATGTCGAGCGCGTATCGCGCGAGGCTGAAGTGCGATGCGGACGGATTGGTTGCCGGATCCAGTGAGCAGCGTGCCGCGAAGCTGTTGCACTGATAGTTCGCGCCCTGAACGACGTTCCCGTTGCCATCCGGTACGCAGGCGGGGAGCCATGGGTTCTGCGCCTGCCATTGTGACGGCGGACATTTGGACGGATTACATTGCGCATACTGGGAGTCGAGGAGTACGCGCTCGTTGTCGTAATTGCGCACGACGATCGGCTGCGCCGACGTCCCCTTCAGGTAGGACGTGAACGGTCCGAGGTAGACACCGCCACGTACCCAGATCGTATCGCCGGGAACGATCGGCGCCGTGCCGTTCAACGCCCGTTGGAGGTTCCACGGATTGCCGATCGTGCCCGAGGCCGTCGGCGTCCCGGTGGTGGCGACAAAGTAGTCGGCCGCACTCGCAGCCCACGGCCCGGCGAGTAGCAGGAGTAGCAGGAGGAGCACCGGGGAACGTTTCGCGCTCATGTCGTTCTTCTCCCAGAGGTCGCTGCAGCAGGGGCGCAGACGGTCGCCGCGTCTGCGAGCGATACCTTCTACGCGGCAATCGTCGGGAACGGGGAAGAACGAGACAGTGCCCCGTTCTTCCCCGCAGGGCTTGGATCGTACTCAGGGAGCCTTGGCTTTGACCGCCGTCCCGCTGTTGAGCTGGAGCTGGGCGCCGCTGTAGGTGCCCTCGAAACATGCACCCTGCGGACTGTTGTTGACCAACTGTACCGTCACCGTACCCTGCAGCGGAGTAGGCGGGAGGTCGGGCAGCACCGTCCCTGCGCCCTTCACCTGCACCTTCGACTTCGGTGCGGTGCTGGCGCCCTTGAGGGCGATCTGGACGAGGCCGCCATTCGTGCCGGGCTTGTCCTTGAACTTGTAGCCGGCGGTCTTGTCCGCCACCCAGGCGGGTTTCGCGGGTGTTCCCGTGGTCACTGCGGCCGGGACGACCGACTCGAGGACCAGGCCGTTTCCGTCGAAGACGCACAGCGCCGTCTCGGTGTTCTCGCTCGGGTCACCAAACTCGCTCTGCGTCGTCACCGCACCGTTCAGCCACTTCCAACCCAATTTGTCCTTGGACGGGGTCGCGGCATTGTGGACGATGCTGAGCTGGCTCTTGGCCGCAGCACGGCAGCCGCTGCGCGGGGCAGTGCCGCACGCGGAGGACGACGTGGCGGGCGCGGCCGCGAACGGCGACAGGTGCTCGACTTCACCGCAGACGACATTCCCGTTCAGATCGCGCGTCGTCGTTCGGTCCACGAGCGTGACCGGAACGCCTTCGCCATGCAGGAACCCGAGCTCGGTTTCCGGGACCGCCGTGTTGTCGATGAAGCCATCCTGATCTGCGTCCGGATAGTGGATACAGACCGTGATCGGCGGCGTGATCGACGCCGTCGTGGAGATGTCGAGGAACGACGTGCGGAAATCATTCCGTGAGATCGTGAACTCCGAGTCCAACGGGACGTTGTCGGCGGATTTTCCGATCACGGTCGTGGTGCCGGCGACCGACACCTCCGCGAACGTCACATCCACCCCGATCGGGATCTCCTCTTGCGTGATCGGGTTGAAGAACGTCGTGAGCGACGACGTGGTAACGTTGGTGCCGGCGGACGTGGGCACGACCAGGAAACCGTTCATCGCGGCAACGCTCTCGCTGTGCCCATAGCCTGGCCCGAGCGTCGTACAACCGGGTATCGGCGACGCGCCACCGATCAGCTCCTGCGGTCCTTCCACTCCATCGAACGTGTAGACCACGCTGGTTCCAGGTGGCAGGTTCGCGAGGATCGCATCCTGGATCGACCCACTCGGATTCGAGGCGGTATTGACGTTCGCATAGTGGGAACATGCGGGAGGATCGATGCAGAAGTGGGTACCCGCCGCTACACTCGCAGGCGTCACGTCCATGCTCCAAAGGCCCGGCTGGACGGTTTCGCAATGAAGATCCCCTGCGACGTAGTTCCTGGTTTCTTGCAGGCAGAGTACTTGCCCTGGACTCACGGTCGTACCGAATATGTCGTAGGAGGGCGCAAGCGGCGTCGTGAGGATGCAAACATTGTAGTCGGACGGAGTGCCGGACACATCTGTCACGCCCGTGAAGCTTCCAAAGATCCCCGCTTCCACTCGCCCTGCCAGCGAAGTCGCTGCGATCACGAACAGAATGAGCGAAAGGGTCAAAAGCTTCATGACCCGTTGCTTGCTGGATGCTGAGGTGGTGGTGCGCTCTCTCATGGCCTCTCCTTTTCGATGTAGGGGAAGATTTTCGGGAGTTGGATTCATCGGTTTTGCGGCGATCGATGCGCTTCGACGGTGTCGTGACACATTCGCGACGGAGATCAAGTGAATACTCGCCGGAATCTCACGAGTGTGCTGAAATGGCGCTCGATTTCTGTATCGGTGCGCAGCATTTGCACGATGATGCCGCCGGTCACCGGCAGGATGATGCCGCCGATCACCATGACTTCGGCGCGGACCTTCGTGCGCGATTCGTCGCTGCCGGTGAAGTCGAGCCGACGGAGGGTTGATAGGAAACTTCAGCGGCGTCTTCGCTCGAGTTGGTTGACAGAAATCCCGCTATCGGACGTTCGGACCGCTACTGCCGTTTGCCACAGCCTCTTGGCGCCCCGCCGACCCTGCGTTCCAGTGTCGATCACGGTCGTTGGAAGTGGAGCTCCGTCGTGAGATGGCTCGAGCAGGGCGATGATGACGTCACGTCTGGTACCAGCATTTCCGCTGGCAGGCGCGACGGAAAGCGCGGTGACGCGATGAGCGCGACGGTTCGAGTCAACCGACACGGGTTCTTGACGCTTCGGATTCGCTGGCGCGGCCGCGACGCGTACGTGGGAACGAAGCTCAAGGACGACGGTGTCGATGGGCGCAACCGGGCGCGGCTCACGGCGAAGGCCACGCTCATCGCGGAGGATCTTCGGGACGAGGTGCCGATTCACACCGTGTTGCTGAAGCACTTGGGAGCGTGCCCGGTGCGGTTGCTTCCGACGAGCGAGCGCGCTGGGGGTCTGAGCAAGGCCCCTACGGTTCGCGAATACTACGAGGCCTGGATCCAGCGGCAGCAGCCGCCGGACGTGCGCGTCTCTACCGCGAAGCGCCACGAGACGTACTTCAAGGCGGTCATCCTGCCGCGCTGGGGCGACGTCCCGCTTGATCACGTCACCGTCAGCGGACTCCGCGAGTTCCGACGCCAGCTCTGCGAGCGTACCGTGCGGGCCGACCGATCAGCATCAAGACGGTACGGAACGTGATCGACTGGCATTTCCGAGCGCTCTACCGCGACGCGCGCGAGGAGTTGGAAGAGCAGGGGGTCGTCCTCGGCGATCCTTTCACGCGCCTCCGCTGGCAGAAGACGATCCGCGAGAAGCCGGATCCCTTCCTGCCCGAGGAGCGCGATGCGATCCTCGAGTACTTCCGGACGAAGAAGCCCGCATGGTTCCCGCTCGTCTACGCGCTGTTCTTCACGGGCGCTCGGCCGGGCGAGCTTGCGGCGTTGCGGATCGGCGACGTCGATCTCGAGCGCGGCACGATCTCGATCACCAAGTCGCGCGACGAGCATGCCGAGGCGGCGCCGAAGACCGAGAAGTCGCGGCGCGAGATCCCGCTCCTTCCGAACGTCGTCGAGGTGTTGCGCACGGTTGAGCAGCCGGCGGGTTTGGACACCTACTTCTTCCGCAACCCCGAGGGCGGGCCGGTCACGACGACGTGGTGGCCGAAGAAATCGTGGTTCCCGGTGTTGAAGAAGCTCAGCATCCGGCGCCGGAAGTTCTATGCCACGCGCCACACGTTCATCTCGTGGGCGCTCACGCAGGGCATGAACTTGAAGGCGATCGCGGAGTACGTGGGCACGTCGGTCGCGATGATCGAGAACAGCTACGGTCGCTTCATCTCCGACCGTGGGCTCGCGCCGCTGATGCACGCGGTAGGGATGGCGCCCGGCGAAAACATCGAAACCGGGAACCTTGCGGGAACCTTCGCCTCGAAACGGCCGGCCCAAACAAGAAAGCCCCGGGTAGTCCGGGGCTTACAAAGTGGTCCCAGGGGGAATCGAACCCCCGTTTGCGACGTGAGAGGCCGCCGTCCTAACCGCTAGACGATGGGACCGAGGTGGAACGCGTGGATCGTGCTGCCGTGCAGAGCTGAGGAGGAAGGACTCGAACCTTCAGTGCCCTGATCCAGAGTCAGGTGCCTTACCAATTAGGCGACTCCTCATCGAATCGTCGCCTGTATCTATAGAGGGGCGTCCGAGTGGTCAAGAAATGCTCCCGAGGGCGCGGTCGAGGCGGGTGACGGTGCGGTCGCGCCCGAGCACCTCCAGGACCTCGAAGATGCCGGGGCTGGCGGTGCCGCCGGTGACGGCGACGCGGACGGGCTGCGCGATCTTGCCGAGCTTGAGGTCGTGCTGCGCGAGCACCTCGTTGAACGCCGTGGTCACGGTCTCGACGGTCCACGGGGCGAGCGACGCGAGTCGCTCGCGGACGCTCGCGAGCGCCGGCGCGATCGCAGGGGTCAGGAACTTGCTGGCGGCCGTGGGATCGAGCGCCACCTCGTCGGTGAAGTAATACCGGCCGCTCTCGACGAGCTCGACGAGCGTCTGTGCGCGCTCTTGCAGTGTCACGAGCGCCTTTGCGAGCCACGCGTCGTCGCCGGGAACCGGAAGCCCGGCCGTTTGGATGTACGGACGTGCAGCCGCGACGAGCGCGTCGGGAGCGAGCCCCTTCTGGTGGTTCCAGTTCACCCACCGCATCTTCTCGGGGTCGAAGACGCCGGCCGACGTGCCGATTGCCTCGAGGTTGAAGGCCGCAATCAGCTCGGCGCGGGTGAAGACCTCCTGATCGCCGTGCGACCAGCCGAGGCGCGCGAGGTAGTTGACGACGCCCGCCGGTACCATCCCGAGGTCGCGGTAGGCCATCACGGACATGGCGCCGTGGCGCTTGCTCAAGCGCGCTTTGTCGGGGCCGAGGATGAGCGGCACGTGGCCGAACGCGGGCAGGCCGTAGCCGAGCGCCTGGTAGAGCAGGATCTGGCGCGGCGTGTTCGCGAGGTGGTCGTCGCCGCGGATGACGTGCGTGACCCGCATCTCCGCGTCGTCGACGACGACGCAGAAGTTGTACGTCGGCGTGCCGTCGGTGCGGAGGATGATGAGATCGTCGAGCTCTGCGTTCTGGAACTCGACGCGACCCTTCACCAGGTCGTCGACGACGGTCGCGCCGTCTTTCGGCCCGCGAAAGCGCACCGTGTGCGGCCGTTCCGCGTCGCCTGGCTGCGGCGTGCGATCACGGCACGTGCCGTCGTACACGGGCTTCTTCGCCGCAGCGAGCGCGGCGGCGCGCTTCGCCTCGAGCTCGTCGGTCCGGCAGTAGCACGGGTACGCGCGGCCCTCGCGCAGCAGGCGCTCCGCTTCTGCGACGTAGACGCTGGTACGCTTGCTCTGGAAGAATGGCCCCTCGTCCCACGCGATCTCGAGCCACGTGAGACTCTCCAGGATCGCCGCGATCGACGCGTCGGTCGAACGCTCCCGGTCGGTGTCTTCGACGCGCAGGATGAACGTGCCGCCGTGACGGCGCGCGTAGAGGAAGTTGAAGAGCGCGGTGCGGGCGCCGCCGATGTGGAGGTAGCCGCTCGGGCTGGGGGCGAAACGCGTACGGGGAGGAGTCGAACTCGTCACGGTGTCAATTTTTTCGCAGGTCGGGTCACGGCATCGCCGCTCGGACGGGGACGCGCGAACCCGACGCTCCTCGAGGATAGTCAGTGAACTCGCGGTTTTGACAGCCCAGCGGGCCGCGTCTATAGCCTGTATCCACCCTCACGGCTAGCGGCATAGCTCTTGCTGCCCATCTCCCGAAATCTGGGACGCCGAGGAGTGCGTACTGGCCTGCGAGCCGCGCACCGCAGTGAGAAAAAGGGTCGAACGTGTTGGAGCGCGCCCGCAATGAAAGGCACCAACCATGAATCGTAAGAAGATCCTGGTCGTCGAGGACAACGAGGACAACCGGCGGATTCTCGTCTACCGGCTCCGTAAGATCGGCGATTTCGAAATCTTCGAGGCCCAGAACGGTCTCGAGGCGATCGAGATGACCGAGAAGAACTCTCCCGACCTCATCTTCATGGACCTCAAGATGCCGGTGATGGACGGTTGGGAAGCGACGAAGCGGATTCGCTTGACGACCGGCGGTCGTCGCGTCGCGATCATCGCCCTCACCGCGCAAGCCATGGCCGGCGACGAGCAGAAAGCGCTCGCGATCGGCTGCGACGACTACCTCGCGAAGCCGGTCGTCGATCCTGAAATCGTGCGCGAGAAGGTCGAGCGCCTGCTGAAGAAGTACGCGGGCCCGACGCTGGTGGCGGTGCAGTAGCTCTCGCGTTCGTCCGTTTCCCCGACGCCCCACGACAACGTCCGGGAAAGCAGTGCCGTGCTCGCGCTCGCCGCGAGCGAACCTCGAAACGCCTCGGCCGACCGCCGGGGCGTTTCCTTTTCGTGCATGCTGCGCGGCCTAGCGCCAGCGTGGCGCGCGGCGGCCCGGCCTCGCGTGCCGCGCGGCCTCCGTTGACGCTCACCGTCCACCCGGCTACACGCGCCGCGTGTCGACGACGAGCCGCGTGCGCGCCCTCGCGTTTCCGCTGCTGGCGTGGCTCTGCACGATCGCGGCGGCACCGTCGCCGAGCGCCGAGCCGCCGGTGCCGTTCGGCCGCGTCGTCTATCGCGCCGCCAAGATCGCCGGCTTCGAGAGCCTCGGCATCACGATGATCGCGTGTCGGCATCGCGACGCGGTACCGCGCCGCTTCGCGGTCGAGTTCTTCGATCGGCAGGGGAAGCGGGTGTCGACCTTCGGGAACATCGCGGCGTCGCCGCCGACGACGGCAGGCAAGAAGCTCCTCTTCGTGACCGACGGCTTGCCCTTCAAGGGCCGCGACGTGCTGAACATCCGGCTCGGCCACCTCTCGATCGGCTCGGCGCGCGTCGTGTCGGATGCGGAGATCGTGCACTGCGTCGGCAAGATGCGCCTCGACGGCGGCCCGGGGGGCTCGAGCTACCGCGACGAGATCGGCCTCGTGCGCGCGGGGACGCCGCTCCCCCGGATGATCGACGCCTGGCGCGCATCGCCATACGTGCCGCGGCGTCCCTGACGCACGTTTCGGGCGCGCGCCGGTTGCCGCGCGAAACGGAAGCTCGTACGGTGCGCCCGCGATGAGCGCGTCCGATCCCGATCACGACCCGTGGTCGTCGTTCTGCGCGGCGCTGGCGCGCGCCGGCGCGCAGATCCTCCGACCCGACGCGCCCGCCGATCCGCTGACCCGCGCCGAAGGCCATCGCTACCTGGCTCGGCTCACGCGCGGGGCGCTCGAATCGTGTCTCGAGTTCGCCGACCCCGAAGCGCCCGGCTTCTACAGCCTCTCGCACGAGACCCTGAAGATCGGCGCCGACAACCCCGACAACTTCTACCAGAACGCGACGCTCGACGGCCGTCTCTCGTACAAAGTCAGCGGCTCGCGCGGGACCGTGCACTACCTCGCGTTCAGCACCAAGGCCGGCGGCTACGGCTCGACCGGGGGTCTCGCGCCGACCGGGTTCCTCGACAGCAATGCTCTCGCGGTCGATTCCGACGGCCGCTTCGAGCTGATCGTGAGCGCGACCCCGCACGACGGCAATTGGCTGCCCATGACCGAGGCGACGTCGATGCTGATCGTGCGCCAGACCTTTCTCGATCGCGCGAAGGAGCGCCGTGCCGAGCTCGCGATCGCACGCCACCCGACGCCGACGGCGCCGAAGCCGTTGGATCCGGCGACGGTCGCGACGCGGCTTGCCAACGCGGCGCGCTTCGTCGAGGGTACCGCGCGCGTCTTCGCCGACTGGGCGGCGGGGTTCGCCGCGGAGCCGAACGTGCTGCCGCGCCAGGAGCAGGCGCGCTACCTCGCGGCCGGCGGCGACCCGACGATCCACTACTACCATGGCTACTTCCGGCTCGGTCCCGACGAGGCGCTCGTCGTCGAGGTGCCGCGGCTCCCGCCCTGCGAGAGCTGGAACCTCCAGATCAACAACCACTGGATGGAGTCGATCGACTACCGCTACCACCGCGCCCACGTGAACAAGCACACGGCCGCGTACGACGCCGAGGGACGCTGTACGATCGTGATCGCGCCGCGCGACCCGGGGCGCCCCAACTGGCTCGACACCGCCGGCCACGCCGAGGGCACGATGTGCTTTCGCTGGATCGGCGCGAGTGAGATCGTCGACCCGGTGACGCGGGTCGTACCGCGCGCGAGCCTCCGCTGACCGGAAGGACCGCCGACCCATGGAGATGAACACGAGCCTGGACGAGCCGTCGATCCTCGCCGAAGCGCGGGCGAAAGCGGAGCTGCACGACTTCGGGGACGAGTCGTTCCGCGAGCCGCTCCGCGTGCTGCTTGCGGCGCTCGACCAGGAAGCGAGGCTTCTCGACTTCGGACGTGCGGCGCAGCGGAGCCGCATCGTCGACCTCCTCGTGAACCGCCTCCGCGCCGAGGACCAGTGCCGCCGCCATCCCGAGATCCTCGACGAGGAGATCGGCGCGCCGATCGTCATCGTCGGCTTGCCGCGGACGGGGACGACGCTCCTTCACCGGACGCTGTCGCAGGATCCGCGGCTCTACTCCGCGCGCTGGTTCGAGTGCCGGTTTCCCGCACCGTTTCCCGGCGGCGCGCTCGGGCCGAACGATCCCCGCATCGCGCAGGCCAAGGCCGAGGTGCAGGCCATGCTCGACGGCTCGCCCGCACTCGCCGCGATCCATCCGCTCGACGCGATGGCGGCCGACGAGGAGATCCTGCTCCTCGAGCAATCGTTTCTCAGCACCGTGCCGGAGTCGGCGGCGAACGTGCCGTCGTACGGGCACTGGCTCGACGCGCACGACCAGGCGCCGGCGTATCGCTATCTCCGGAAGCTCCTGCAGCTGCTGCAGTGGCAGAAGCGGCAGCTCGGTCAGCGCGCGGACCGCTGGGTGCTGAAGACGCCGCATCACCTCGGGTATGCCGACGTGCTGCTCGCGGAGTTCCCGGGCGCGCTCATCGTGCAGACCCACCGCGATCCCGTCGATTCGATCCCGTCGCTCGCGAGCATGATCACGGCGCTCTGGGTGCTAGTCGCCGAGAACGTCGACCCCCAAGAGGTCGCGCGCCAGTGGAGCGCCAAGATGGCGACCGCGCTCCGGCGCTGCCTCGAGGTGCGCGATCGTCACCCCGACCGCTTCGTCGACGTGTGGTTCCTCGACGCCGTGCAGGACCCGGTCGGACAGGCGCGGCGCATCTATGACATCGCCGGCCTGTCGTTTCCCGCCGAGGTCGAGGGAGCGATGCGCGCGTTCATGGCGACCAATCCGCGCGAGGGACGGCCGCCGCATCAATACACGCTGGAGGAGTTCGGCCTCACCGCCGAGGGCATCGCGCGAGACTTTCAGGCCTACCGCGAGCGCTTCATCCTGAACCGAGCAGGTTGCTGAAAAAGGGCCATCCGCTTCGTTGCTCGGTCACGCCGGCCGTTTTGCGCTCGGGTCCTACCAGAGGAGCCAGTGGCCGGTCGCGAGCACGTACGCCGCGAGCAGCGCGTTGGTCAGGGCGTGGGCCGCAATCGCGTCGCCGAGCTCGCCGCGGCGATAGAGCAGGAGCGCGTAGGCCATGCCGGCGAGCGAGCCGGCGAGCCAGCGTCCGTGCATCACGCCGAAGAGCACCGACGAGACGACGAACGCGACCCAGGTGAAGCGTGCCATCGGGACGCGCTCGAAGTCCGCGTCGATCAGGCGACGGTGGAGGTAGCCGCGAAACGCGAGCTCCTCCGCGATCGGCACCGTCACGACCGCGCCGATCACGCGGACGATGAGCCACGCGATCATCGCCCCCGGCGGGAGCGCCTCGAGCGACACCGCGAACGCCGCTTCCTTCGCGGCGTCGGGGGTCGGCTCGAGCGCCATCCAGAGCACGAAGACCGCAACGCCGATCGCGATCGCCTCCCAGGAGCACGTCCAACGGATCTCGGCGTAGAGGCGGCGGAACCAAACGAGCGCTGCGACCGCGGCCACGACCCGCAACGGATAGAGCAGGTCGAAGCTGGTGGTGCCGGTCGAGGCCGCGCCCGCGAGCATTTGGGTCGCGACGATCGCGAGGAACGGAACGAGATAGGCGGCGGTGACGTTCTGCTCGCGTGCGCCGGCGGCGAGACTGGCGTCCGCACCGACCGGCGCCAGCGCGAAGAACGACGAGCGGCGCGCGGAGAATACGATCGCGATCGCGATCGCCGAGAAGAGCAGCGAGCCGCTGTAGGAGTGGAAGCCGCCCATCGCGACGTCCTCGGAGAACCAGGTGCCGATGGCGATCAGGGTCGTCAGCCGGAGCCCGTTCGCCACCCAGACGGCGGCGGTGCCGATCGGGATCAGCAAGAGCGCATGCGGGAACCGGAGCTAAGATGATCACCGGCAGCGCCTGGATTGCGAAATTCTGCCCCAACGGATCGGTGGCCAACGCCCCGAACAGGAATTTGGTCCCCTCCCCGGCATAGCCGAGCAGGCTGGAAACCCCTGCTGCCACTGATTGCAGTGCGATATTGCCCGGCGGGAAATAGAGCACCAACGCAGCAAAACCGGCCTGCAGCAGGAACGCCGCACCCACCACTCGCAGCCTGATCCCCCTGCGATCCGATGAGAGGATGAAGGCGACCAGCAGAATGACCAGCATCCCCAGCAAGCTGTAAACGATATGCATGACGCGGTTTCCCCCGGGCGATCCCTGTTGCGCCAAGGTGGTAACGAGTTCGGGGCCAAACAGTCAAATCCTCGCGCATCCGGCCCGGGGAGACATGCCCTTCCCAGTGGCGATCTTCCCGGCTAGTCCTGCGCCATGACCGCACCCGCCTCGACCCCCCGTTCGCTCCTGTTGTTCGCGCTGTTTTACGGCGGCATGGTCACGGTCGCCGGCGTGCTGGGGGCCAAGCAGGTTGCGCTGGGCCCGCTGGTGGTTGAGGCCGGGATCTTCCCGTTCCTGACGCTGGTCGGCATTTCCAGCGGGAT
>JANNPN010000081.1:0-17602 GCA_031400185.1 Polyangiaceae bacterium
GTGCCGTTGACCCAGTCCACGCGATCCACGACGAATCGGTCGCGGCATTCGTCCTCGACAGCGTCCGGGCACAACAGGGACCGTCGGTCGTCGAAGCCGTCACGTAGACGTTGCCGCTGCCATCCGCCACGATTCCCCTGGCAAAGTCGTCGAAGTTGGTGCCGAGGAAGGTGTTCCAGGTGAGCACGCCGTCCGAGGTCAGCTGCACGACGAAGGCGTCGCTCGGGTCGCCGCCGAAGCCAGTGTACGCGCGCACCGGGGTGCCCCAGGTGGCGCGGCTCGCCCCCGCCGCGTAGACGTTGCCGCTGCCATCCAACGCGATCGCGTCGCCCGTATCGAAGTGGCCACCGCCGAGGAAGGTGTTCCAGGTGAGCGCGCCGTCCGCCGTGAGCTTCGCAACGAAGGCGTCGTTCCCAATGAAGGCGCGCACCGGGCTGCCCCAGGTCGCTTCGCTGTCCCCCACCACGTAGACGTCACCACCGCCGTCCACCGCGATCCCCTTGGCATCGTCGTCATTGCCGGCGCCGAGGAAGGTGTTCCAGACGAGCGTGCCCGCCGCGGTCAGCTTCGCGACGAAAGCGTCGTCTCCGGCCGTGTAGGCCCGCACCGGGCTGCCCCAGGTGGCGCCGCTGCTCCCCGCCACGTAGACGTTGCCGCTGCCATCCACCGCGATGCCGCGAGCCGTGTCGACGCTGCTGCCGCCGAGGAAGGTGTTCCAGGTCAGCGTCGGATCGATCGTCAGCGGCAGGTCGGGTCGGTACGTGCCGACGCGGAAGCCGACGAGATCCCTTCCGAGCTGGGTGAAGGCCACCTCGACCGCTTGCCGCTGCCCGTCCACGTCCTGCCACGCCACCGGGCGGCTCTCGCTCATCGCTCCCGTCTCGAAGCCGATGCTGATGGTGCCGGACTCCGTCAGGCGCACGGCACCGTTGTAGCGGAGGCGGATCGCAGCGGGGTCGGCGCCGGGCGCGAGCGTCCACGTGCTGCGCGCAATCCCGCTCCGCGGGGCGTCGTAGGCGACGCTGATGCCGTGCCACAAGCCCGCGTAGGACACCCGACCGAGCGGGTCGGCGTGGGTCTCCGGCGTCGAGACCTCTCGGTTGTCGTCATCCGCCGACGGCGCCACCGCCTGCGCGTGCTCGAAGCTCACGCGCAAGGCGTACGTCCCGTTGGACACATGGAATCCGCTGCGGTCGAAGCCGAGCACATGTCCGCCGGAGGTGTACTGCTTGAAGGAGGCATCCGGGGCGGTCACCGCGGTCGCGGGAGCGGCGCAGAGCACGGCTGCCGTCGTCAGCACTAGGGTCAATTGGCGCATCGTTCGCCTCCGGACTGCCCCGCACGGTTCCGCGTCGGCAAGGTTCCGGCGCGTCTAGCACGCGTCGACGGAAACGAGAAAACAAAAATCGCCGGCGGGCGCGGGGAACGATCGCCCTCGCGAGGGGGGCGGCGCGATCAGCCGGCCGCCTCCGTGGCGCGCTCCAGGAGTGGCCCGAGCATCATCGCGAGCGCGTCCACGTCCTCGCTGGCGACCGGGCCACCCGCGTCGCGAATGCGCGCCACGGCGGCGCCGATCGCTCCCTGGGTCGTCCGGTCGAGAAGACGCGACGCGCCCTGCTTGCCGTCCTGCGGCTCCACCTTCAGCGGATCGCGCTCGGCGTGCGCGCGCCCGACGACCGACGCGAAGTGCAGCACGGCGCGGTCGAGCAGGATCCAGGGAAACTGCGGATCGCCGAGCGGGCCGATGGTCGCGACACGGCCGCCGACGCTTTGCCCGAGCACCTTCACCTCGACGGCCTGCTCCGTTCCGAGCCAGCTCGCGACACCGCCGACCACGCCGCCGATCACCGTGCCGACGAGGAACGAATGGCCGAGCGTCGCGACGTCGATGGCACCGCCGATCGTCGCCCCGGCGACCGCGCCCGCCCGCACGAGCTGCCACTGATCGAGCCCGAAGACGCGCCGGCTCTCCTGCGCGAAGAGATCCCAGGTGAAGCTGTCACGCCCGAGCGACGCCTCGTGGCGCTCGAGTCGGTCGTGGCGATAGAGCCGCTCGATCGCGCGCCGGGCGCGCTGTTCGCGCTCACGGAGCGCGCTCAGAAAGTCCGCCTCCCACACCGGGAGATGGCGCTCGATCGTGTCGTGCTGAGCGAGCGGATGCTCCACCGTGCACGTCACGCCGTCGGCGATGAGCTCCGCGACGATCGCCGCGGCGCGGCCGCGACGCCGTTCCCAATCGGCCTCGAGTGCGCGGATGGCCTCGTCGATGCGGGGGCGCGCGGCGTCGTCGAGCTCGCGGAAGGCGCGCAGGAGGCCGACGCGTTCGGCGAATCCGGACCGATGCGCGTCGAAGTCGCGCACGACGCTGAAGTACTGGTTCAGCGCGCGCTTCCACTCGTCGACGTGGTCGTCGCCCCCGATGCGGTTCACGAGCGCCATCCGGGGACGGCCGGTCCAGCGCAGGATCTCCATCTCGGCCTCGTAGTTCCGCCGGTACGGCAACGACGCGTCGACCACATAGAGGATGGCGGCGCCGTCGAGGATGGGCGTCAGGAGCGCGCACTCGTCGGCGAACTCGGCGCCGCTCCTGAACGTGGCGACGAACCGGGCGACGAGCGCGGGCCGGTCGGCCGCGCTCGACTCGCGCTCCTGCAGCCAGGCGAGCGCGCGCGGCGCCTCCTCGAAGCCCGGGGTGTCGATCGCGGCGCAGAGCACGCGGCCGTCGTCGGCGCGGAACGGGAAGCGCGTGCAGACGCGGGTGGTCCCCGGCTCCTTGTCGACGCGCACGCCGTCGTCCTCGACGAGCGTCGAGACCACGCTCGACTTCCCCTTGTTGACGCGGCCGACGACCGCAAAGGTGGGGACCGCGGGCTCGGTCATGGCGACAGCGCCTCGACCCGCAGCCACGGGTCGCCGAGCGCCGCGACGCGCTGGCGCCAGATGCGGACGTCGTCGGGGCTCGGCGGGCCGTGGTCGGTAGTCCCGCCGAAGAGCCCGATCACCACCGGCACGTGGGCCCCAACGCTGCGCCGCACGCTTTGCAACAGGCGCTGGACGCTCTTCGACGGCGGCTCGAAGGCTTCCGCCACGACGAGGACGGGCCGATCGCTGTCGGCGAGGCGCGCGAGCCGCCCGCGCTCGTCGGGATCGTCGTTGCCGCGCACGTCGTCGAACGAGGCGACCCGCCAGCCGAGGGTGGCGCCGACGAGCCGTTCGAGGTCGGCCTGCGACATCGCGGCATCGGCCCAGCGGAGCGCGCGGACCACCGTTCCGGTCGCGGGCAGGGCCGCGCCGCCGGCGGCGATGACTGGCGCCACCGGCGCGACGGCCGTGCCGACCGTGTCGCCGCGGCCCCAGAGGCTCGCCCCTCGCGCGAGGCGATCGACGAGCACCGCGCACTCGCCGTGATCGAGCGCCAGTGTGGCGCGCGCCGCGCGCGCGCGCTGGGCAGCATACGCCGCGAGCACGAGGCGGGGCACCAGCCCGTAGGCGACGAGCGCGGCGACGAGAAACGGCCACCAATCGCCGAGGAGATCGGGATCGTACTCGCGGCCCGGGAAGTAGCGGCTCGCGGCGACGAGCTCGCCGCTCGGCACCGCCGTTTCGAGCCAGCGCCACGGCGTCGCCATCACGTGGAAGAAACGCGTCATGAGCGCGGGGTCGATCTCGAGCGTGGTGCTCCACGCGAACGCCAGCGCTCGCACCGTCACGAGGTACACGGTCGCCGCGAGCGCGCCGAGATTGAACGCCACGGCGGCGCGCTGGGTGATCGCGGTGAGGAGCCAGCGCTCGACCCCGGCGTAGATGGTCTGCCAGGCCGCGAGATTCCCGAGCGCCGCGCGGCCGCTGGCGGGGATCACGCCACGGTCCGCGAGCGTGCGTGCGCTCCGATGCGCGAGCTCGCGCACGAGACCCGCCACGCCCGCCCCGCGGTCGAGCCCGATGAGCCGGAGCACGCCGCCGAGCCACGCACGCGGGAGCATGCCGAGCACGGTCAGCGCCATGAGCAGGCCTTGCAGAAAGACGAGCACGGCCAGGTAGGCCATGATGTTGACGGGGTCGCGCCCGTCGTACGCGAGGAGGCCCGCCGCCGTGCCGACGCCGGCGACGAACGTCACGACCGGGAGCGCGACGCCCGCGATCCGGTAGACGGAGCTGACGCGCTGTCCGAGCGACGGCGCACCGGGCGTGGCCACGGCCGCGAGCCAGCGGCGTACCATCGCATGACGCGACAGCGCCGGAGCCCCCGGGCCGAGCTCGGCGGCGATCCGCGCGTCGCGCTCCGCGACCGCGGCCGGGTCCCCATCGCGATCGTCGAGCAAGCGCGCTTCGAGATCGACCAGCTCTGCCAAGGTGAGCGGACCGCGCGCGTGGCTCGTGTCGGCGCTCATCGGACGCGTCTCGCGGCACCCGGCGCGGACGCGTCCCGATCGAGGCGAGGATGATGGCAGCGGGACGGCACGGACGTTGCCAGCTTGTACCCGCACCCGCGCGGCCGCAGCAACGGAGGCGGGCGCGCCGACAATTCTTTCGACAGCGGCCCCGTCACTGGTCTAGCATTCGCCTCTCCGACGTCGATCGGCACGTGCGACGGCAAGCCCTGCTGGCGCGCCACCAAGAAGGGCTTCCGCTTCACCGATCGGACCGCCGGCGGCGACGGTGTCCGCCAGGTCGTCCTCCAGGCGGGTGCGGCCGGGCGCAGCAAGATGCAGGTGCGGGCGCAGGGCGACGGTCTCGCCCCTCCCGCGCTCCCGCTCGCGCAGGGCCCGCAGCTGACGGTGCAGCTCAAGAACGACGTCGGCCAATGCTGGGAGGCGACGTACGCGGCTCCCGCGAAACGGAACGACGCGGAGCGATTCAAGGACCGCGCGAGCTGATCGGCGGGCGTCGCCGTCGGCGCCGTGCGCTGTGCGCTACGCGGGCGGCTGGTCTCGCCGGTCGCTCGCCAGACGGCCGCGATTTCACTATACGGCGTCGCCATGGCCAAGAGTTACGATGCGTTCTACGTCGGGGGCGAATGGGTGCGCCCGAGCTCCGGCGACACCATTCGGGTCGTGAACCCCGCGACCGAGGAAGTCTGCGCGACCGTCCCCGCCGGGAAACCCGCCGACATCGATCGCGCCGTCGCGGCGGCGCGCGCGGCCTTCGACCGCGGCCCGTGGCCGCAGATGACGGCCGCCGAGCGCATCGAGTGGATACAGAAGCTGTCGCAGGGCCTCGGCGCCCGCATGCCCGACGTCGCCCTCGCGATCACCGAGTCGATGGGGTGTCCGCTCACGACGTCGCAGTTCATGCAGGCGCTTCCCGCGACGATGGTGCTCGACAAGTACGCCGAGGTGGCGAGCACGTTCCCGTTCGAGAGCGAACGGCCCGGCCTGATGGGCAAGGTGATCGTGCGCCACGAGCCGATCGGCGTCTGCGGCCTGATCGTCCCGTGGAACTTCCCACTCGCGATCATCGCGTTCAAGCTCGGCGCGGCGCTCGCGGCCGGCTGCACGACCGTGGTGAAGCCGGCGCCCGAGACCCCGCTCGACGCCTACATCCTCGCCGAGGTCTGCGACGCGATCGGGTTCCCGGCGGGCGTCATCAACGTCGTCCCGGCGAACCGCGAGGAAAGCGAGCACCTCGTCCGCCATCCGGACGTCGACAAGATCTCGTTCACCGGCAACAGCGTCGTCGGGCGGCGCATCGCGTCGATATGCGGCGAGCAGCTGAAGCGCTGCACGCTCGAGCTCGGTGGGAAGTCGGCCGCCATCGTGCTCGAGGACGCCGACCCGAACGTCGTCGTCCCCGGGCTCGTGCCGAACGGCATCTTGAACGCCGGCCAGGCCTGCGGGGCGCAGACCCGTATCCTGCTGCCGCGCGCGCGCTACGGCGAATGGGTCGACGCGCTCGGCGCCTTCGTCGGGATGATGGCGACCGGGGATCCCATGGACCCCTCGATCATGGTGGGTCCGTTGGTGGCGGAGCGGCAGCGGACGCGGGTGGAAGGCTACATCGCGGCGGGGAAGCAGGAAGGGGCGAAGCTCGTGGTCGGTGGCGGCCGGCCGGCGCATCTCGAGCGCGGTTGGTACGTCGAGCCGACCCTCTTCGCCGACGTCTCGAACGACATGAAGATCGCGCGCGAAGAGATCTTCGGCCCGGTCTTGGTCGCCATCCCCTACGACGACCAGGACGACGCGATCCGTCTCGCCAACGCATCGGAGTACGGCTTGTCGGGCTCGGTGTGGACGGCCGATCAGCAGCGCGGCTACGAGGTCGCCACCAAGGTCCGCACCGGCACCTACAACGTGAACGGCTTCATCATCGACTTCGGCGCCCCCTTCGGCGGCTACAAGGCGTCGGGCATCGGCCGCGAGTTCGGGCCCGAAGGCATCGCCTGCTACACCGAAGCGAAGTCGATCGCGTTCTTCGGCTGATCCCTCCTCACGTCGTCCGCAACGACCGAGCACGGAGTCGCACCGTGCTCGGTCGTTCGCACCGTCTCAAAACGGAGCACTTTTCTGCTCTCCGTCGCGGATCTCGGACGCGATCGCGCGCCTCGTCGTTGACCCCGCTCACGCGGCCGCGCTACGCGCCCCGCGTGCTCGCCCTACGACTCCGCGTCCGTCCGCTGCTGGGAATCGCCGTCGTGCTCACCTGTGCCCTGCCCTCCCGCGTCGACGCGCAGCTCGGGACGAAGCAAGCGCAGCACGCCGCCCACGCGCTTCGCCTCGCCCTGATCGGCCTGCCGGACGAGGTGTGGGGACGGGACTTCAAACAGATCCGGCTCCCCGAGCGCGCGCCTTTGCAGACGTTCCCACGCCTCACGGCCGCCGCCTTCGCGGCGAGCCATGAAGACGATGCGCGCCGTCGTCATTGGTACGTCCCCGTCGTCTTCGACGTGACCGAGGAGACATTCGCGCGCGGCGACGCCGACACCAGCGATCCGGCGGACTGGTTGTCGTACTGGCTGGAGCGCACGGGCGACAAGACGTGGAAGCCGGCGACGGGCCGCTTCACCCCGATCGACGCGAGCCACGTCATCCGCTTCCGCGATCTCGAAGCGGCGGGCGTGGTCGATCCGCTGCTGCACGACAAGATGAAGGGACGGGCCGCCCTCGTCCTCCGCATCCCGGCCGACCAACCGGACTCGGTCGCGGCCGGGTTCTACTGGCTTCGGATGGCCCCGCGCTGGCCGAGCAGCGCCGACGATCACCGAGACGCGGGCGCCAAGGACCTCCTCGACGGAGACCTGCCCGAGATGCAGGGCCGCCTGGCGCGCTACGATGCTCGCGCCGCGAGTGACCCGGCAGGCGCCGGCAAAGAGATCCTCGCCTCGCGGGAAGCGATCGCGGCGGTGCACGCGAAGCTCGAGTGCAAGCATGCGATCTTCCGCCTCGGCCTCAACGAATGCTCGTATCCGCTGAAGCATTTCTGGCCCGAGATGCGCGAAGCCACCAAGCACCTCGGCAAGGACACGATCGACGATCCTGCACGCTTCACCGCGGCCCTCAGCAAGATCTACGAGCGCGACACCTCGCCGGCCGGCGTCCTGCTCGACGACCCGTCGGACGAGAAGAGCCTCCCGGCGCCGTTCTCCTTCGTCATCGGCGGCGACGTCCAGCAGAGCCACGACACGAACGGCTTTCGGCGCTTCCTTCACGTCGTCGAAGGACGCCCGACGAGCCCGGGGGCGCGGATCTCGGCCGACCGGCTCGCCGCCGTGCTCGGGGGCCGCAAGGTCAAGTTCGTGCTCTTCGCGGGCGACCTCGCCGACAACGGCGCCAGCAGCGACATCGGTCGTCTCGCTTTCAACGTCTTCGGCCTCTACCCGCCGATGGCGAACTACCAGGAGGAGAATCGCGCCCTCGCAGGCGAGATCCGCCAGTTCTCGATGCCGTTCGTGGCCGTCCCGGGCAACCACGACGGCATGGTCGGCTACCAGGGCATCCTCAACTGGCTGCTGAGCGCGTTCGGATCGCGGCGGCTCGACTGGGTCAACGACGTGGTGCCCGTGCTGGTGCGTCCGCCGTTGCCGCCGTTCCTCCGCTCCGTCCCGCGCTACGACGGGCTCGGCGAGTGGCGGTACACGTTCGGCCCGACCTCGTTCGGGTTCCAGTACCGCGGGCAGACCTTCCTCGGCCTCAACAGCTTCCACCTGACCGCCCGCGAGCGCTCCGGCAACGGCTCGGTCATCTTCAACTGGGGCGGCGGCGTGACGAGCGCGGACGTCGAGTGGTTAGGCGACGCCCTCGACGGGCTGCCCGGAGACGGCCGCCCCGACGTCGGTCTGCGCCGGACCGTCGGCCACCAGTTCGTCTTCATGCACCACGATCCGCGTGCCGCAACGCCGAACGACGCGTCCCGCGACATCGACCACTACGGCATCTACGACGAGATCGACAATCCGATGAGCTTCCTCACGCTCGGACATTTCGGCCTCGGACACTCGCCCCAATGGGACATCTTCGTGCCCGTGGTGACCCCGGCGTCGCATCACGTCTCGCGCCTCATCGACGATTGGCTGAACTCCCGCGGGCGCCAGCAGGAGGAATGGATGCGGCGCTCCCTCACGTTCCCCGGGCAAGACCCGTCCGGCGCCGAGGGCTACGGCGCGCGCCTCCTGATCGACGCCATGAACGACCGCTTGTCCCCCAGCGAGCGCGGCGGCGGCATCACGCACGTGTTCTTCGCGCACGACGACGTCCCACTCGGCCCGCACGACTGGGTGCAGCGCACGGGCGACGACCACGACTACGGCCGCGTCTTCCCCGAACGGCGGCACGGCGAGTGGCAGGAAGGCCGCGAGATGCACTTCGCGACCGACCGTCCGCCGATCCCGGGGTTGAAGCTGCTGCTGGCGCAGCTGTTCAAGCTCAAGAACGACGAGCCGCCGGACTGGGCCAAGGCCATGCGGCCGGAGCAAGGGAACGCCCACGTGTACCGCCTCGACGACATCGCGTATCCCGGCGCCGCGCACGGCTTCCACGTGGTGACGATCGTCCCTCTTGCTCCCGGCGAGTCGCGCGTCGACGTCGAGTGGATTCCGTTGCCCGACTGACCCGGCCTACGGGCGCCGCGCTACGCGAACGGCTTCTCCGCGGGATCGATCGTACTCCAGCGCTCCCAGTCGGCGGGATGCGCCCGCACCGCATGCTCGAGCCGGCGGACCAGCTCGCCGATCACGAGCTCCGCGCTGCCGGCACGGCCCGGAGGGATCGCGACGGGCGCGCCGATCGCGACCTCGTACGCCCCGGGCCGCGGCCGGTTGGCCGACACCGTCAGGAGCGCCGCGCCGGTCGCACGCGCGAGGCTCCAGGCTCCCGTCGCGAACTCCGTCTCCTCGCCGAGGAACGGGAGGCGGACGTTCCGCGGCCCGCGATGCTCGCCGGCGATCGAGAGCACGCCGTTCCCGAGGAGCACCGCGCGGAGCCGCCGGACGTAGCCGAGGCCGCGATCGAGCGGGATCACGACCCGCTCGGCGAGGTGCTTGTCCTCCGCACGGCGCGTCCACGGATTCAGGATGCGCACCGCGGCCCACGACGGCGAGAAGCCGCCGTGGAACGACATGCTCAGGTGCGTGATGCGCACGCCGGCGCGCGCGAGCGCGAGCTTCGGCAGGAGCGGTCCGCAAAACGACATCGTCCAGAGGATCGCGCCGCGCCCCGCGGCGAGCGCGGCGTCGAGATGCTCGAGGCCGCGGAGCTCGACCCCCGGCTGCCAGCCGCATCGGAGGGTGTCGCGGGCGCGGCCGAGCAGGTGCTCGTACTTCCGGCGACGATGCTCGGCGAAGAGCGCGTGCGCCTCGTCCGTGCCGATGGTCGCCCCGAGCCGGCGCCGCATGAGATCCGCGCCGTGCCGCGCTTCGCCGCGACCGAGCGCGCCGTAGACCGCGCCGATCGCGCGGGCCAGCCGGGGAAGCGCGCGCGAGCCCGCGACGGCGGTCAGCGCGACGCCCGCCCCCATCTGCGCGATGCCGACGACGTCGCGAACCGACGCCCGACGCAGCCTCGGCGGCAGCGGGCGCGACACGGGCCCGGGCTTCTCGACGATCCACGCGATCAGGTAGCCGTGGCGATTGAGCGACGGGAACCGGCGCGCGAGCGCCGCGAACGGCCGCACCGACGCCCGCGTCACGCTTGCGAGACGCGAGCCGCGGTTGTGCAGCACGAGGTCGAGCATCCGGAGCCACCCGGGCATGAAGAGCACGCCGCTCAGCGCCTCGCAGCGGAACCCCGCCGACTCGCACACCCGCCGGAGCTCGCGCGGGGTGAACGACTTCTCGAGCCCGTAGGCGTACGCACCGACGCTATACAGCGCCTGCACGAGCAGCGGCCGGAGGAACGGATCGAGCTTGTTCGGGACGCCGATGATCGCGCGGCCCCCGGGCTTGAGCACGCGATGGATCTCGGCGACGGCGGTCGCGTACTCCGCGAAGTGCTCGATGGTGCCCATCGAGTAGACGAGGTCGACGGAGGCGTCGCGGAGCGCGATCGCGCGGACGTCGGACTGGACGAACCCCGGCCCGTGCCCGTCGAGCGTCGCGCGCGCGGCGCGGATCGTTGCCGGGGCGATGTCGACGCCGAAGGGCCGCGCGCCGCGCCCTGCGGCCCACAAGAGGATCTCCGTGCCTTTCGCCTCGTCCCAGAGGTCGGTCTTCAGAAGCGATCGTCCGGCGAGCGGCGGGAAGAACCGCTCGAAGAGACGGCGGACGCCCTCGAAGTAGTAGTCCGTCGACGCGGCCCCCTTGAGGCTCGGGAACTCCCGGCCGACGTCCGTCCAGAACGCGCGGTACCCCTGGCCCGCGAGATCGTCGGTGACGTCGACCCACTCCGCCTCCTCCACCCATGGCGTGTCCTCGCCGCGGGACGTGGCCGACTCGCCGTGCGTCACGGCCACGCGTTCCGGGACGCGTCGCCCCAGAGCCCGGCGAGGAACTGCGGGTCGCGCCAGTCCCACGCGCGCTCGGGGCGGACGTCGACGCTCACGGGGAGATCGTTCCATCGATGCGTCTGGATCGCAATCGCGCCGCGCGCGTGGATCGCGATCGCCGCGGCGACGAGCACCGCGCCGACGGCCGCGGTCGCGACGTGCTCGCGTCGCCCGACCGCCGCGTGCTGCCGGCCCGCGCGCCACGCGCCGACGCCGAGCGTCGCGAGGCACAGGAGCCACGGCACGGTCTCGACCAGGAACCGCGGGCCGTAGCTGAACCCGCCCCACCAGACGCGCACCTTCGACATCACCACCACGTGTCCGACGATCGCCGTGAGCGTCACGACCGCGAGCGGCCACGAGGCGATCCAGCGCCGGTGGCGCACGACGAGCCAGGCGACGAACGGCACGGTCGGGACGAACACCACCAGACCCCGCGACGGGCTCACGAGATGGGCAAGGAGCACGTGCCCCATGGAGGAGCCGGCCAAGCGCGCCGGCTCGTGGTAGTGCGGCAGCAGCTGGCCGGTGCTCGCCCACGACGTCGCGATGAACGCGGCCAACCACGCGCCGACGCCGACGGCGAACCACGCGCCCGCGCGCGGCCGTCGCAGCACCAGGTATCCACTGATCGCGCCGATCGCGACCACGTGGTTCGGCCGGACGAAGTACGCCCAGCAGAGCAGCGTCGCGAGCAGGAGGGGGCGCAGTCGGCGCCCCTCGAGCTCCGCGCGCGTCAGATGGAGGATGGCGAGACCGACGAGGAGCAGCCCCCAGGTGTGGGACCAGAGCAACCGCGACGCGCAGCTCCAGACCGGGCTCCCGAGCGCGGCGCCGAGCGCGATCGGCAGGCCCCACGTCGCCGGCAGCGTCGTCCGCGTCACACGCAGGAAGACGACCGCGAGACCCGCCATGAGGAGCGACGCGAGCCACTTCTGGATGTGCCACTCGCCCCGGATGTCACGCATGCCGTCGGCACCCGTCGCCGACACCCCGCCGAGGTTGGCGAGCGCCACGAAGGGCATCGACAAAAACGCGGTCGCGGCCGGATAGTGATAGTAGAGGCGGCCGTCGATGACGCGGATCTGGTACGGATACCCGGCGAGCTCGCCGCTCGCGGCGGCCGCGTCGCTGCGCGGGATCGACGCCGGGTCGAAGGTCAGCGCGTGACGGTACAGGAGGCGCTCGCTCAAGAGCACGGTGTAGTCCGAGTCCATGAGCGGACGCAGCGGCGAGAGCACGAACACCGCGAGCGTGAAGACGAAGACGCACGCGTCCGTCGCCGCGTCACGCATCGGAGCGCGCGTCGTGCCAGAGCTGGTAGCAGCAGAGCGTGAAAAGCCAATGGGCGGTGTGCACGTTCGGCCGGCGCTCGTACGTCGCGAGCACCTCGCCGACGACCCGCGCATCGAACACGCCCGTCCGCGCGATCGCCGCCGGGCTCACGATGTCGCGTACCCACTCGCGGCGTGCGCCGCTGAACCATGCGGCGAGCGGAATCCCGAATCCCTGCTTCGGCCGCTGCAACACCTCCCGCGCGACGTAGCGCTCGCCGAGACGCTTCAGGATCCCCTTGCCGCCTTCCTCGGCGTGCAGCGCCCCCGGCAGCGCGAACGCGAGCTCGACGAGCCGATGATCGAGCAGCGGCACGCGGCCCTCGATGCCCCAGGCCATGGTCGCGCGGTCGAGCTTGGCCAGCATCTCGTCGTGCAGCCCGGTCGTGACGTCGTGGAGCCGGCGCCGCGTCAGGCGATCCATCGGCGACGACGCGAGCGTCGACGAGAGCCACGGGACGGTGTCGTGGAGCGCGTGCCCGTCGCGCCAGGCGGCCGTGTACAGCGCCGCCTTCTCGGCGTCAGTGAACATGCAGCGGCGGTAGCCGAACGCGAAGTCGCGTCCGCGCTGGTCGGAGGTGACGAGGCTGCGGACCCGCGCCCGACGCATCTCCGCGCGGCCGCGCTCGCGCCAGCGCACGTGGTCGGCGGCCGCCATCGCGCGGTCCTCGCGGAGCCGCGCGCGGAGCCCCGTTCCGTACGCGTCCCATTTCGCGTCGACCCCGAGCTGGCGGTCGACGTAGCCGGCGAAGAGCTCGTCGCCGCCGTCGCCCGAGAGCAAGACCTTCACGCGGCTCCTCGCGACGCGCGCCAACAAATACACCCCGAGCACCGACGACACGGCGAACGGCTCGTCGTACAGTCCGAGGATCGTCGGGTACAGGTCGAGATCGGAGCTCCGGAGCTCCACCTCCGTGTGGTCGGTCCCGAGGTCGCGGGCGACGCGCCGCGCCCACGGGGACTCGTCCACCTCGGCGCTCTCCGGCACGGCGATCGAGTACGTGCCGAACCCTCCGCTCTCTCCGCGTTCGCGCGCCGCGAGCGCGGTCACGATGCTCGAATCGACGCCGCCGCTCAGCAGGCTTCCCGCCGGCACGTCCGCGATCAGTCGGAGGCGCACGCTGTCGCGCACGAGCGCGTCGACCCGCGCGACCGCCTCGTCCCGCCCGATGCCGTCGCCGGCGGACGGCGCGAGCCGCCAATACTGCCGCTCGGCATGCCCGCGCGCTGCGACCGTCACCGTGTGCGCGGGTGCCAGCTTCCGGAGCCCGCGGTAGATGGTGTACGGCGCCGGCACCTGCATGAGCGACAGATAATGATGCAGGGCCTGCGGATCGATCTCGTCGCGCGTCGGCGCGAGCGTGCGGAGCGCGCGCAGCTCCGACGCGAACGCCGTCACCCGGTCGTCGACCCGCCACACGAGCGGCTTGATCCCGAGCCGGTCACGCGCCGCGAAGAGTCGGCGCGCCTCGCCGTCCCAGAGCACGAACGCGAACATCCCATTGAAGCGCTCGACGCAGCCCTCGCCCCATTGCCGGTACGCGGCCAGCACGACCTCGGTGTCGGTGCGGGTCCGGAAACCGTGCCCGAGCGCCGCGAGCTCGGCGCGCAGCTCGGCAAAGTTGTAGATCATGCCGTTGTACGTGAGCCACGACGCGCCCGCGGCGTCCGCCATCGGCTGGTGCCCGTGCTCGGACGTGTCGATGATCGCGAGGCGGCGGTGGCCGAGCGCCAGGTCGAACCGGTGGTCGCCGATCGCGACGAGCGGGGGCAGCGCCGCGGTCGCCGGCCCCGCCGCATGGTCGCCCCGGCAGGCGACCGCGCGCCCGCTCCGCGTGTCGATGAGCACGTAGCCCTCGTCATCGGGCCCGCGATGGGCGAGCGCCGCGACCGCACGCGCGAGCACCCGGTGATCGACGGGCGTGCCGTCACGATTCCAGAGCGCGACGATCCCGCACATCAGCGCGCCGTCCGCGCCTTCACGCGATCGAGCCTCTCCCGGAGTCGCGTCGCAAGCCGGCGCGCGAGCCCCCGCGGCTCGTAGTAGGCACGGAAGGGCCCGAGCCGGGCCCAATCGCGCTCGAACGTCGGGCGATCGAAGCGGTCGACGAACACGCCGCGGCAGAGTCCGACCTGCATGAGCCAATCGAAGGGATGCGCCGCCCCGTGCAGTCGCGCGAGCGTCGCCGCGAAGCGCGCGCGCTGTCCGTCGCGACCGAGCGCAATGCCGAGCGCGTACGCGCGACGAAACGCCGCTTTCGCCGAGACGAACGACAACGGCGACGGGCCGACGCCGCGGCCGCCTCCTCCGGCGCGCGCGTCGCGCTCGGCGCCCTGCCCGAGAAACCCCGTGACCCGGAGGAAGCCGGCATCCTCGCGATACGGCTCCAGCATGTCGCGCTCCCCGTCGAGGAACAGCCCCTGTGCGAGCGCGATCTCGGCGAGCAGCGCCGCCGGGTGCGGGCTCGCGTGCAGACGCGCGAGCTGATCCCGCAGCGCGGCGGCGTTCCCCCGATACCGCCAGCGCCGGCCTTCGAGCGAGAATTTGCCGTAGGTGTAGAGCGGCTCGTACGCGGGGGCGTGCTCGCCGAACGTGTGCCAGAGCGCCGGCGCCCGATCGAACCGCAG
The DNA here is from genome assembly GCA_031400185.1 of Polyangiaceae bacterium. Classification (GTDB taxonomy): domain Bacteria; phylum Desulfobacterota; class Binatia; order UTPRO1; family UTPRO1; genus UTPRO1. Next base: position 14,877 of record JANNPN010000081.1, read on the forward strand.
CGCCCAGATCGTGTGCCACCCGCGCCCTTGGAGGCCGAGGACGAAGTCGGTGTCCGGGGACACACTGTCGGGCAGGCCGCCCGCGGCGAAGCACTCCGTCCGGAAGAGCTTCACGCCCTCGACGCGCACGTTCAGCGGGTCGCGGAGGTGGCCGACCACCACGGCGACGCGGTCGACGGCCGATGCCCGCAACCCTTCCACGCAGTCCTCGTCGAGGACCATGTCGGCGTCGACCTGCACGAAGAACGGCGCACGGACACGACGCGCCCCCTCGTTCAGCGCCCGATGGAAGGGCCGCATACCCTCGACGACGTGGACCTCCGCGACCCGCGCGGTCTGCCGGCGCACACTCGCGAGCGCGCGCGCCGTGGACGGCTCGCCGAGGCTCAGCACCACCGCGGCCACCGCCGGCACGTCGCCCGTGACCGACCGCGCGGTCATAGCGAGCCCAGGATCTCGAGCAGCTGGTCGTACGACCGCCGCGCGTAGAACCACGCCATGTTGTCCGGGTGCGGCGCGCGCGCGGCCCGTTCGGCCGCGACGACGAACCCGTCCTCCGCTGGCGGGTCGACGAGCAGCGCCGGGTTGCAGAGCATCCAGTTGCCACAGTTCTTCGAGGTGACGACGTTGCAGCCCATGAGGGACGCCTCGAACAGCACGTTCGGGCACGCGTCGATGCGCGACGGCGCTACAACCGCCCTCGCCTCCCCGATCAGGGTGAGCAGCGCCCGCCGGTCGGCGATCCGCGCGTGATGCTCCACGCCGGGCAGCCGGCGCTCGCTGTCGCCGACGAGCGCGATCCGCAGGTTCGGCAAGCGGCGGACGATGCGCTCGACCATCGGCAGGTTCTTCACGGACCGCGTCCAGCTCCCGGCGACGAAGAGCACGTCGATCCGGCGCTCGGCAAACGGCGTGCGCGGGAGCGCGAGGCGCGCGACGGACTCCGCGATCCACTCCGCGCCCCAGATCGGCTCCGGGTAGACCTTGCACGTCTGCGCCGGGCCGCTGAACTGCGCGAGCAGCGCCTGCGTGAGGTCGGAGTTCGCGAGCACCAGGTCGACGGCGTCGAGCGCCGCCGTCTCCCGTCCCGGTGCGCGCGTCGGCTGGCGGCCGTAGCGGGACTTCAGCCTCGACAGGTCGACCGCCTGCGCGGCGCGGCCGTGCACGATCATGAACTCCGCCTGACTGGAGCCCGCGACCGACAGGATGACCGGAACCTCCGGCGCCGCGGTCTTCACGACCAGCGCCGCGATGTAGCCGCGCGCGAGCACGACGTCGGGCGCGATGCGTGCGACGGCGTCGACCAGCGCGGGATGCCGGCGATAGAGCGGCGTCTCGACGACGCACGTCCCGACGTTCGGCAGACGGTCCGGGTTGCCGACGTCGGCGCCGTGGAACCATTGGAAGAACGGGAGGTCGATGCGCTCGACGACGCTCAGGTAGTGCGCGTCGACACCCTCGCGCTGCAGCTTCGCGAAGAGCGTATAGGCGCTCGTCGCGGCCCCGCCGTGGTCCGGGACCTCGTAGCTGGTGACGAGCACGCGGCGCTTCATGGCGCGGTGAAGAGCTCCACGTAGGCGCCGATGTTCCGGGCGACGTCGAACCGCTCGTGCATGCGCCGCCGCGCGGCGTCGCCGAGCCGGGCGCGCAGGCCCGGCTCGGCGATCAGGCGCTCGATCGCGTCCGCGAGCGCGGCGGCGTCGTTCGGCGGGACGAGCAGACCGCTCACCTCGTGCTGCACGAGCTCGGGGATCGCGGTGATGGTGGTCGACACGACGGGCAGCCCGGCCGCCATCGCCTCGAGCAAGGCGTTCGGCGTGATGTCGTTGCTGCCGTCGCGTCCGACGACGCACGGCAGGACGAAGACGTCGGCCTCGCGGTAGGCGGCAGCGACCTCGACGAAGGGCCGGGCGCCGAGGAGCTCGACGCAGCCGTCGAGCGCGAGCCGCCGGTGCGCGCTCCGGATGGCGATCAGGTCGTTCACGTACTGCGGCAGCTCCGGCCCGCCGATGATGCGGCAGCGCACCGGATGGCCGCGATCACGGAGCAGCCGGCACGCGGCGAAGAGATCCGGCAGGCCTTTCGGCTCGATGAGGCGTGCCACCGAGAGCACGGTGATCTCGCCGTCGGCTCGGCCCGCGCGCGCCGGCGCGGGGGTCGCCCCATGGCGGAGCTCCCGGCCGTTGAGCTCCGGGTCGCTGAGCTCCAGGCCGTTGTAGATCCGGTGGATCTTGCCGCGGTCCGCGGGCGGGACGCGCGCATGCAAGTGCGCCAGGTTGAAGTCGGTGTTGGTGACGACGAAGCGCGCGTTCCGCACCTTTTCCGCGATCAGGAACGCCGAGGTCCGGCGGTGCAGGTCGTGGGCCCGGAACTGGAGGCTGAACCCGATCCCGGCGAGGTGCGCGGCGACCATCGCGACGAACGCGTTGGTGTCGCCCCACGGCGAGTGCACGTGGCCGACGCCCGCCTCGCGCAGCACCGCCGCGAGGTGCACCGCCTTCAAATACACGCGCCCGTCCTCCCCCAGCGACTTCGGCGCGCGGTACGGGCGACAGATCGTGTAGGCCAGGAGATTCAGCGTCCGGAGCGGCCGCTGCGCGAGCCAGCCGAGGAGATCGCCGAGCACCCGGCGGCGCGGGATCGGGTGCAGGTACCGAACGGCGGGATCGGCGACGCCGAGCTCGGGGTCGTCGGCGCCGCCCTCGCCCGGCGCGTCGGCGACGATG
>JANNPN010000122.1:0-16790 GCA_031400185.1 Polyangiaceae bacterium
GGCTGCGCGCCCTCAAGACCGTGCTCGGCGCCGACGCATCGTGGACGGGCTCCGGGCCACGTCTCCTCGAATGATGCTCGGGGCGACAGTTGGACGCTCGTGCGGGTTTGCACGAGATGCTGGCCTCAATTGCGAGGCTTATTCCTTGAAATCTCTTCGGTTTTTGAATTTGGCCGGCAGCTCGATGGCACTGGAATTGCTCTTCGTTTCTCCGTCCACGCCCCGGAGTGACGGAAGGCGGGACAGCCAGAGGAGACCACTGCCGTGACCCAGGAAATCCGGGAACTCATCGACCGCATCCTTTCCTCCTACGACGAGATCGACGCCCGCTTCACGTCTGCAGGCGGGCTCGGCAGCATCCTCAGCCTCTACGAACAAGTGCGGCGCGAGCTCGAACGCGTGTCGTTCCAGGAGCTCGACCGTATGACCGGCGAGATCAAGAACGTGATCGAGGCGCTGCTCACGATCGACTACGAGCTCCGCAAGGTGCAGAACCTGAAGCTCGTGTTGGAATCGCGCGGCGGGCAAGGCAGTCAGTAGGGCCTGACACTGGCGGCGATGCGCGTCGACGAGCTCGCGATCGCCTTCGTGCCGCAGCGCTGCCACGGTGCACGCGCGCAATACGCAGCGGGCATCCCCTCGAAATCACGAAAATTTCACCCGCGCATACGACAATTTCGCGGGTTGAAAGCCTAGGGACGCCCAAGTACACTCGAGGTCGTTGAGCCCGCTCTTGCAAAGCCGCGACCCTGCGGCTGAGCGAGAAAAGCGATCCAGAACGGCGCACCCCACGCATGACTGCCCATCGCGATCGATCCCAGAACCTGGTTCCCGCCGAAGCCGCGTTTCCCGCGCGGCCCGAAGCGCGGACCGAACACGGCAGTCTGGTGGTCGTGCAGGAGCGCGTGCTCGCTGACATCTCGCACGAGCTCGGGAATTTCTTTCACAAGCTCTATTACTGGTCGGACTTCATCAAGACCGACACCGAGACGGCGAAGAAGGCCGACTCGACCGCTGGCCACATGCTCGAGCGGACGATCGCCAACCTCGAGGAGTTCCTGAAGGTCGCCCTCGAGTACTTCCACCCCATCACGCTGAATTTCACCAAGGTGCCGGTCGGCGAGCTGCTCGACGGCTTCATGGTGCACCTCGGGGCGCACTTGAACGGCAACGCCGTGGAGGTCCGCCGCGACGACATCGATTCGCCGGCGACCATCCTCGTCGATCCGACCCGCATCTCGCAGGCATTCCGCATCGCACTCCACCACGTCCACGAGGACCTGAAGCTCGGCGGCGCGCTCACCGTCACGCTCGGCACCGCCAAGCGGCGCGACTTCGACGGCCTCGAGATGAGGCTCGACGTCGAGCCGAAGGCGATGGCATCACCGCTCTTCCGCGGCGCGGAAGCGGGCGTTGAATGGGCGGTCGCGCAGAAGCTCATCGAGTTGCACGGAGGAGAGATCCTCGAGCGCTACGAGGCCAACGGCCGCAAGGTGGTCATGATCTTCTTGCCGCTCTACGTCTAGGAATCGGGAGCACACGAATCGTATGGACACGCGCATTCTCATCGTCGACGACGATCCGCTGATTTGCCGGCAGCTCGAGGATCTCTACACCTCGCAGCAATACCTCGTGAGCAGCGCCGGCAACGCGTCCGAGGCGCTTCGGCTCCTCGGCGAACACGACTTCTCGCTAGCGGTCGTCGACCTGCGCATTCCAGGCACCGACGGCATCGGTCTCACGCGCGAGATCAAGGAGCACTGGCCGGACCTCGACGTGATCATGATCACCGGTTACGCCAGCATCAAAGGCGCGGTCGAGGCGATCAAGCAGGGCGCCAGCGACTACATCACCAAGCCGTTCCAGAAAGAAGAGATTCTTCTCGCGACCGAGAAGGTCCTCGAGAAGCGCCGCCTCCTCGACGAGATCAACTATCTCCGCAATCAGCTCTCGAACCGGTACTCGTTCGCGAACATCGTGAGCCGCAACCGCGTCATGCACGAGATCTTCGAGTCGATCGAGGTGCTCGCGCAAAACGACGCGACGGTCCTGATCACGGGCGAGTCCGGCACCGGCAAAGAGCTCGTCGCGCGCGCCGTGCACTTCCAGGGCAAGCGCAAATCCGGTCGCTTCGTCGCGATCAACTGCGCGGCGTTTCCCGACACGCTCCTCGAGAGCGAGCTCTTCGGCTACGAGCGCGGAGCGTTCACCGGCGCCGTCCACGACCGCGTTGGCAAGATCGAGCTCTCGAGCGGCGGTACGCTCTTCCTCGACGAAATCGAGAGCATCACGCTCAACATGCAGCTGAAGCTGCTGCGTGTGCTCGAAGAGCGCGAGGTCGAGCGTCTGGGTGGCAACCGCAAGGTCAAGGTCAACATGCGGGTCATCGCGGCGACCAACGTCGAGCTGACCGAGCTCGTCGCCGACGGCCGCATGCGCGAGGACTTCTTCTACCGTATCAACGTCGTGCCCATTCGCATCCCGCCGCTCCGCGACCGCATCGAGGACATTCCGCTGCTCGTGAGCGAGTTCCTCCGCAACAGCGAGATGGCGCGCGAGCGCGGCATCACCCGCGTCTCGAACAAGGCCCTGTCGGAGCTCATGGGGTTTCATTGGCCCGGGAACGTGCGCGAGCTCGGCAACGTGCTCGAGCGCGCGATCCTGCGTACGACCGGGCCCGTGATCCGCGAGGTCGACCTGCCGGGCGCCGGCAAGCGCAAGGACGTCGATTCGCTACGGCGCACGTACGACTACGAGGTGCCGCTCAAGGAGTACCTCCGCCGGGCGGAGAAGGATTACCTGAGCCACGTGCTCAAGAAGAACCGCGGCAGCATCAATCTCAGCGCGAAGCACGCGCTCGTCGACGCTGCGACGCTGCACCGCAAGATGAAGCTGCATACGCTCCAGCGGGAGGACTTCCGCGGGCGCGATCGCGGCGAACCGGATCAAGCCTTGGTCGGCTGATCCGCGATGCGGCGCGTTTCCGTTCGTCCCGGGTGCGGTCCCGACGTCGACGCACCGGGCCGGTGAGGTGACGGGGTGTATCGCGCGTTCTTCGGGTTTCGCGAGAAGCCGTTCAACCTCACCCCCGACCCGAAATTCCTCTACCTGAACGCGAGCTATCGCGAAGCGCTCGCGGCGCTCCACTACGGGGTCGGCGAGCGTAAGGGCTTCGTGTCGCTCATCGGCGAGGCCGGGACCGGCAAGACGACCCTGCTCCGCCGGCTCTTGTCCGAGATTCCGCGCGAGACCCGCAGCGTGCTCGTCATCAACCCGGCGATCGGGTTCGAGGAGATGCTGCGCTTCATCTTGACCGATCTCGGCCGCACGCCCGCCCCGGGCGCGACCAAGCTCGACATGTTGGAAGTGCTGAACGCCGAGCTACTCGACACGCTCGCGCGCGGCGGCAACGTGGTCGTGCTGATCGACGAGGCGCAGGACCTCACGATTCCGGTGCTCGAAGAGCTGCGGCTCTTGTCGAATCTCGAGACCGCCAAGGAGAAGATCCTCCAGCTCGTGCTCGCGGGGCAGCCCGAGTTCGACGGTATTCTCGCGCGTCCCGAGATTCGGCAGTTGCGTCAGCGGATCTCCGTGCGGGCGCGACTGCGGCCGCTTGCGCGCTCCGAGGTGAAGAACTACGTCGGTGCGCGCATCGCCGCCGCCGGCGGCGACGTGCGGGGTCTCTTTACGAGTCCGGCACTGTTTCGCCTGTGGTGGTTCTCCGCCGGTGTCCCGCGGCTCGTGAATGCCGCGTGCGACAACGCGCTCGTGACCGCATACGCGCGCGGAAAGCGCACGATCGGGTGGCGCGAGATCGGGGAGGCGATGCGCGACCTGCGCCGCCAGGTGTCGTGGGCGCCGTCGCGTTTCGGACGTCTGCTCACGCTGCTGACCGCGGCGATCGTCGGTGGTGGCCTCGCGCTCGGAGCCCTGGCCCTCGTCCGCGACGGACACCTCCCGTTCCTCGAGCCCCTCGTCGCGCCGGGACCGACCGCCACGCCGGTTGCCACTCAGACGGCGCCGCCGACGGCGACCCCGACCGAGATCGCGGCGACCGCGACGGCCGCGCCGACACCCGACGTCGGCGCGGTCGGCGTTCCTGCGGACGGGGACGCAGCGACTGCGAGCGGAGCCCCGACGGCGATCGGCAGCGAAGACGTGGGCTCGACGGTGACGCCATCGTCGGCGCCTTCGGGGACGCCCGCGCCGACCGAGACCCCCGGACCGACCGACACTCCTGCGGCGTCGGTGGCGCCGGAGGATGCGAGCGCGCGGAATCTCCGGATTCGCGTGAATGATGGCGACACACTCACCGACATCGCGGTCCGCTATTACGGCAATGCGGGGGCGCGCGTGTTGGCGCTGATCCGCGCCGCCAACCGCTGGCTCGACGATCCGGACGTGCTGCTTTCCGGGAAGATGCTGACCCTGCCGCCGCCGCGCATCTCGAACGGCACCTACGGCGACCACGTGGAGCGCTCCGAGTAGTCTCGTAGCCCCGCACTACCTCACGAGCCGGCTCACGCCTTCTGGGGCCCGTCGTCACGCCTACGCGGGGTGCACAGTGGTCCCGCGGTCGACGCAGCCGCGTTGCGCGAATGCATGCCTAACTTCTTAGTGTCGTTAGCTTCCTGACCGGCTCGTCAGGCGATCACCTGACGGCAGTGCACGATCCGGCAGAAACGCAACGGCGGGCGAATCCGCCGGGGGCGCATTTTCCGGCCCCTCCCCAAACGGACGGCACGCATGGTGGCTCGCAGATGCATGCATGGGTTGAAGGAAACAGGATCGCGCATCATGTCGGAAAAAGTGAGGAATCTTGCAGGGTCCCAATCTTCTATGGCATTGAACTTGCTCCATTCCGGCACGTCTTCCCCCCTTTCCAATGGACGCCTCGCAACACGAATGGTTCGTTATCCGCAGCAAGTCCCGCAAAGAGGAAATGGCACTTCGCAGCCTGGAGCGCCGTGGGATTGCGGCTTTTTGTCCGAGGATCGTCGAGCCGGTCGGCTGGACCAACGACTGGATGACGGTCCCGCTCTTCCCGGGCTACCTCTTCGTCGACATCGACCTGCCCACGGCGTACCACACGGTGATCTGGACACCCGGGGTCAAGAGCTTCGTCTCGTTTGGGGAAATCCCGACGTCGATCGCTCCCGGGGTCGTCAATTTTCTTCGCCAACAGACCGGCCCAGACGGCATCATCCGTCCCGACCGCACATTTCGCGCCGGGGAACGGGTACGCATCAAGCGCGGGCCCTTTGCGGGCCTCATCGCGATCATCGAAACCCCCTGTCCCGAACGGGGCCGGATCCGCGTCTTGATGGATTTTCTCCGTCAGGGGACGTCTGTCGAGATTCCGCTCGCGGCCGTCGGTCGGTTGTAATTCCAAACGCATATTTTCTTGGCTGGGTGGCGACACCCATTTGAGCTACGGTGATCTGGGTTGTGGAGGGATTGTCAGTACTTACGAGATCTGCGATGGCGGAGCCTCGTCTGCGGCTGAGTTCGGACGACATCCGGCGGCGATGAAGGAAAACACACGAATGATGCGGTTCCCTAGAGGCTCGATGCTGCGGAGCGCACTGCCCGTGCTGGGTGGCTGCGCGCTCCTCGTCTTCGTTTCCGCGTGCACGGAGGTCGGGAAGAAGAATTTGCCGTCACCCGAGGAGGTCATGTCGCTGCAGCAGGGCCCGATCGTGCGCGGCGAGTATCGTCTCATGGCGGGCGACAAGCTGAACGTGAAGTTCCCGTACCACCACGCTCGCGATCAAGAGCTGCCGGTCCGGCCCGACGGCATGATCAGCCTCGACGTTACCGGCGAGATTCAAGCCGCCGGTCTCACCCCTCTCGAGCTGTCCGAGATCATCAAAGACAAGTCGAAGAGATACCTGAAGAGCCCCGAAGTGGTGGTGATCGTCGTCACGATCGGCGACCGCCGCGTGTACGTCGGCGGCGAGGTGAATCGTCCGGGCTTCGTCGTGATCCAGGAGGGCATGACGCCGCTTCAGGCCGTGATGGCGGTCGGCGGCTTCAAGGACACGGCCCAGAAGAGTGACGTGCTCTACATCGCGCGCGGCTCGAGCGGTGAATACAGCGCGAGCCGCGTCGACCTCGCCGACGTCGTGAAGAACGGAACGCCCGAAGTCGTGCGGCTTGCGGGCAACGACATCGTCTACGTGCCGGCGACGCGCATCGCGAACGCCGGAATTTTCGTCAAGCAGTACATTCGCGACATTCTCCCGGTCGAGTCGCGTGCGGGTGCGACCGCGCCGATTCCGATTCCGTGAGCGACGAGGCCAAGCGTGCAACCTGAAATCATGAAGACCAACGGCGGCGGCGTGCCGTATATCACCGATGCGCCGCCGACGCAGGATGGCGCCGCGGCCATCAAGCTGATGCTGTATGCGGTGTTCAAGCGGAAGTGGCAAGTGCTCGCCGTCATCGCGGTCGTCGTGCTGACGATGCTGGTCGCCGGCCTCACGCGCCCGCGCATTTACAAGAGCACCTCGAAGGTGATGATCCGCCCGGGCCGCGCCGAGGTGCAGGTGAGCGCCGGCGAGCAGCGCGAGATCACGCTGCCTGTCGCGGCGACGACCGAGCAGATCAACTCCGAGGTCGAGATCCTGAAGAGCGCCGAGCTTGCCCGGCAGGTCATCGACCACATGGCCGTCGCGGGAAACCCGATTTTCGGCGCCGACACCGACCTCACCATGGACGAGCAGGTCGGCGTGCTGCGCAGCATGCTCGTGGTCGGCCCCTCGCCGCAGTCGAACGTCATCGCGATCGAGATCTTCGCCCGCAACCCGCAAAAGGGGCAGGAGATCCTGAAGACGCTCGTCGCCGCCTACCTCGACCGGCACGCGCAGGTGCACCGCGCGAGCGGCGCCGCAAAGTTCTTCGAGCACGAGCTCCAGACGCAGCGCGAGCGCGTGCATGCGGCGGAGAGCACGCTCGCGGACTTCGTCGAGAAAGAGCGCATCGTCGTGCCCGAGGATCAGATCCGCTGGGCGGTGAAGGACGCGATCCGCTACCGCGACGTGCTTCGAACCCAGAACAACAAGATCAGCGTCGCCGAGCGCAATCTCGAGACGATGAAGAAGCAGCTCGCCGATCAACCCGAGCGGATTTTTGCCGACTCCGAGCGGGTGAATCCCGAAGCGCAGCTGCTGACGACGAAGCTCGGCGAGCTCGAGGCGAAGCGGGCCAACGCCAAGCAGCTTTACACCGACGAGGACCGCACGGTCTCCGACATCGACGGTGAGATCGCGATCCTGAAGCAGCGCCTGGCGCTCGCCAAGGCGAGCAGCGGCGTCGTCGGCCGCGAGCGGATGAGCGCCAATCCGATCCGCGAGGTGCTGACGCAGGAGATTCTGCACCACGAGCGGAACCTCTACGACCTCCGCGAGCGGGTAAAGGCGCTGCCGTCGTTCCTCGACAACTGGAAGGATCAGAACGAGGAGATGGCGATCGCGCTGCGCAAGAAGACGATCGAGCTCGCGTCGCTCGAGCAGGACGTGTCCGCGGCCCGCGAGTCGTACCGACTCTTCGAGCGCAAGCAGAACGAGGCGCGGATCTCCGAGGCGCTCGACAAGGAGGGCATCGTCAACGTGAGCGTGCTCGACCCTGCGAGCCTCGCGGTGAAGCCCTTCAACCAGATGAGCATGATCATGGTGCTCGCTGCGCTGATCGCGGGGATCGGGCTCGGCGTGGGGTCCGCAGTCGGGGTCGAGTTCCTGGGGCGCAACTTCAAGCTGGAGGAACAGGTGGAACAGCACCTCGAGCTGCCAGTGTTCGCGGTCATCCCCGACATCAGCGAGATGGTCGAGATTCAACGGTCATGAGCAAGATCTACGAAGCGCTCCAGCGAGCGCAGGAAGAACGCGAAGGCGCCGCCGTTCCGAGCGAGGTCGGCAGCCCACCGCCGCCGCGCCGCTCGTGGTGGCGGAGCCGCGCGAGCAAGGCCAACGGCGTCCGCACCAACGGCAACCTCCACATCGATTTCGATCTCGCCCCCGACATCGAAGAGGCGTATCAGCGGCTCGGTACGCACCTGCTGCTGCCGACGCGCGAGCAACCGGTGCTCCGCGATCTCATGGTCGTCGCATCGCAGCATGGGGAGGGTGCCACCACGACGGCGGCGCTCTTCGCCTCCACGCTCGCCAAGCGAAAGAAGCTCGACGTGCTCCTCATCGAGGCCAACTTCCGGACGCCGGCGCTCGAGCAGGTGTTCCCGATCCAGCGCAACGGCGGCTTCGCCGAGCTCGTCGAAGGGCGGCAGGGCATCGAGAAGGTCGTCCAGCCGACGCCGCAGCCGCAGCTCTTCGTCGTCACCAGCGGCCACTACGAGAGCTCGCCCTCCGGCATCCTCGAGTCGACGCGCTTCGGCGAGGTGATGGAGAAGCTCCACGAGCGTTTCCAGTTCGTCGTGTTCGACTCGGCACCGGCCAACGTCTACACCGACGCGTTGATCCTCGGGCCGCGCATGGACGGTACCGTATTCGTGATCGAGGCCGATCGGACCCGTATCGACGAGGCGCAACGCGCGAAGCGCCAGCTCGAGCGCGCCGGCACCAAGATGCTCGGTGCCCTGCTGAACCGCCGCAAGAGCTATCTGCCTGCCTTCGTCGAGGAGATGATCTGAGCCGCCGTCACCGACGCGAGCAGGTCCAGGACATCCGATGAGCGTCGCGACGGACGGGGTGTTCCCGAGCTACCAGGCGCCCGCACGCACCGGTCGACGGGCGAGCGTCGCCGGGACCATCGGTCTCGCGCTTCTCGGCGTGATGCTCGTCGTGGCGACGCGCGCCGGGCAGGAAGCGACCGCGGTGGCGCTCATCGTGGCGTCGATGCTCCTCGTCGTCGTCGTGGCGCGGCCCGAGGTCGGCATCCTGTTGCTGCTCACGAACTACCTCTTCGCGAGCTATCCGACGCCGATTCGCGGCGGTGGCTTGCTCACCATCAACAACGTGCTCGGCATCATCCTCGCAGTGATCCTGCTCGCCGAGCTCGCGCAGCGTCCCGACTTCTGGTTCGTGCGATCGCGCCAGGTGCAGCTCTTTGCCGCGTTGGGTGTCGTGTTCTTGTTCGGGACCTTCGCGTCGTACTGGCAGTTTCCCGATTTGCGCATCACGTGGGGCAAGGTGCGGACGCTCGACCAAACCGCGCCGCTCACGCGTGATTTCATCACGCGCTTCGCCTTCATCATCCTCGCCGCGAAATTTCTAACGACCAAACGCCATCTGAAGATGGCGATCACCGTCATCCTGTTGTGCCTGATCATGGTCGTGCCCTCGGCGCTCGCCGGCTGGGCGACCGGATCGTCCGTGGACGGGCGCGCCGCCGCCTCGTTCTCGATCGGCACCAACTCGAACCGTCTCGCGTTCCTTTGTCTGATGCAGGCGGCGTTCTGGTGGTATCTCGGGCAGACGCAGAAGTCGCAGATCATGCGCCTCGCGATCTACGGGATCATGGGAGCGCTCGTATTGACGGTGCTGCTGACGGCGTCGCGCAGCGGTTTCCTTGGCCTCGGCGTGCTGTTCTACCTGCTCACGCGCGACCGCGGCGCTATGAAGGGCGGCCGCATCAAGGTCATCATCCTCGCGTTCCTCATGGTCGGCATGATGTTCACGATCGTGCCGCAGGAGAACATCGACCGCATCGCCAACCTGAACCCCTTCGCCGAGGGACGCGGCGGCAACATCGGCACGCACTCGACCGAGCGCCGTGTCGAGACGGTCGGGCTCGGCTGGGACATCTTCCTCGACTACCCGATCTTCGGCATCGGGATCGGGAATTTTCGCGAGGTCGCCCGCCAGATCTACAGCGACCCGTTCTACCGGCCCCCCCACAACTCCTACATCTGGGCGCTCAGCGAAGGCGGCATATTCTGCTTCATCCTATTTTTGCTGCTCTACTGGACGACCATTCGTGATATCCGGTGGATCCAACATTCCCCGGCGACGCCTCCGGACCTGCGCTGGATCGCCGCCGCGCTCGAACCGAGCGTCATCCTCCTGCTGTTCTATAGCTTCTTCGCCGACATGTGGTTGAACCCCATCTCGTACATCCTCATCGTCCTGACGATCGTCTTCAAACACTATGTGAGCTCCCGTCGTGTCGTCATCGCTTGAGCATGGTCCCCGCACGATCGCGTTCTTCTCGCCGGAGTTGGTGAGCGGAGGAACGCAGCGACACCTGCTCGAGGTGTTGAAGCTGATCGACCGCACACGCTTCACGCCGATCGTCGTCTCGGCGAAAGGGCGGGGGCCGCTTGGCGCGGTGATCCGCGAGGCGGGCGTGGATCTCGTCGAGCTCGAGCTCGGCCCGTCCATGGTGAGCCGCGATCTGCTGCGCTGCGTGCGCGAGGCCGCCGCAGTGCTCGCGCGGCACCGCGTCGAGATCATCCAGTACTTCGAGTGGCGCGCCGGCCTGATCGCGCTCCTTGCCGCCCGCCGGGTCGGCGGGTGTCGCGTGGTCGCCGCGCGGCGCAGCGTACCGAAGGAGCGCGGCGTCCAGCGCATGCTCGCCGAGATCGTCGTGCAGGCAGCCGATCGCGTCGTCGTGAACGCCGAGATGCTTCGACCGACCGGTCGGGCAGGGGGCCGGACCGACGTCATTCCGAGCGGCGTCGACACCGAAAGGTTCCAGCCACGGACCGACCGGCTCGCCGGAAGGGCGCGCCTGGGCTTCCCGGCGGGGGGGACGCTCATCGGCACCGTGGGCCGGCTGGAACCCCGCAAGGGGACCGCCACGCTGATCGCTGCGCTCGCGCGGCTCCGGGCGAACGCCCGCGACGTGAAGCTTGTCGTGGTCGGCGACGGGCCGCTGCGCACCGAGCTTGCGGCCGACGCCGAGCGTCTCGACGTCGCGGCCCACGTGCAGCTCCTCGGTGATCGTACGGACGTACGAGACGTCGTCGCCGCGCTCGATGTCTTCGTGTTGCCGTCGCGCACCGAAGGGATGTCGAACGCGCTGCTCGAGGCGATGGCCACGGCGTTGCCGGTGGTCGCGACGGCGGTCGGCGGCACGCCCGAGGTCGTCGCCGACGGACGCAGCGGACTGCTGGTCCACGCCGACGACCCCGTCGCGATGGCCGCCGCGGTCGCACGTCTCCTCGATGACGGGGGCATGGCGGCACGGCTCGGTGCTGCGGCGCGGCAAACCGTAGAAGAGCGATACGGTGCAATAAGTATGGTGCGCAGGCTCGAAGCCGTGTATGCCGCGGTCGCCAACTCGACGAACGGCGCAGCGCGCGGATCGTCGGCGTTGGTGACCACCCAAACCCAGAAGCTGGATTCCCTCGAGGAGTGTCGCTGACGTGAATGGCGCCGCGATCTTCGCCTACCATAATTTCGTCGAGCGCCCGGATACGCCCGCGCCAGCCGCCCAAGCGTACGTGCTGAGCCAGGCGCAATTCGACACGCACCTCGACGCACTCGCCGCGCCGAAGCTCCGGCCGAGCCGCCTCGCCGACGTGCTCGCGACGCCCGCTGCCGGGCAGTTCGTGCTGTCCTTCGACGATGGCTACATGACCGACTACACGGTGGCGTTCGCAAAGCTCGCGGAGCGCGGCTGGCCGGGGTGTTTCTTCATCGTCGCCAACCAGGTCGGTGCCGCACGCGCGCTTGGCTGGCGCGAGCTCCGCGAGATGGCGGCCGCCGGCATGGAGATTGGGAGCCACTCGCTCACCCATCCGTTCCTGCACCGCGCCGATCCCGACGTTATTCGCCGCGAGTTCGGCGAGTCGAAGCGGATCCTCGAGGACGGCCTCGGCCAAGCGGTGCACTTCGCGTCGTTGCCGCGCGGCAGCGCTGCGCCCGGCATGGGCCAGCTCATCAAGGAGCTCGGCTATCGCGCGTTCTGCACGAGCGAGCCGGGGTTGGTTTCGGTGCGGACTGATCCCTACGAAGTTCCCAGGATCGCGGTGAAGCAGCGCACGAACCCGGAGTTTCTGCGCCAGGTGTGCGCCGGACGCCGGCTCACGCTTGCGACCCTGCAGTCGTTCCACGCCGTCAAGAAGTTCGGAAAGCAGCTCGTGGGTGCCGAACGCTGGCGACACATCCGTGGTGTGCTCATGGATGCCGCCGAGCGCGCGCGCGCCTGACGCCCTTTCGTTCGAGATCGCCAGACATGTGCGGGATAGTCGGCCAATTCAATCACGGTGACGGCACGCCGGTGGAGGACGCCCTCCTCCACCGGATGTGCGCGGCCATCGTGCATCGCGGCCCCGACCACGAGGGACACTTCGTGGACGGTGCGCTCGGGCTCGGCATGACCCGCCTCAGCATCAACGACCTCGAAGGCGGGCATCAGCCGCTCGGCAACGAGGACGGTTCCGTCGTCGTGGTGTGCAACGGCGAAATCTACAACTCGCCGGCGCTGCGGCGCGAGCTCGAGGCGCGCGGCCACCGCTTCAGCTCGCACTCCGACGTTGCGGTCATCCCCCATCTCTACGAGGAGCACGGCGAGGACTTCGTCCGCCACCTCGACGGCATGTTCGCGCTGGCGCTCTGGGACCGACGGAAGCGCCTGCTCGTCCTCGCCCGCGACCGCATCGGCATCAAACCCCTTTACGTCGCGACCCGCGCGGGCGCCGTCGCGTTCGCCTCGGAGATCACGGCGCTCATGGCGGGCGGCTGGTGCGAGGAGCTCGACCTCGCGAGCCTCCATCACTATCTCTCGCTCGGCTACATCCCGGCGCCCGGCAGCATCTTCGCCGGCGTCCGCAAGCTCGAGCCGGGCACGCAGGTGACGTTCGCGTCCGGACGTGACCCGGTCGAGCGCCGCTACTGGCAGCTCCGCTTCGCACCCGAGACGCCCGCACGGCGCGACGAAGAGTACGTCGAAGAAGTGCGGGCGGCGCTCCGCGCTGCGGTGAAGAGCCATCTGCTGTCGGACGTGCCGATCGGCGTCTTCCTTTCGGGCGGCGTCGACTCGAGCGGGCTCGTCGGCTTGATGAGCGAGTTCGCGACCCAGCGCATCCAGACGTTCTCGGTCGGCTTCGAGGAAAAGAGCTACGATGAGCTCGAGCTCGCGCGCCAGGTCGCGGCCCGCTACGGCACCGATCACCACGAGATCGTCGTGCGGCCGGATGCGCTCCGTGTCTTGCCGGCGCTGGTGCACCATTTCGGCGAGCCGTTCGCGGACTCGTCCGCGGTGCCGGTCTACTACGTTTCCGAGCTCGCACACCGGAACGTGAAGGTCGTCCTCTCGGGGGAGGGCGGCGACGAGGTCTTCGCGGGCTACGAAACCTACCTGGCCGGCAAGCTCTCGGCACTCTATCGCCGTCTCCCGAGCGTCGTCGGCCGGAGCCTCCTCCCCGCGGTCGTCCGGCGTCTGCCGGTGTCGCACGGGAAGGTGAGCTTCGACTACAAGGCGAAGCGGTTCGTTGCGGGCGCCAACCTGCCGCTCGCCGACGGGCACTTCTGGTGGAAGGTCGTCCTCTCCGAGGCGGCGCAGGCCGAGCTCTGCACGAGCGCGGCGCGCGACCCGCACCTCGAGACGGCCAGCCTCTATCGCGCCGCAGCCGACCGCGCGGGCAGCGACGATTGGCTCGCGCGCCTCCAAGCCATCGATGCCCACATCTATCTGCCGGACGACATCCTCACGAAAGCAGACCGGATGAGCATGGCGCACTCACTGGAGGCGCGCGTGCCGTACCTCGACACAGCCCTCGTCGAGCTTGCTGCCCGCCTCCCGAGCGACGTGAAGCTCCGGCGCTTCAGCAAGAAGTGGATCCTGAAGCGGGCGCTCGCCGACCACGTCCCGGCGTCGATTCTCCAGGCGAAGAAGCGCGGCTTCAATGTGCCGGTTGCAACCTGGCTCCGGAACGATCTCCACGACATGACGGCCGACGTGCTGTCGCCGACGGCGCTCCGCACGGTCGGCCTGTTCGATTCCTCGTACGTGCAGCGCCTCATCGCCGAGCACGTCTCCATGAAGGCCGACCATAGTCGGCCCCTCTGGACCCTGCTCGTGTTCATGAACTGGTACGACATGTGGCAACGCGCGCGCGCCGCCGGCCGCAGCGCTGCCGTCGCTTCTCACCCCCCAGTGCCAACTGCGGCCGACATCGGCCTGGCATCCCGAGGATCCTGAGACCCCCATGAGCATGCACACTCCCGTGAGCGCCACCGTCACGCAGCGGATGCCGAGCGTCGAGGCGGCCGCCGAGCCGCTGCAACGGCCCAACCCGTCCGTCGACGAGCTCATCGTCGTCGGCGGCGCGACGCCGTTCTGGCAACGCCTCGCCGCGATCATCGGCCTCGCCTTGCTGTCGCCGATCGCGTTCGCCATCGCGGTCGGCATCAAGCTCACCAGCCAGGGCCCCATCCTGTACCGTGGCAAACGGCTCGGCCGCGGCACGAAGGTATTCACGATCTACAAGTTCCGAACCCTCGAGGTCGGCGCCGAGCAGCGCATCGGCGCTCGCCTGCTCGAGCATTCCGACGGGCTCTACACGCGCATCGGTCGGATGCTGAAGCGCGCGAAACTCGACGAGATCCCGCAGCTGTTCAACGTCATCCTCGGATCGATGAACCTCGTCGGCCCGCGGCCGGTGCGTCCGATCTTTCTCGAGACCCTCTCGCGCGAGATCCCCAACTATCTGCGACGCTTCGCGGTGAACCCCGGCATGACGGGGCTCGCGCAGGTCCGCGGCGGCTACTTCACCCACCCCCGCGACAAGCTCCGCTACGATCAGATCTACATTCGCAATCGCGGCTGGTGGCTCGACGTCCGGCTCGTCACCTTGACCTTCATCAAGGTGCTGAACCGCTGGATGACGCTCGGGCTCCTGCTGACGGCGCTCTTCCTCTCCGCCGCGTTGTTGCCGGGACTCTTCCACTATCCGTTCCAGCTCGAGATCGGCACGTTCAAGCTGAGCCCGTTCGAGCTGTTCGTCGCGATCACGGCGGCATGGATCGCCGTCCAACGCTCCCCGCGCCACCAGCTCTGCATCTACGACACGCCCGTGAACAAGGCGATCGGCGCGTTCATCGTGTTCGCGCTCTGTGCGTCGCTCTTGTCCGCCGACCCGGGCTCGGCGGTGCAGGGCGTGCTCTATTACGTCGCCACGGGGTTCTTCCTCACGTTCCTGATCGTGACGACGCGCCTCTCGCAGACCGAGGCCAACCAGATCGCGACGGTTGTCGGCCTCTCGGCGGTCGCGGTGTCGCTGATCGGGCTCATGCAGATCGGTCTCGAGAACCAGCTCGGGGCGCAGAGCGCGGCGCGTATGTCGTCGACGCTCGGCAATCCCGTGCTGCTCGCCACGTATCTCGTGCTCGGCCTGCCGTTTCTCCTGACGCAGATGCTCCATAGCCGGACGCGCGAGGTCCGCGACCTCTGGGTCGCGTGCGCCACGATCGCGCTCGTCGGCGTATTCCTGACCCAGACGCGGATGGGCTTCGTCGCGTTGCTCGTCACGTTCGGTACGTTCCTCTGGCGGAGCCGCTACCGCCTGCTCGCGCTGGTCTCGCTCGTGACCATCATGGTCACCGTGATCATGCTCGGCGGGGAGCACCTCAGGCTCTCGCTTCCGGAAGTGACCGCGGAGGCATCGCGGCGCGGCGCGGCCGTGAACGAGGTCTTTTCCGCCCCGGCAGCGGAGCTCATCTTCGGCGTCGGCAGCATCCGCCGCCAGGCGGTGTCACCGATCCCGGAGAAGGATCGCCCGTGGATCTCCAACAACATGCACTTGACGCTCATTCGCCAGCACGGCCTCATCGGGTGGGGACTGATGCTCTGGATCTTCGGCGCCACGCTGCTGGCGCTCTATCGCGGCTACGACCACATCCACGATCCGCACATGCGCCGCATCGTGTGGGCCATCTTCAGCTCCATGGTGGGCGTGCTCATCTCGATGACCGACGCAAACGTGTTCTTCAGCGTCACGATCCAGATTTTCTTCTGGGGCATGGTGGGCGTTGGGCTCGGCATCATCACGCATCTCAGCGGTCGGCGGCCGACGTTCCGCGTCCTCTGGAGATTCGGCGAGCACGGGGACTGACGGGATGGCGATGACGAATGCAGATGCGGCCGCGGGCGCCACGCCCGCACGTGTGGGTCTCGGTCTGAGCATCGTGCGCGGTCTGGTGGCGGGCCTCGCGTCGGGAACGGTTTGGTGGCTGGTCGAGCTCGCCGTGAACTGGGCGTTCGGTGGCGTTCTTCCGCTCGCGGAGTCGCTGACGGTGCTGGCGCTCGATCTCGCGATCGCCGGCGTCGGCGGCCTCGCGGTCGGTGCGGTGCTGGGATTGCTCGGGCGCGGCGACGACGTCGTCGCCTACGCGCTCGGGATGACGGTCGTGTACGGCCTCATCCGCGCGTACGAGCCGCCCGGTGTCCGAGCCGAAGCGCTGTACGTCGTCGCGGGCGCTCTCTGCGCGGCGATCGGCGTCTGGGTCGCCGGTCGCCGCCTCGGCTGGCTCGCGTTCGTGCACGTCGCGCTCGTCGCGACGACCGCGCTGGCACTCGGCAAGACGGGGATGACCGAGGTGCAGAGCTCCTACTTCAGCAAGCAGGAGCCGAACGGGTTCCTGCTGGTCGCGGTGCTCGCCGCGCTGCCGCTCGCCGGCGTGTTGGTCGACCGCATCCTCGGGTTCGTGGTGCGTCGCGACACCACGCGCCTCGGCGTCGAGCTCGCGGTGGCACTCCTTGCGGCGCTCGTCTGGGGCAAGCCGCTTTCGATCGCGGCCTTCGACGACCCGCGTCCGCTCCGTGCCGTCGCCCCGGCCGGCGCGCCGGACGTGTTCCTGATCTCGATGGACACGACGCGCGCCGACCACATG
>JANNPN010000129.1:0-38542 GCA_031400185.1 Polyangiaceae bacterium
CCGGCCGAGACCTGCACCGGATCGAGCAGCACGTGCCCGGCGAACGCGCTCGCCGGCGGGAGCTCCGTGTGCCGTCCGTCGGGCGGCGTCTGCGACGCCGCGGAGAGCTGCACGGGTTGGTGGGTGTACTGTCCCGCCGACGCGAAGAGCAGCGTGGTCTGCCGCGGTACCGCCGGCGTCTGCGATGTCGCGGAAGCGTGTGACGGCGTCGGCAACGCGTGTCCGGCCGACGCGTTCCAGCCGTCGACCGTCGCGTGCCGCGGCGCCGCCGGCGTCTGCGACGTCACCGAGAGCTGCACCGGCACCGGGGTCGCGTGCCCGGCTGACGCGAAGAGCACGGCAGGCTGCCGTCCGAGCGCGGGGTCATGCGACCCGGCCGAGACCTGCGACGGCGGGAGCGACGCGTGTCCCGCCGACCTGCGCGCGACGGCCGGCACCGTGTGCCGCGCCGCAGGCGGCGTCTGCGACGTCGTCGAGAGCTGCGACGGGAGCTCGGCAACGTGCCCGGCCGACGCGAAGAGCACCGCCGTCTGTCGCACGGCCGCGGGCGTCTGCGATCTGACCGAAAGCTGCGACGGCGTCGGCATC
The DNA here is from genome assembly GCA_031400185.1 of Polyangiaceae bacterium. Taxonomy (GTDB): domain Bacteria; phylum Desulfobacterota; class Binatia; order UTPRO1; family UTPRO1; genus UTPRO1. The sequence continues at coordinate 589 of JANNPN010000129.1, forward strand.
ACCTGCCCGCCCGACGCCTTCAAGCCGAGCGCGGTGGAGTGCCGCGGCGCCGCGGGCGTCTGCGACGTCGCCGAGCACTGCACCGGCACCACGGCCGCGTGTCCCGCCGACGCGAAGAGCACCGTGACCTGCCGCGCGTCGGCCGGCGTCTGCGACGTCACCGAGACGTGCGACGGCGTCGGCAACGCGTGCCCGAGCGACGCGGTCGCGGCCGCGACCGTCGAGTGCCGCGCCGCCGCCGACCAGTGCGACGCCGCCGAGTTCTGCACGGGCGCGGGCGTCGCCTGCCCCGCCGACGCTCCGCAACTCGACGGCACGAGCTGCGACGACACCGAGGCGTGCACGGTCCCCGACGTCTGCGTCGCGGGGCAGTGTCAGGGCAATGCCGACATCTGCGGCGACGGCACGACGCAAGGGAGCTGCGGCGAGCAATGCGACGACGGCAACACGACGGACGACGACGGCTGCTCGTCGACCTGTGAGGTCGAGAACACGCCGGGCTGCGGCCCCGCGCCGGCGCCGGGATGCCGCCAGCCGGTCGCGGCCGCGCAAGCGTCGGTCTTCCTCCGCTCGGGGAGTGTCCCCACCGCGCAGAACCTGCAGTGGAAGTGGAACCGCGGCGCCACGACGCCGAAGACCGACTTCGGCAACCCGACCATCGGCACGAGCTATCAGCTCTGCGTCTACGACGGCGGCGCGCTCCGCATGAGCCTGCCGCTGCCCGCGGGCGGCGTGTGCGCCGGAAAAGCGTGCTGGAAGGAGAACGGCGCCGGGTTCCAGTACGGCGACAAGAGCGGCCTCCATGGCGTCACGCGGCTCACGCTCAAGAGCGGCACCGTCCCGGGCAAGGCCAAGATCCTGCTCAAGGGCCGCGGCGGGAACCTCGGACTTCCGACGCTGCCGCTCGCGCAGCCGCTCACCGTGCAGCTCCGCAGTAGCACCGGGGTCTGCTGGGAGGCGGTGTACGGCGCGCCCGCGATCCGCAACCAGAGCGATCAGTTCAAGGACAAGTCGGACTGACGCGGCCCGTCGAGGCGTCGCGCGGCGAGCTCACCCGCGAGCGGCGCCGACATTTCTACAGCGTCGTGGCCTCGTTTCTTACAAGCGGGCGCCAGAACGAGCCCAATGGCACGGATTCGCCAAGGCACGGTCGTTGCTCTCTCGTCCTGCGGGAGGAACGCACCATGTATCCATACGGAATCAGCATCGGAGGCGTCGTACTGTTGATCGTGTTGGTGATGCTACTGACCGGGCGCATCTGACCCCGGCTCAGCGCTCCGGCGTGGCCTGGAGGACAGCGAGGACGGCGGCTGCCTTTTGACGTAGCGCCTCATTCGGAGCGCGCGTCACGAGCGCCGTCATCCACTCCTCGGCCGCGCCGTCTGCGCCGGAGCTCGTGCGAAGCATGTCGGCAAGGACGGCATCCGCGACCGGCGTCAGTGTCGAGAGGTAGGCGGTCGCGATCTCCGGATCGCTCACCATCGCGCCAAGGACGGCATCGCGGGCCCCGGCGCGCGCGTCCGCGTCGCCCTGTTGCACCGTCGCGTGCAGCACGCTGCCGATAGGGGCGCGAGTGCCGAGTGCATTCGAGAGCGGGCCACTGAGCGTCACCGGCCGCTGTAAGATCGCGGCCTTTTCCTCCTCGTCCGCGAGCGGCGGCTTCGGCGTCGGCGCACCCAGGGCCACGGCCGGTGAGGACGGCATGGTGCCGCCCGTGCCTTGGCCGAGAAGCGTCATCGTGCGCGGCTGACCGTCGGCATAGGTCAGCATGAAGCTCTCGGCGCCGAAGATCCGCGTCAGCCCGTCTGCGAGCTTGATGCGGGTGAAATCGATGGTCACGGCCCGAGTCGTCACCGAGCCGCGCACGACGACACTGGTCGCGGCCGCAATCTCGGCGATCAGCCGGTCGAGGGGCATGGCGGTCACGCTCACGGTGAGGCGGCCATCGGAATACTCCACGAGGTCGGGCCGCGGGGTTTGCGCTTCGGCGCCGCACACGCAGGCCACGATGACGATGACGGCAGCCGCGAGCCACGTCCCAGGGCGCACGGACGCAACTCTAGCGCGAGCGGCGGCGGACGCGAAGCCACGGTGCGGTGTCCTCGCGCGGCTCGGGTCGTGTGCCGACGGGCCCACCGCCCGCGCCGCGACGAGCCCCGCCACCCCGACAACACGCGCTCACGCTTCCCGACCGACCGCGCTGGGGTGGTCGCCGCGAAGGCGCCGGGCGGAAACCGGGACCGAATCCGGGGATGCCCCATGCCTCGCGTGCGCGTTTCCGGAATCCGCTACCGGCCCATGTGACCCTGCGGCTCCGTGCCGACACGCCGTCGCTCCGAACGGTGCCGATCGTGCACGCGATCGAGCGGACCTTTGCCGTCGGGTGCGCGCGGCCCGACTTCCGGCTCGTGCACGTCCCAGGCTGACGACCGCGATCCACGCACCGCGAATCTACCCCTCAACCAACCTTCTTTTTCTTTCGGCCTCCGCGAGTCCCGATCACCGAGCTTCACCGCCACGAGCGGTCCACCAGCACAGCGCGTCGGTCCCTGCCCAGGCGAAAGCAATCTGGCGCACGCGAGACGGCGCGGCGTCCCCACTGCCGGCCCTGTGAATTTTGAAAAGGGGACGTTGGGACCGGGCAGTCGATCTGGTAGAGCCGTCGACTGGATGGGCGTTCCACGGAACGAGCCGACCGAGCGAGGCGACGGCGTCCCGACGCGGCCGGGCTGGCTCACTGTATGCGCCGTGGTCTGCGCGGCGACCGTGGTCGTGAGCGTCTTCCGTGACGTGTTCCTGCCGGCGTCGCGCGGCGTCGAGGTCTGGTTCGGGCTCGAGGTGATCGGGTGGCTCGCGCTCGCAACGGCGCCGCTCCACTGGGCAGTCTTCACGATCGGCGCCTGGGCCTTCTGGACCGGCCGCACCTGGATCGTCCCGTGGGCGGCCGCCTACCTCTTCTACGCGGGACTCAGCCACCTCGTGTGGAGCGAGGCGAGCCCGCACGGACGGGGGTGGCCGATCGGGCTCGTGCAGGCCGCGCTGATCTCGTCCGTCGGCTGGGTCCTGCTCCAACTGCAGAAGCTCGATACGCGGGCACATTGAAAGGGGCGACGCGATGCCGACCGCGACCGACGACGAAATCGCGCGTCTCGTGGAGGATCTCGACCGCGGTCGCCAGGCCTGGATCAGCGGCGCGCTCGAGACCACGGCTACGACGCAGATGACGCAGGACGAGGCGATGATCATCTTCGGCCCGTTCGGCGGCGAGGCGGTGACGATCGGGCCGCGCCAGGCGCAGGTCGCGTCGCTGTTCCGCGGCGGCACCGGGCACTGCGAGCTGGTGAAGGCGTTCGCCGACGGCGACCTGCTCGTGCTCGTGATGATCGAGCGCAACGAGGTGCGGTTCGAGGGGCGCGACGAGCCGCAGCAGTGGATCCTCCGCACGACGCAGGTCTTCCGCCGCGACGGCGCCGGCTGGCGGCGGCTGCATCGCCATGCCGACCCGCTGATCGCGCGCCGCCCGCTCGCCGCGACGCTGGAGATCGCCGCGCCGCCGGAGGCCGCCGCGCCCGGAATCACCGCGCCGTCGCCGGGGCGATGAACGACACCGATCTCCATCGGGTCGCGAGCTTCGTCATGGCGCGGAGCCTCGACGGCGCCTCCGAGACCGAGCTGCTGAACGGCTTCTGCACGCAGTGCCGCGCGGTCGGCGTCGACCTCTCGCGCGCGATGCTGCTCGTCGACACGCTGCATCCGGTCTACGAGGGTCGCGCGTTTCGCTGGCGGAACGACGGCGTCGAGGAGAGCGCCGTCATCGAGTACCGTCCCACGAGCGCGGGCGCAGCCGCCGAAAGCTGGCAGCGGAGCCCGTTCTACCAACTGTTCACGACGGGCACGTCGCAACTCCGCCACCGCCTCACGCCCGGGGCGCCGCTCGAGTTCCAGAGCCTCGAAACGCTGCGCACGGAGGGCGAGACCGATTACGTCGCGTTCGCGCAGCCGTTCGCGAGCGAGGGACGGATCGGCGAGCTCGACTGCGTCTACGCGCAGTACACGACGCGCGCCGCGACCGGGTTCGCGGACGGCGACCTCACGTTTCTGAAGAAGCTGCTCGCGACGCTGGCGCTCGCGATCAAGTGCGCGTCGCTCGCGCGCATCGCCGGGACGCTCGTCGAGGTCTACCTCGGCCGCGACGCCGGCCAGCGCGTGCTCGCGGGGCGGATCGCGCGCGGCGTCGCCGACCGCATCAACGCGGTGCTCTGGTTCTCCGACCTCCGCGGCTACACCAGCATCACCGACAGCGCCCCGCCCGACGAGATCATCCCGCTGCTGAACGACTACGCCGAGGCGGTGATCTCGGCGATCCACGAGCACGGCGGCGAGGTCTTGAAGCTGATCGGCGACGGCACCCTCGCGATCTTCCGCGCCGACGAGGCCGACGACGTCCCCGCCGCGTGCCGGCGCGCGCTCGCCGCCGAGGCCGACCTCCGCCGCCGTGTGGCCGAGGTGAACGCGCGGCGCACCGCCGAGCAGCGTCCGGTCACGTCGCTCTACCTCGGTCTCCACATCGGCGACGTGTTCTACGGCAACATCGGCAGCGACGACCGCCTCGACTTCACCGTCGTCGGGCCCGCCGTGAACGAGGTGAGCCGGATCGCGTCGATGTGCCGCTCGGTCGACCGCGCCGTCGTGCTGTCGGCGGATTTCGCGGCTGCCGCACCCCCGCCCGAGCGTGGTACCCTCGTCTCCGTCGGCCGCTTCGCGCTCCGCGGGGTCGGCCGCGCCCAGGAGCTCTTCACGCTCGATCCCGCACTCGTCCAGAGGAGGGTCTCGTGAGCATGATCCCAGCGGGGCCACGGGCTCCCGTGTTGTTCCAGACGCTCAGGTGGCTGAGTCGGCCGATCCCCATGCTCGAGGATTGCCGGGCACGCTACGGCGACCCGTTCACGATTCGCCTCGCGAGCTTTCCTCCCATCGTGATGTTCAGCCACCCGGCGGCGGTGAAGGAGATCTTCACCGGCGACCCCGACACGCTCCGCGCGGGCGAGGCCAACGTCGTGCTGGCACCCTTCCTCGGCAACGACTCGGTACTGCTGGCCGACGGCGCCCGTCACCGCCGGAAGCGCAAGCTCATGATGCCGCCCTTCCACGGCGAGCGCATGCAGCTCTACGGGCAGGTCATGCGCGAGATCACCGACCGCGTGATCGACGCGTGGCCGGTCGGCACCGCGTTTCCGATCCACGCCGAGACCCAGCGCATCACCCTCGACGTCATCCTGCGGGCGGTCTTCGGCATCGACGAGGGCGGCGAGCTCGACACGCTCCGCGCCCGCATGGTCGAGGGCGCGACGGTCGTCACGGACAACCCGATGCTGATGATGAAAGCGCTGCAACGCGACCTCGGCGCGCTGACGCCGTGGCGGCGCGTCATCCGCCTTCGCGACGAGGTCGACCGCATGCTCTTCGCGGTGTTCGCGCACCGGCGGGCCGAGCAGCGGACCGACCGCACCTACGTGCTGAGCCTGCTCCTCGCCGCGCGCGACGAGGACGGCGCGCCGATGTCGGATCAGGAGCTCCGCGACGAGATGGTGACGCTGCTCCTCGCCGGCCACGAGACGACCGCGACGACCCTCGCGTGGGTGCTGCAGTACGTGCTGAGCCACGCGGACGTGCACGCGCGCCTCCGCGCCGAGGTCGCCGCCTTCGACCCCGAGCGCATTCCGGCGAGCGGCGAGCTCCCCTACCTCGACGCGGCCATCAAGGAGACGCAGCGCCTGATGCCGATCATCCCGATGGTCGGGCGGCGGCTCACCACGCCCGCGACCATCGGCGGCTGCGACCTGCCGGAAAACGTCGTCGTCGCGCCGTCGATGTACCTCACCCATCGTCGGCCCGATCTGTGGGAAGAGCCGGAAGCGTTCCGCCCGGAGCGCTTCCTCGGCAAGCGGCCGAGCCCGTACGAGTTCTTCCCGTTCGGCGGCGGCAACCGCGCCTGCCTCGGCGCCGCGTTCGCGACCTTCGAGATGAAGATCGTGCTCGCCCGCATGCTGACGCGCCTCGAGCTCCGCGCGGTTCCGGGCTATCGCGCCCGCATCGTGCGGCGCGGGGTCGCGTTCGCGCCGTCGGAGGGCATGCCGGTGGTAGTCGAGCGGCGCGCGGCGTGACCCGATCTCCGGCGTGTGAAGCGCGCCGGCCGAGCGAGCCGGGCAGTGAGCGATCGCCTCGTTGGGATCAACGGACCTCCACGCCCCGCCAGAACGCGTACCACCCGCGGATCTCGTCGGCGGCGGGCTTCGGATCGGGGTAGTACCAGGCGGCGTCGGGATTGCGCTCGCCGTCGACGACGACGGTCTTGTAGCTCGCGATGCCCTTCCACGAGCACGTCGTATGGGTTGCACTGTCCTCGAAGTACTCGGGCTCGAGGCTCTCCGCCGGGAAGTAGTGGTTGCCCTCGATCACGCGCGTCTCGTCGCTCTCGGCGATCACTTTGCCGTGCCAGGTCGCTTTCATCGTCGCTCCTCCCTGCTGTCCGACGATCTGCCTCACGCACCGAGCACGGGCAACGGGCTTTCGCGTCGCGTAGGGGTCTGCGATGTCTCACCGCCGCATGCCGAGCCTGCGCCGCTTCCCGCTCCGCGCCGTCGCCGACCTCTACCTCGTGCGTCAGCAGCTCGACCGGCCGCGCGGGCGGCGGCTCACGGCCGCGAGCCTCGCGGCGCTCGCCGAGGCGACCGGCGGGATCCAGCTCGACTCGATCAACGTCGTCGCGCGCGCGCATCTGCTGACCCTGTGGAGCCGTTTCGGCGTTTTCGACCCGGCGGCGCTCGAGCGCCTCATTTACCCGAAGCGTCAGCGGGTGCTCTTCGAGTACTGGGCGCACGCCGCATGTCTCGTCTCGACCCGAGACCTGCCCGCGTGGCGGCGCGTGATGCTCGACTACGCGACCGAGCACCGCGGCTGGTCGGGCTGGCTGCAGAAGAACGAGGGGATCCTGCGGACGGTCGAGGCGGAGGTCGCGGCGCGCGGGCCGCTCGCCGCAAGCGACTTCGCCGACGAGCGCGCCGAGCGCGGCGCGTCGGGCTGGTGGAACTGGAAGCCCGCGGCGCACGCGCTCGACTACCTCTGGATGAGCGGCCGCATCCTCGTCCACTCGCGCGCGGCGTTCCAGAAGCGCTACGACCTCGCCGAGCGGGTGCTGCCGGACATCGCGCGGGTTGCGGCGCTCGACGAGGCGACGTTCCGGCGCTGGCACCTCCGGCGCTCGCTCGCGGCCATGGGCGCCGCGACCGAGACCGACCTCCGCCTCTACCTCACCTTCCCGCGCTTCGCCGCGCCCGAGCGCCGGAAGCTGCTGCAGGCGGCGCTCGCCGACGGCGAGGTGGTCGAGATCGCGGTCGACGGCGATCGGGGCCGGTGGTTCGCGCTCGCCGGCGATCTCGCCGCCCTGGAGCGCGCCGCGGCTCGGCGGACCCCGGCCTCCCGCGGCACGACGTTTCTCGCCCCCTTCGACTCGCTCCTCTGGCACCGCGCCCGCACCCACCGCCTCTTCCACTTCGACTACACGATCGAGGTCTACACGCCGGCCGCGCAGCGCCGCTTCGGCTACTACTCGCTGCCGATCCTCTCGGACGGGCGGCTCATCGGACGCGCCGACGCCAAGCACCATCGCGCGGAGCGCCGGCTCGAGCTCCGTCACGTCGCGTTCGAGACGACGCTGACGGACGTCGACGCGGCGCTCGCCGGCACGGCCGACGCCGCCCGCTCGCTCGCCGCGTTCGTCGGCGCGACCGGCCTGACGGTCGCGCGCACGACGCCGGCGCGGCTCGCCGCTCCGCTCCGCCGTCAGTGCGCGCGCTGACGCCTTCGAGCCTCAGCCGCAGCTGAACCGCAACGCGCTCCCGCGACACCGGGGCTTCGCCTCGGTGGGCCCGTTCCAGTGGACGCGCGCGCATGCCGCGACGGCACCGAAGCGCACCGCGCCGTCGACGGCTCCGAGCGCGGGCATCGTCGCCGCGCCGGCGATGCGGATCGTGAACGCGACCCGTCCGGCGACGCGCGACGATTTGTCGGCGAGGTCGATGCGACGGACGCCGCCGTGCGCGCCGCTCGGATCGTCGTAGCGCCAGCGCGTGCCCTTCTTGTTGACGGTCCACCCGGCGCCGCCCGGGATCACGACGTCGAGCCCGCCGTCGATCGTGACCCGCGCGCCGTTCGCGAGCGGATCGACGCCCGGAATCACGGCGGTGCCAGTGAGGATGATCGAGCCGTGCGCGACCGATGCACGGAGACGCGCCTTCTCGATCGTGATGCCGCTCCCACACGTGTCGCCGGCCGGCGGCGGCGTCGCCGTCGGGCTGGGTGTCGCGCCCGGCTGCGGGGTCGCGGTGCGCGTAGCACCTGCCGTCGGCGTCGGCAGCGGCGTGCCGGGGCCGGCGCCGTTCACGAGCTTCCACTCCTGCAGGAGATCGCGCAGCGCCGCGGGCGCGTTCGTCGGCTCGGAGTCGCCCGTCTGACTCTGCGTGTTGACGCCGTGGCAGCTCGTGCACACACGGATCTCGCCGGGCTGGAAGCTCAGCCAGTTGCGCTCGCGGACGACGCCGACCCCGTCCGGGTCGGTGAGCTGCCACGTCAGCGCACGCTGGGCCGGCACGAGCGCCGCCATCGACCCGTCGAGCCCGATCGCGACCGCGCTCTGCGGACCGCCCGGCGCTTGCGACACGCCGTTCCCGTGCATGTGGCGCGCGAGCAGGCGTCGCCCCCGGCTCTGGGCCGGATTGGCGCCGTAGCCACGGACCGCGTCGGCCTGGAAGATCTGGAGGTAGCCGACGTCGTAGACGTCGCCGCCGGTCGCGATCGAGGAAACGCCGCCGGGCACGCGCAGGTTGAACGGCTGGTGACGGTCGGCGCGGTCGCGCTGGGTCACGTCGCGCGACACGATCAGGGCGAGCCCGTGCTGGCGGAGATAGGTCGTGAAGCTGCCGACGTCGACGCCCTCGGCGGCGAAGACGCCGGTCTCGATCACGGGCAGCGTGGATACGCGCGCGGTCGGGACCGGGCGCGTCGCGATCTCGACCGGATCGAGCTCCCAGAGCGTGCCGTTGAAGGCCGCGCCGACGTCCGGCGTCCACCAGGTGAGGCTCTTCGTGATGCCGGCCGTGACGTTGGCGCTCGGGGCGTAATAGCTGCCCTGGAGGGTGAGGCGCTTCAGACGGAACTGGTACGACCAGTTCGGCGCCGCGGTCGTGCCGTTGTTGACGAGCGTCCCGCTCGCGGGCGTGTGGACGGCGACCAGCGTGCCGTCCGACAGCGGCAACGGGTTCCGGAAGTAGCCGGTCTGGCTCGGCACGCCGTTGCTCCCGCGCGGGGGCGTGAGCGCGGTCAGCGTCATGCCCTCGGCGTTCACCGACGGCGCGCCGGTGAGCCGCATCAGCGACCCGGCCGTGCCCGTGCTGAACTCCGGCGCGTCGGTCGCGAGGAAGTCACCGGGATGCGTCGGGTCCTCGCGCAGCTGGAAGAGGCCGCCGTCGCCGCCGATCCGGAGCTGGTTCGCGTGCAGGTTCGGGTTCACGTAGTAGGTCAGGTTGTCGTCGCCGACGAAGCTGCCTTCGGTGTACGAGCCCCCGAGCTCGTGGCGGCCGACGTGGTTCAGCGTCTCCTCGGCCGTGCCGTCCTGGTTCAGCTCCCACGGAAAGAAGTGGTTGAAGCGATGCGGGGACAGCACCGGCGAGTACGACGGGTCGTTCTCGGTGCGCGGCTCGGGAAACACCTCGGCGCCCGTGAGGCTCGTCGTCGTCGCCGCGTTGGCGGCCTCGCTCGCCCACGTGAACGCCTTGTAGGTGGCGGCGGTCGCGGGCGCGTCCCCCTGCTGGTCGCGTTGCAGGTGGTCCCACTTGGTGAAGATCACGCGTCCGAACGAGTCGAGCGAAAGCGAGAAGCTGCCGCTCGGCGAATGCTCGAGCAGGACGAGGTCGCCGCTCCCCTCGTGGAGCGAGTAGATTCCGGCGACGACGAACGCCGACTCGTACTCGTCGCGTTGCGGGTAGAGATGCGCCTCGCCGGTCGGCGTGCGGTCGGACGTGAAGATGATGCGGCCGTCGGTTGCGTAGATCGGCGACACGTTGTTGTAGCCCGCGGGCTGATTCGCGATCCTGCGGATCGTCGCGGTCTGGCCCTGCGCGAGCCCGGTCACCTCGTAGATCTGCCAGTGGAACGTCTGCACCTGGTAGCGCTGGGTCGGCGCGCCGACGATCATCGAGAAGAGCGCCCGGGTCCCGTCCCAATGGACGCACGGCTCGCGGACGGCGATGGCGTTGGCACCCTGCTGGCCGCTCGACCCGTAGCCGGCTTCTTGCGTCAGGAAACGCAGGGAGCCGTCGGGATAGCGGACCACGAGGTCGCCGCCGCGCGGGGCCACCTCGGGGCTCGCGAGGTGATTCCCGAAGGTGCTGGTGAGCACCGTGAAGCCGCCGACCGGGACCTGGGTCACGAAGAGGATGGGATTGGTCTGCGCCCTCGCCGCAGCAACGGTGGCCAACGTGACGGTGAGGACACAGCAGAACCGCAAGAGCCATGATCGCATCAGTCGGCCACCTCCGCGGCGGAATCGAGCAATCGCCGTTCCGCGGGCAGCCCGAGCGATCCACCGTGGGCGCGTCACGGGCAGCGTCATCGGTCGTACCGTGGTGACGCCGCGTTATGACGGTGACGGCGAGCGCTCAGGCGAGTGGCACCCGCCGCACCGCGTGCCACCGAGTGCGCACGCAATTGCAGCAGCGAGATCCCTGTCCGGCGGGCTCGACGCGCGGCCGCGCACCCCGCGCGTCAGTCGTTCTTCACCTTCCACTTCACCGTGCTGGCCGGGTCGCTCGGCGCCGCGCCATACGACGCCGTCCAGCAGATCGTCGACGCCTCGTTGGTCAGAACTACGCGCACCGGACCGGGCGTCTGGGTGAGCGGGAGCACCGGCAGGGCGAGGCTCCCGCCCTTGGCCTTCAGCTTGAGCGCGGTCTTGCCATCCGTCGCCCCGGCCTTGAGCGCCAGATCGGTCACGCCGCCGGCATTCCCGAGCTTGTCCTTGTAGACGAAACCGTTCTTCGGCGCCTTCCAGCACGATTTCGTGCCGCAGATGCCGCTGGCGGGGACCGGGAGATCGAAGAGGATGGTGCCCGCGCCATCGTAGAGGCAGAGGCGATAGTCAGCCGTCGTCGTGGGGTCGGCGAGCTCCATCAGCGACGTGGCTTGTCCCTTCCACGTCCACTGCAAGCTGTTCTTGGCCGGGTCGCCGGGCTTCCGCGCGAGCGCCAAGGTGCCCTTGCTCGCCGTCGCGGCCTTGCAACCGACGGGCGGGAGCGCCGGGCAGGTGCCGAGCGCCGTCGCGTCGAGACGGACGTCGTCGAAGTTCACCTCGATGCCGGGCGCGGCGTCGAGATTCACCAAGCGGATCGTCAACGCTTGGCCGGCGTTCGGATGAGTGGCGCCGGTCGAGAACTGCACGGTCGAGGTCAGGAAGCGACCCTCGCCCGGGAGCAGCGTGTCGTCGTCGGAGGCGAGCACGGTGGTGCCGGCGAGGAGATCGATGCGGTAGCCGGGAAATCCGTCGAAGTCGTACGGCGTGACGTCGTTCGCGAGGTTCCCGACCTCGACGGTGAGCGTGTACTGGGTGAGCGTCTGCAGCGTCGCCGCGAGCGTCTGTTGGAGCCCGGCCTCGTCATCCATCTGTGGGGTCAGAAAGGTCACCCCGACGTTGTTGCCGTCCGGGACGGCCTCCACGTAGAGCGTCGTGCCGTTCGGATTCAGGACGCCGATCGTGCGCTCGAAGAAGTCGAGGCTGTCGCCGTAGGCGGCCCACCCGGGCGGCGGCGCGTTGGTGACGAACGTGCCGGGGCCGGTCACGGGCAGCTCGAAGCTGTGGTTGGTGACCGGGACCGGCACCGCGTGCGCGCCGCCGACGGTCAGCATCAGGAAAACGCTCACCAACGTGACGGACGAGATGCCGGACGGGCGCATGGATGGCAGCGGCAGCAGGCGCATGGGGATCTCCTTGCTCGGGATGGCGACGGGTGCGGGGACCTTAGCTCCCGGTCGCGGTCCCCATCAACTCATGGCCTACGTGATCCTCGGTGCGCCGGATTGGCGCAGCCTTTCTCCGCCTGCTGCCGTTTTGTCGTTGGAGTCCGATCGTCGCTCGTCTAGTGAGGCGTCTCACGTCGGACAACGAACGACGCGCGGCCCGGGGCGCGTGGACGGAGGCATCATGATCGGACGTTTCATGGTCTTCGTGCTCCTGGGTGTCGCCGGAATGGCGCCCTCGGTACACGCCAGCGATCCCGCGCGCTGTCAGGTGACGATCCTGAACCGCGGCACCGCGTACTTCAGTGCCATCGTCGACGTGACGGGTCGGTGCGCCCGCCGCATGGTCCGCACCGGCGACTTCTCCGAAAGCTGCCCGAACACCAGCGACACCGAACGCATCGAGACCCTCACGGCAGACGTGCGCGAGGCCATCACCAACGCGTGCGACCCGGATCCGCAAACGCTGAACTGCGTCGAGAGCCTGGCCGACGAGGGGTTCGCCGTCCCGCTGGGGGTCACGACGTTCAATCCCGTCGAGCCCCTCCGCGGACCCGCGCTCCGTTGCGTCGACACCATCGCGCGTCAGACGGCGCGTCTCGCCACGTCCGACGCGCGACAGCTCGCCGCCTGCAACGAGAAGCTGGCGCGCGGTGTCGCGGGATACGGGCCGACCGGACCCACGTGCAACGGGCCGAGCGGGACGCAGAGCAAGATCGCCACGGCGCATGCCCGCACGGCGATGAAGCTCGCGCGCGCGTGCGGCGGTCCCGACGGCGTCGTCGGGAGCAGCGACGATCCCGACCCTCAAGCCGACCTCGGGTACAGTGCGACGTGCGCCAACCATCCCTACTGCGAGTTCGCGATCGACACGGTTCCCGATCTGCTGGCGTGCGCCGATTGCATCGCGCGCGAAGAGGTCGGCCAGGTGTCGCGGGGCTTGACCGCTCTTCCGCTCGACGCCGCGACCGCCTGCACGGTCGGGATCGGGCACTCCGCCCTGACGCTGTTGGACGACGACCTCCGCGACCTCTCGGCCTGCGAGGATCGCATCCTCGACGGGCACGAGCCCGGCCCCTGTCCGAACACCGAGACCACCGAGGATTTCGCCCTCAACGACGCGCGCTATGACGCGCGGGTCGTCGCGGCCTGCGGCGCACCCGGCGGACCGTCCGCCGGGACGTTCGCCGCGCTCGCCTCCGAGCTGACGGACGCCCTGTACCCCGCCCATGCCGAGGAGACCGTCAGTGCCGTCAAACGCTGCAAGGTCGAGATCGGCAGAAGCGCCACCAGCAGTGTGGGGTACGCACGCCGGAAGCTTCGAGCCCTGAAGGTCTGCCACCAGCAACAGCTGTGTGGACAGACGTCGGCACCGTGCCCCGATTCGGAAGCCACCGCGACGATCCTGCGGGAAGCCGCCGACACGACCGCCGACATCCACACCCGCTGCGACGCCTTCACGCCGGCAGACCTCGGATACGGGCCGACGTGCCCCTCGAGCGGCGCCTGCGCGGCGCTCCCGACGACCACGATCACCGAGGTCATCGCCTGCGTTCAGTGCGTCGCGGACGAGGTCGTGGACAGCGCCGTCGCCAGCGTCTTCTGACGCTCAGAGCCGCCCGAGCCGGTCGCACACGTCGTCGAGCACCTGCGGCTCCACCGCGAACTGGAACCGAAGCGAGCGGATGCCGGCGGGCTCGGCGTAGAAGACGTCGCCCGGGACGCCGTTCACGCCGATCCGCTTGATCAGCGCGAGCGCGGCGTCGTACGGCGTGTGATCGCCGAGCACGTCGCGGTAGTCCGCCAGGACGTAGTACGCGCCTGCGGGCGTGGTGAACCGGAAGCCGGCGCCCGTGAGCGCGGCGCAGAAGCGGTCGCGCTTCTGCTCGTAGCCGCGGCCGAGGTCCTCGTAGAACTCGGGCGGCAGCTCGCGGAGCGCGCGGACGACGCCGCGCTGCAACGGCCGCGGCGCACAGATCACGATCTGATCGAAGACCCGTCCGGCCATCTCCACGATGCGCGCCGGCCCGGCGAGATAACCGATCCGCCACCCGGTGATCGAGAACGTCTTGCTGAAGCTTCCGAGCGTGACCGTACGGTCGGCGAGCCCGGGTACCGTCGCCGGCGAGACGTGGCGACGCCCGTCGAAGCACATGTACTCGTACACCTCGTCGGTGAGCACCACGACGCGCGTGCCGTCGAGCAGCTCCGCGATCGCGGCGAGCTCGACCGTCGTGAAGACCTTGCCGCTCGGGTTCCCCGGCGTGTTGATCACGAGCCCGCGTGTGCGCGGACCGATCGCCGCGCGCAACTGGCGGAGGTCGAGCTCGAAGTCGGGGGGCGACAGCGGCACGCTCACCGGCCGGCAGCCGAGCAGTGCCAGCGCCGAGCGATGGTAGGAATAGAAGGGCTCGAGGAGGATCACCTCGTCGCCGGGCTCGAAGAGCGCCATGGCGGCCGCGGCGAAGGCACCCGACGATCCGGAGGTCACCATGACCTCGGAGGCGTCGAGGTCGAGCCCGTTGAAGTCACGCAGCTTCCGGCGGACCTCGTACTTCAGCTCGGGAAGACCCGAGTAGTGCGTGTAGGTCTGGCGATCCTCGCCGCCGGCGATCGACTCCGTCGCGCCTGCCACGAGCGGCGCCGGCGTGCCCAGGTCGCACACGCCCTGCCCGAGGTTGATCCCGTTCGGGACGCGGTTGATGACCTCGGTGAGGGCGCGGAGGGGGTTGTCGCCTTGCAAGTGCTCACAGCGACGGGCGAAGGTTTCGATGGTGAACGGCATCGCCGTTCCAAAGGACACTCGCCGCGGCCTGTCAAACGCCGTGCGGACGGCGGGGAGGAGACATCCGGCCCCCTCCCCGCCTTCGCTTCAGTCGTCGTCCGGGACGAGCTTCGTGTACTTCGCCGCGGCGACGGTGCCGTACGGTCCGACCGCCTGGGCGTGGAACGCGAACAGGAACCTCTTCCCGGTGAGCGGCCCGCTCGACGTTCGACAATTGCTCATGTGCAAGAAGCCAGACGAGTTCAGCGCGAACGACGACGGGATGATCGGCGGATCGCTGCCGTCGACCGCGGTGGCGCTGGAAATCGGGTTGAAGCCGACGCACCTGAACTCGAGGCTCGGCAGCGACACGATCGACTCCACGTTGTCGACGAAGGCGTTGTCGCAGGTGACCCTGCTGAGCGGTCCGACCTCGTTCAGGAAGATCCCGCTGCCGCCCGGGTACCTCACCGGGAGCACGATCACGATCGAGTCCGTGAGCGTCTCCGGATCGTACGTCGGGATGTCGATCCCGGCCTGCAGGACCGCTGGGTCGGGAAGCACGCCGGTCGTCGGGAACCCGATCGCTTCGCCGCCGTAGCCCGTGTTGGTCGCGGTGTTGGCGATCGTCCAGGAGCCGACGATGACCTCCTTCAAAGGCACCGGCACGTCGGGCACACGACATTCCTTGCCTGACGCGCCCGTGTCGGTCTCGTAGGCGGTGACCACCACGAGCCCGCGTTTCCCGCTGAGGTCGATGACGGGGCCGAGCTTCACGTTACTGGCCCCCTCCTGCACCTCCGCCTGCAGCGCCGTCGGGTCGACGACGACCGTGTCGCGCGGGGTGAGGCAGATGACGACGTCCGCAAGGTGTTTGCAGTCCGCCGCCCAGTACGCCCAATGCGTGGCAATCGCGCCCGGAAACTCCGTCCCGCCCGTGCGGATGACGTGTTGGAAGCTCGCTTTTCCGTCGGTGCTGTCGAAAGGCATGATCAGCGTTCCCGCGGGCTCCGTGCGCGTTACCGTTCCTCCAAGCTCGGCTTGTGCCGTCGCCATACAGCTCATCACGCCGACCATCGACGCGATCCCGAACCAGGTGAGCCGCTTGGCAATGAACATTCTCTTCTTTCTCCTTTCGTGGGTTGGTGGTGCGCCAAAAAAAAAGGCCCGGGAGGACGATCCTCCCGGGCCTTTTGGGTCTCGACGTTTGGTCAGGTCTTACTTCAACCAGGCATGAACGTGGCGCGACCGCGAGCGCAGGAGTGCTCCTTGATGGAGCGACGACAACAACAGCAGCTCGCGCGGCGGATGTTCACGATCGCACTCCCATCGACGAATCGATGGGCAATGTCAAATCGCGCGGGTGTTCAGCGCATGATCGTCATCGGCTCGGCCGAGACGCCGTAGCCGGCGCGCGCGGCGACCGCGCCGGCACACGCGCGGGGAGCGATGCCGCCGGCGAGTAACTGGTGATACGCCGCGAGCACACGCATCGTCTCGACCCGCGTCTCGCGCACGAGCTCGACCCGGAAGCGCCGGACACCGCGCGCAAGGAGATCCGGGACGAGCTCGGCTGCCGTTTGCAGCTCGCCGTTGAAGACCGTGTTGCGGCAGCCGACGTCGACGATCACCGGGTGCACGCGGCCGGTGTGGTCGCGGAGCGCCACCTCGTGGCGCTCGCACGGGCGGCCGCAGGTGCGGAAGTCGCGCCCCTCGGACAGCAGGTGCGCGTAGACGCAGTGCTCGGTGTGGAACGTCGCGATGCGATGGTGGAGCACCACCGTGAAGCGCTCGGCCGGTGCCGCGTCGAGGAGAGCCATCAGCTGCGCGCGGTCGAGGTCGTGCGACGGCGTCAGCGTGTCGAGGCCGCGGTCGAAGAGCTCGGCCGCGGTGATCGAGTTGGTGACGTTCAGCGAGAAGTCGCCGTGGAGGAGCGGCCGAGCGGCATCCGTTCCGAGCGCCTGGAAGTGGACGAGCGCGCCCCAGTGCCGCACGAGGACCGCGTCGGGTGCGAGCGCCGCGAGCCGGCGGTCGTAGCCCTCCTCGCCCGGCTTCTGCACGCGGACGGTCGCGAGCGTCACCGCGAGGCCGGCGGCGCGGGCCCGCGCGACCGCGCGGCCGAGGCCGGTCAGCTCCATCCAGTCGAGCTCGACGGCGCGCGCGCCGCTCGCGATCACGGCCTCGAGCTGCTCGGCGGTCCGGCAGAGCACGACGAGCTCCGCGCTCGCGGGCGGCGTCCAGCGCGACGGGCGAAGCACGCGCGCAACGGCGCGGAAGCGGGGCGCCCACGGGCCGCCGTGGATGCGCCGCGCGGAGCCGCGCTCGATTGCGGGGAGCAGCGCTGCCACCAGGGTCCGGCGGATCGCTTTCAACGCCGAGACCGGGAGGTGCAAGCCCGGCGCGAGCCCGCCCGCGTCGAGGCGCGCGAGGTGGAACGGCGTGCCGCCGAACGCGGCGAGCTTCTCGCGCACCACGTCCTCGCCGAGCCCCGCGCCGGATGCGGGAACGAGCGTCGACGCGCTCGTGGCCTCGACACGCGCGAGGTCTCCGCCGGCGTGAGACATCGCCTCCGCGATCACGCGCAGCGGCCCGCCCGCCGCGCCCGAAACCGTGAGCGCGAGCGCGACCCTTCCGGCCGGCTCGTCGGCCGCGAGCACGCGCTCGGTCGCGCGCGCGATCGCCGGGTCGCTCGTCACCCACACGCGGTCGCCGACCGCGACGCGCCCGAGGTCGGGACCCGGCTGTCCGAAGCGGAGCACCCAGCCGTCGCGCGCCGGCTCGACCGCGAAGATCGGCCCCCCCGGCTCGTTCGCGTCCTCAGGACGGCCGGCGTCGAACACGACGCCCATGCCGGCCCGCGGCACGAGCGCCGCGGCGCGCGGACCGCTGCTCGCGTCCGATGCGCCGCCGAGCCCGGCAAGGGCCGCGGCCGGCACCCCTTCCGGCGCGTGCGCCCGGTCGTCGGCGGCGCGACCGCCGGTCCACGGACGCGCGTCCGCGGCCGGCCCGATCGTCACCGCGCCGCGCGCCACAGCGACGACGCGTCCGAGACAGACGCCGCGATGCTTGGGGAAGCGGCCCTCGACGAGGGTCTGATGATCGGAGCCGCCGAGGAAGCCGTCGCCGAAGCCGCGCGTGTAGACCAGACTCGTCCGGAGGAGATCGTCCTGGACGGCCGTGGCCTCGGTCGCGCTCGGACCGTCGGACGACGTCACCGCGTCGACCCAGTGCCGGTACATCGCGGTCGCGGTCGCCACGTAGGCCGCACCCTTCTGGCGTCCCTCGATCTTCAGCCCGTGGACGCCGGTCGCGGCGAGGTCGCCGACCGCGCGGAGACCGGCCAGGTCCTTCGGCGAGAGGAGGTACGCCACGTCGCCGAGGTCGCGCGTCTCGCCGTCGAGCACGAGCTCGTACGGCATCCGGCACGATTGCGCGCACTGGCCGCGGTTCGCGGAGCGCCCGCCCCACGCCTCCGAGGTGAGACACTGCCCCGACCACGCGACGCAGAGCGCGCCGTGGATGAACACCTCGAGCTCGAGATCCGACCCCGCGGCGAAGCGCCGGATCTCGTCGATGGAGAGCTCGCGCGGCACGACGACCCGGACCGCACCCAGGCTCGCCGCGAACACCGCGGCCTCGGGGCTCGAGATCGTCAGCTGGGTGCTCGCGTGGACGGCGAGCTCCGGGCAGATCGCGCGCGCGAGGACGGCGACCGCAGGGTCCTGCACGATCAGCGCGTCGACGCCGCTGGTCGCGGCGCGTCGGACGACCGTCTCGACGTGCGTCAGCTCGGGCTCGAAGACGAGCGTATTGAGCGCGAGGTACGCCTTGGCGCCGGCGCGGTGGATGCGGGCGACCGTCGCCGCGAGATCGGCGAGCGCGAAGTTGTCGGTCCGGGCGCGGGCGTTGAACCCCTCGGCGAGCCCGAAGTAGACGGCGTCGGCCCCGGCCGCGAGCGCGGCCTGCAGCGCCGCAAGGTCGCCGGCGGGCGCCAAGACCTCGGGTTTCCGCGCACGGCCCGGCATCGGCGCGACGCTAGCACCTGCCGCGGTGCGCCGAAAACTCGAGCCGGACGGCGCGAGCTCCTGCGCGCCAGTCGGATCGCTCGCTTTTTCGCTCGCACTCGGGCCGTCCCGTGCTATGCGCCGACCTCGAAAGAGAGGTCTGCCATGCCCCACATGACGAGACTCCGCCTGGCCGCAATCTGTGCACTCGCCTGGCTGACACTCGCGCCCGCGGCCGTGCGAGCCGCGAGCTTCGTGACCTTCGAAAGCGGCCAGGTGCGACCGCTCGCGCTTTCGCCCGACGGCACGACGCTCTTCGCGGTCAACACGCCCGACGCGCGCCTCGAGATCTTCGACGTGACGAGCGGCGTCCCGGTGCAGACCGGCTCGGTGCCGGTCGGGCTCGAGCCGGTCGCGGTCGCCGCTCGCACGAACACCGAGGTGTGGGTGGTGAACCACCTCTCGGACAGCATCAGCATCGTGCGCCTCGACGGCCTCGGGCCGCGCGTCGCCGACACGATCACGACGCCCGACGAGCCGCGCGACATCGTGGTCGCCGCCGACGGGAGGCGCGTCTTCGTGACGACCGCGGCCCGCGACTGGAACGTCAACAAGGACATTCCGCTCGCGCCGAACAGCGGACACGCGCTCGTCGTCGCCTACTCGATCGCGCTCTCGGGCGCCGTGCAGGCCGTCAACACGCGGCTCCTCTTCACCGACACGCCGCGCGCGCTCGCGGTCAGTCCGGACGGCCTCACCGTGTACGCCGCCGGCTTCCACACCGGCAATGAAACCACCGTGATCTCCGAAGGCTCCATCTGCAACGGCGGCGCCAGCGCGCCCCCGTGCACCAACGACGGCATCGACACGATCCCCGGGGGCCTGCCGGCGCCGAACGCGAACGTCGAGGGCATCGCCGCGCCCAGGGCCGGCCTCATCGTCCAGTACAATCGCGCGAACGGGCACTGGGAGGACGAGCTGCTCCGCGACTGGAGCCAGATCGTGAAGCTCAGCCTCCCCGACACCGACGTGTTCCCGATCGACGCGGAGACGGTCACGGTCGGGACGCCGATCGCCCACGTCGGCACGGTCCTCTACAACATGGTGACCAACCCGGTGACCGGGAAGCTCTACGTGTCGAACACCGAGGCGCGGAACGCCGACCGCTTCGAAGGTCCCGGCATCCTCGCGGGCCACAGCGTCCGCGGCCACCTGCACGAGTCCCGCATTACGGTCGTCGACGGCGCCACCGTGACCCCGCGCCACCTGAACAAGCACATCGACTACGGCGTCGTCCCGAGCCCGCCCGGCGTGAAGGAAGCGAGCCTCGCGATCCCGGTCGGCATGGCGGTGACGAGCGACGGCGCGACGCTCTACCTCGCCGCGATGGGGTCGAACGCCATCGGGATCCTCGACACCAGCGAGCTCGAGAACGACACGTTCGTCCCCGACGCCGCGGATCACGTCCACGTGGGCGGCGGCGGCCCGACCGGGCTCGTGCTCGACGAGGCGCGCCAGCGCCTCTACGTGCTGACGCGCCTCGACAACGCCGTCGCGACCATCGACACGTCGACGCGCACCGAGATCGACTCGACGCCGCTCCACAACCCCGAGCCGGCGCACGTCGTGACCGGACGCCGCTTCCTGTACGACGCGACACTCACGACCAGCAACGGCGAGTCACCGTGCGCGAGCTGCCACGTCTTCGGAGACCTCGACTCGCTCGCCTGGGACCTCGGCAACCCCGACGGCCTCGTCGAGAACAACCTCAACCCGTTTCGCGTGACCAACCCCTTCAACTCGAATCCGAGGAAGTTCCACCCGATGAAGGGCCCGATGGCGACGCAGAGCCTGCGCGGCATGGCGAACCACGGCCCGCTCCACTGGCGCGGCGACCGGCGCCTCGACGGCAGCGCGTTCGACGTCGAGGCCGCATTCAAGGCCTTCAACGTCGCGTTCGACGGTCTCCTCGGCCGCGGCGGCCCGATCAGCGACGCCGAGATGCAGCAGTTCACCGACTTCATCCTCGATGTCACGTACCCGCCGAACCCGCTGCGCGCGCTCGACGACTCGCTGACCGATTCGGAGGCGCGTGGCCGCGACATCTACTTCAACCGCACGCCGATCGACACGTTCCAGACCTGCAACGGCTGCCACCGCCTCGACCGGGAGCGCGGCTTCTTCGGCACCGACGGGCTCTCGAGCTTCGACAACGAGGCGCAGGAGTTCAAGATCGCGCACCTCCGGAACCTGTACCAGAAGGTCGGCATGTACGGCATGGCGTACAGCGGCTTCTTCAACCCAGGGGACAACGGCTTCAAAGGGCCGTCGGTGCGCGGCTTCGGCTTCATGCACGACGGGAGCTGCGACACGCTCTTCCGCTTCATGCACTCGATCGCCTTCAACGAGCGTCCGGCTCCGTTCTTCAACGTCGGCTTCCCGCCGGGACCCGACGGCGACCAGATGCGGCGCGACGTCGTCGACTTTCTCCTGGCGTTCGACAGTAACCTGAAGCCGGCGGTCGGCGTGCAGGCGATGTCGTTCAACGCGTTCCCCAACGGTCACGTCGATCTCCTCTACGACCGCGCGTCCGCGGGCGACTGCGACCTCATCGTGAAGAGCGTCGACGGCACGGGCCGTCCGCGCGGCTGGCGGCGCGCAGGCGGCAGCTTCCGGAGTGACGGCGCGAGCGAGCCAATGCTCTCGCTCGCCAAGCTGCGCCTCCTCGCGAACGGCGACCAACCGCAAGTCTTCACGTGCGTCCCGCCCGGCTCCGGCTACCGCATGGGCATCGATCGCGACGAGGACGGCATCTACGACTTCGACGAGACCCTGCAGGGCACGGACCCCACCGAGCCCGACGGCGTGCGCCCGCTGCCGGCGGCGAAGCTGTCGATCAAGAACCGCATTCCCGACGACGAGGTGAAGAACCAGATCAGCGTGCAGGTGAAGTCGGCGGCGTTGACGGTCCCGCCGTTCGGGAGCGCGAGCGACCCCCGCTGCGGCGACGATCCCGCGGGCACCGTCAAGGCGACCTTCACGATCTCGAGCGCGACGTCGGGCGCGACGCACACGAGCCCGCTGCCGTGTCAGAACTGGGCGCTGATGGGCGGCACCGACGACCCCACGGGGTACAAGTACGCCGACAAGCTCCTCACCTCCGGCACCGTGAGCAAGCTCTCGTGGAAGCGCGGCAAGGACGTGAAGGCGACGTTCACCGGCAAAGGCGTGGCGGTGCTCGACTACGACCTGCAGGCCGGCGTCTCGCAGAACCCCGTGGCGGGACGGCTCGTGAGCGGAGCCGTCGGCGTCTGCTTCGAGTGTACGAGCGCGCGCGACGGGAGCGACGGCAAGAGCTTCTCGGCGAAGTCCTGTCCGGCGCCGCCGACGTGTCCGTGAGGATTGTCGCACGTCGGCACGGTTGCTACGGGTCGGCGAGGAGGACATCGTCATGAAGATCGAAGGTGGCTGTTACTGCAAGGGCGTGCGCTACGCCGTCGAAGGGGATCCGATCTTCTCGGGCCAGTGTCACTGCCGCGAATGCCAGTACATCTCGGGCGGTCACCCGAACGTCGTGATGGGCATGCCGGAGAGCGGCTTCAGGTACACCAAGGGAACTCCCAAGGGCTTCAAGCGCGCCGATCTGAAGGACGGCGTCACCCGCGAGTTCTGTCCCGACTGCGGCACGCATCTGCTCACGCGGACGGCGGCGGTCCCGGGCGCGGTGCTCTTGAAGATCGGCACCTACGACGACCCGAGCCTCTTCACCGGCCCGCAGATGGTGATCTACACGAAGGACAAGCAGTCGTTTCATCACGTGCCCGACGGCGTGCCTTCGTTCGAGTCCCGTCCCGGAGCGTAGCGTTTCGCGCCGTCCGCGCTCGCCTTCACACGCGAACGCGGGCGGCTTTATGCCGCAATCGTGCGACGCTGTCGTCGTGCGGCACCTCGAGCGGCCGGCTGGCGTCGAACCATTGGAGCGCCAGCGACTCGTCGCTGACGATCGTGGTCGCACCTGCGGGGGCGATCACGAGGAACCGCACGTCGTAGTGGACGTGCGCCGGTTCGTCGCCGCGGGCGGGGGATCTCGTGCGCGTCGAGGTCGAGGGGTCGGATCAGTCCGACGATCGGCGCAAGCACGAGCCCCGCGATCCCCGACTCCTCCGTCGCCTCGCGGAGCGCCACGGCGGCGGTGTCGGGATCGCCGTCGGAGTGCCCGCCGAGCTGGAGCCAGCGCCCGAGCTTCCGGTGATGCGTGAGGAGAAAGCGCGCACGGTCGTGCGCCACGACCCACGCCGAGCCGGTGACGTGTCCGGGCACGCAGCTTCGCTCGAAGCAGTCGGGATGCGCGACGACGAACGTCCGGAAGCGCGCGGCGACCGCGTGCTCGGCGGGAAAGCGCCGGCCGTACTCGTCGATCCAGTCGAGGAGGCGTCGGCGCTGCATCGTCACTCGAAGACCCGCACGAACGCGCGCGGGGCGCGCTTCTTTCGTACGCAGCGCGTCGCGGCGCTCATGTAGCAGAAGGACACCGCGCTCCGCCGCCGTCCGGTGCGGTTCACGCCGGAACGGTGCCAGAGGTGGTTGTGGATGAGGAGCCCCTCGCCCGCCTGGGTGGGGATCGGCAGCGCGCGCCGCGCGGCGTCCGCCGCCCGCAGCAACGACTCGGAGACGACGCCGCCTTCGACGGTCGCGAGCCCGGCGGCGTGACTGCCGTCGAGCACCTCGACGCAGCCCGACTCGACCGGGCAGTCGTCGAGCGCGGTCCAGATCTGCAGCTCGGGGTCGCGGTCGACGCCCCAGAAGCGCCCGCCGTCCTGGTGCCACGGGAGCGCCGTCCCGCCCGCGCTGCTCTTGGTGAAGAGGACGGCCCGATAGAGCGCGACCGGCCCCGCGATCAGCCGGCGCACGATGCGCTCGAAGAGCGCGTTCGTCATCCAGGCGCGGAAGAGCGGGTCGAGCTCGAGCTTCTCGAGCTTCCGGTACTCGGAGGACGGCCCCTGCCAGCCCTTCGCGAACTCGAGGTCCTCGTAGCGGCCGGTCGGGGAGTCGCGCTGGAAGAAGAGGCCCTCGTGGCGGACGCGCGCGTGCATCAGGTCGTCGACGCGGGCGCCGAGCGCCGCGCGCCCGTCGTCGGAGAGCACACGGCCGAGCCGCGCCCATCCGTGGGTCGCGAAGTGGTCGAGCACGGCGTCGAGGTCGAGGGTCGCGGTCGTCGGCAGCAGCACGCGCGGCGGTGCATATCGGCAGTCGGGCCGGCATGCTACCGAGGACCGATGCCGGTACGACCACCTCGCACCAGGCGCCCGACCCCGCGCCGCGCGCGACTGGTCGTCGTGCCGCACCAGGAGCTCATCGGCCGGACCGTGGTGCTCCGCGTCGCGCGCCTCGGTGCGGCGGGTGCGTCGCTCACGGTCGGTGAGAGCGAGGCTCCCGAGGCGGCCGCGTCGCCGGTGCTGCTGCCGAAGCGTGAGGTCCCCGCCGGCACGCAGGTGGGCGACGAGCTGTCGGTGTTCGTCACCCTCGACTCCGCCGACCGACCGATCGCGACGACGCGCATGCCGGCGCTGCAGCTCGGCGAGGTCGGGTTTCTCACGATCGCCGCGGTCACGACGGTCGGCGCGTTCGCCGACTGGGGGCTTCCGAAGGAGATTCTGATTCCCTTCCGCGAGCAGACTCGAGAGCTCGCGGTCGGCGAGCGCCATCCGGTCGGACTCTTCGTCGACAAGACGGGGCGCCTCGCGGGCACGATGCGCGTCAGCGAGATGCTGCGCGGGACGCCGGTCGTGAAAGCCGGCGAGTGGGTCGCGGGCGAGGTGTGGCGGACGGATCCCGCGGTCGGCCTGTTCGTGATCGTCGAGCGCCGCTTCGTCGGGCTCGTCCCGAAGAGCGAGCCGGTCGGCCTCGCGCGCGGTGAGTCCGCGATGTTCCGCGTGACCCGCATCCGCCCGGACGGCAGGTTCGAGCTCTCGGTCCGCGCAAAGGCGCATGAGGAGCTCGCCGACGACGCCGCGCATGTGCTCGGAATCCTGCACGCGAAGCCCGCGCCGCCGGTCGGAGATGACACGAGCCCCGACGAGATCCGCGCGCGCTTCGGGCTCAGCAAGAAGGCGTTCAAGCGGGCCATCGGGCGGCTCTTGAAGGACGGGTCGGTCACGCTCGACGTGAGCGGCCGGGTGCGACTGACCGCCGGGCGCCCGCGCCTCGCTCGCGACCACGCCCCCAGAGCGTAGTCGCACGGCATCATCGTGCATTGCCGTCGTCGCGCCTCTGGCCTAGTTTCGCCCGATGGCCCCCGAGCTCGGAACGCTCCTTCGGAACGAGCGCTCGACCGTCCTCCAGCGCTGGCAGAGCCGCGTCGCCGAGCTGACCCGCGCGCTGAACATCTCGCGTATCGAGCTGCTCGATCACATGCCGACGTTCGTCGATGGGCTGATCGCGCTGTGCGAGCGACCGTCCGCGGGTATCGCGGCACCCGCGGAGACGTCGGCGCCGATGCACGGCGCGCAGCGGTTGAACGTCGGGTTCGACATCGATGAGGTGATCCGCGAGTACGGCATCCTCGCCGACGTGCTGCTGCAGGTCATCGACGAGGCCGATCTCGCGATCTCCGTCGCCGACCATCGCCGTCTCGTGACGGCAGTGAACATCGGCGCGGCCGAGGCCGTCCGCGAGTACAGTCGCCGGCGCGACGAGGAGCTCGAGCGCGAGCAGGGGCGCCATCGCGCGTTCATCGCCCACGAGCTCCGGAATCCGCTCGCGGCCGCGGTCGCCGCCTCGAATCTGCTCGCGCAGCAGAACCCGACGCTCAGCGGTGCGCGGCCGATGCAGCTCCTCGACCGAAGCCTCGGCCGGGTGCGGCAACTGGTCGATCAGATGCTCGTCGCCGGCCGGCTCGACGCGGGTATCGAGCCGGAGCGTGCCACGCTCGATCTCGCTGCGCTCGTTCGGGAGATCTGCGACGGCCTCGACCAGGAGGCGGAGGCGCGTGGGGTGACGCTCGTGCTCGCGCTGCCGTCGGCGCTGCACGTCGACGCCGACAGCCGGCTCATGCACTCGGCGACCGCGAACCTCTTGCGGAATGCCGTGAAGTACACGGCCAACGGCAGCACCGTACGGGTGACGCTCCGCGAGTCCACCGACACCGTCACGCTCGAGGTCGCCGACGGCTGCGGCGGCATCACCGACGCGAATTGGGCCTCGATCTTCGAGCCCTACGCGCGCGGCGAGAGCGTCGCCACCCGCCAACGCGACGGCCTCGGCCTCGGTCTCGCCATCGCGAAGCAGGCCACCGAAGCGCACGGCGGCACCCTCGCGGTCCGGAACGTGGCCAACGAAGGCTGCGTCTTCGAGATGCGCCTGCCCCGGACTACCTAGAACCGCAACGACGGGAACAGCCGGCGCGCGATCGAGGGGATCGCGCGCATCGCGATCAGGACGACGGCACCATTGCGGCAACCGCCGCACCTTCGACGGGGGTCGCGACGCGTCGACACGGACGGCTCGCGCCCGCGGCGCGCCGTTCGTCTTTACGGGCTTGCATCCCTCGGCTAGCGTCGGGGCTCGATGCGCGTCGATCGATGTTCCCTCGCGGGCGCGCTGCAGCCACGGCCCGCACGCGAGCAGAACCGTTGACGCCGTCGGCCCGCCGAAACGCCGTCGTCGGAGGCACGCTCGTGGCTGCCGCCGTGGCGCTCGCCGTGTTGGCCCGCGTCGTGGTCGGCGGCCACGGCGAGCCGGCATCACGACTGCCCGGACCGGCCGGCACGCCGCGCGAGCAGCGACCACCGGCCGCGACGGAGGCTCCGACCGTGAGGCCGGACGCGAGCCGCCCACGCGATGCCGCATCCGCCGCAGCCCCGCCGCCCGCGCGCGCGGCAAGCGACGCGCGACGCGTGGTCCAGCAGGCGCTCGCGGACAAGCTCGAGCGCGAGCTCACGCCCGACGACTACGACCGCCTCGCCGCCGCCGTCCTCCAATTCCGGACGGCGCTCGCCACGTTGCGGAGAGACCCGGGTGACTCCGCCGCCGCGGCCGACCTGCGCGCTGCCCTCGCCGCCATGCAAGCCACGAGCGGCCTGCCACCGTCCGAGATCGGCCGCATCTTCCCACCCGACGAAACGCCACCGGACGAAACGCTACCGGACGAAACGGCGGGCGACTCCGCCGAGTAGCGCGCCCTCGCGCTACGCCGCCTTGCCGATCAGCTCCGCGATCTTCCCCCGCTGGTAGGCGCCGTCGCCGAAGTAGAACTGATTGTGCTTCTGGCGCTTCACGTAGTCGACGCCGCGAGCCGTCCCTGGCGACCCAAACGAAACGCGACTCAGATCGGTACACATAACGACCTCAACCCGATTGACAGCGGCGTACCGTCGCCGTTACGTGCTCCGATCTGCGATGCCGTCGGAACTTCCGCAGCTCGATCGCCTACCCATTCATCCGTATCGGGTCACGTTCATCGCCGAAGAGCGCGTCTCGGCGCGGGAGGCACGGCTGCCGAACATGCTGCGCGGCACATTCGAGATCTCGTTCCGGCGCCTCGTGTGCCACGACGTCGATCTCGACTGCCGCTGCTGTCCGCTGCTCGAGACATGCCCCTATCCTCCGCTCTTTCGCCCCACGCCGCCGATCGATTCGGATCGCCTGTCACGCGCTCAAGACTTGCCGCGCCCGTTCGTTTTCGAGGTGGCACCAGGGACCCAGTCCGAGCTCGCACACGGCGACCCCCTGGTCGTCGGCCTCACATTGTTCGGCACCGCCAATCGGCACCTGCCCTACTTCATCGTTGCCCTGCGTGCGCTCGCCGAGCGCGGCCTCGGATCGACGCGCGGGCGTCTGCGCGTCGCGCGCGTGACGGCACGGACCCCGAACGGCGGTGAGCGCGAAGTCTTCGACGAAGCACGCAACGTCGTCACTCCGTCCGCGGAAGGGCTTCGACTCCGTGATCTCTCGCAACCAAACGATGCCCACACGCAGCAAGCGCACGTGCGCTTCCTCACCCCTACGACGCTCAAGCGCAACGGCAAGCTCGTCGATCGCCCCTCCTTCAGCGACCTCGCGTGCCGCCTGCGCGACCGCATATCAGCCCTCGCCGCCTTCTTCGGCGACGGTCCGATCGAGATGGACTTCGCCGGCGTCGCCGAGCGCACCGCTCACATCCGCACGCGCGAATGTCGCGTGACGTGGGACCACCGCACCCGCCGCTCGAGCCGCACGGGCGACGTCCACGAAACGTCGGGCTTCTCGGGTGAGGCGCTTTACGAGGGAGAGCTCGGCGAGTGGATGCCGCTGTTGCGGCTGGGGGAAGCGGTGCACGTGGGGAAGTACGCGGTGTGGGGGAATGGGTGGTTGGAAGTAGAAGGGATTAGTCGGTGAAGGCACCCTTGTGGCCCTACGGTGCCGGAAGGCTTGGACGGGCCATGCGGTGGCAGGAGCCCTTCTGCAGAACCGTTCTCGAAAGAGATCGAGTGGTGCTTTCTGCCCCAACAGGCGCGGGAAAGACTGCCGCAGCGCTCGCGCCTTTCATTGCCGGACGAGCGCATAGGTTCGCGGATCGCTGCCTGTATGCCCTTCCGATGCGTGCACTCGCCCGATCCCTGTTCGACGAGTACGCGCCAGAACTCGCGACCCTCGGCATAAAGGCCACCTTGCAGATGGGTGGGGCAAGCCATGATCCCGACTATCGGGGGGAGGTCGTCTTCACCACCATCGACCAGCTCCTCAGCCGGTACTTGAACGCACCGTACGGCGGGCGGCCTGCCAATATCTCCGCAGGTGCATTGGTCGGCGCCCACATCGTCCTCGACGAGTTTCACCTGTACCCCGAGGACGAAGCGCGACTGACGGCGATCACCATGCTGGATCATCTGCGGGGCTTGTCGTCCGCAGTCGTCATGACGGCCACTCTCCCTGATGCCGCGCGGTCCGAGCTGGCAAGCATCCTCGAGGCTGAGGACTTCTCGGTGACCGTGGACGACATGGATGCCGCGGGTGACCGTCCACGCCCTCGCCGGTCATGGTCGTGGCGTGAGCAGGCTCTCACCGCCGAGCACGCGATCGCGGCATGGATCGAGTGCGGTCGCCCCCAGCACGTTCTCGTCTGCGTCAATACGGTCGCCAGAGCTCAGAAACTCTTCCGCGATCTAGGTGAGACTCTTCCGGCCGAAACCTGCTCAGTTCTGGTTCATTCTCGATTTCTCCCACGAGATCGTGACCGCCACGAGACAACCGCGCGAGGTTGGCTCGGTCGCTCGACGCGGAAGCAACCGAGCTGGGTCATCGCCACTCAGGTTATCGAAGCCGGCCTGGATGCCAGCGCGGATCTCCTTCTCACGGAGATCGCACCAGCTTCCAGCCTAGTTCAGCGGGCTGGTCGGTGTGCACGGTGGCCTCGCAGTGAGATGGCCGTCACGCAGGGCTCTGTGATGGTCTTTCGCGATCCAGAATTGCGATCCGTTCTTCCCTATGAGAAGAGCGTGGTCGAAGCCACTTGGGCTGCGCGTCGCGAAATCGATGCTGATGCTGGGGCAGGATTTGAGCGCGAGCTCGTCTCCTGGGCCCACGGAGCTTCCGATCTGGAAGCCGTCCGACGCTTTCGTACCCGCCTCGGTTCTCGCCGACGGGAGGTCTTCCAGGCCCTTGATATAGGAGACCCGTCGGCACGCTGGCAGCTGGTACGAAACATCTCCTCCCAGGCAGTCCTTGTGCGACGCGATCCTTCGGGCATTGATCTCGACAGACTACCCGAGACGGTCTCGGTCGCCGACGCATCTCTATGGGGCGTCCTGTCAGACCCTACGGCCGTTGCTCGTGCGCGCGTCCCCGTACTGCCGGCCGACGGGGAGGTCCACCCCAAGAGAGAGACGGCCTGGGGTCCTCCAGCGACGAGCACCGCGGCTCGAGTGGCATCGCTGCTGATACTGCCTCCTAGTCATGCTGGCTACGATCCCGCGACGGGCCTTTCGCTCGGAGTGGCGGGAGGCGAAACGCCCCTTAACTACGTCGACTCGACGGCAAGTCGCGTCAGATTCGCGTACCACAAGGACACCTTCGAGGCGCACATCGGGTGCTGCATCGAGGCCGCGCGCGGATTTCTCAGTTGCACGCGCGCAGCCATTGCCAGACTGTCGAACTTGCTGGCGGTTTCGACGGCCGATATCGAAGCAGGCATCCTGCTCGCTGTCGCGCTCCATGACACAGGCAAGCTCTCAGAGCTCTGGCAGGCGTGGGCTGCGGCACACCAAAAGCTCGTCCACGACGATACGGTTAGTCGCTGCATCGCTCATACGGACTACGATCCGTCTGACCCACGACAGCGCGAAGTGGCTCGCAACGTCCGGCCCGGTCGCCCCCGTCACGCGGTGGAGAGTGCCGTGCTCGCCAAGGGTATCGTCGCTCGCTGGATTTCGGAACGATCCGTCGACGATGACGCAGCGAATGCTCTCGAACGTGCGATTCTTGGTTCGATCGCAAGGCACCATTCCACTCGCGCGACAAAAGCTCAGCCGTGCCGGACTGACGGTCGAGCCCGTGATTGCATCGTGCGAGCACTCCGCTGCGCACAACACGATCCGAGCTTGGCATCCGAACTGGCCTCCCACGTTCCACTCTCAGACGCTGATCTGGCTGTCCCTGGACTGTTGCCATCCACGCAGCATGAGGGCGGAGCCCTGGAGGTCATGCTGTACGCCGCCACCGCACGTATCGTGCGGCTCGCCGATCAGCACTCATTCGATCCCGTCCCACCAGCGGACATACCCGCATGAGCACAACGGCCACGTTTTCGATCCCGAGCGAGATCGGATCGCCGGCGGAAGTCCTGCAGGCCCTCGGCGCAGCGTTCGTGCTCCAACAGCTCGCAGATGTGGCT
The DNA here is from genome assembly GCA_031400185.1 of Polyangiaceae bacterium. Classification (GTDB taxonomy): domain Bacteria; phylum Desulfobacterota; class Binatia; order UTPRO1; family UTPRO1; genus UTPRO1. The sequence continues at coordinate 31,295 of JANNPN010000129.1, forward strand.
CCTGAACAAGTTCGGATCAGTGCAGAGGGCAGCGGTTTCCGCATCGACCTCCGCGGTGCCGACGCACCGCGACGTGCACTCGAACCGATCATCCCCTACTTCCGTGCCAAGGACGGCGAGGCGATGCCAGTGCCCAACCGTGGCGAGGTGTATGACTACGCAGCCGACAAGCGGAAGAGCGAAGAGAGAAAGGCTACGGAAAAGGCGCAGGGTCGAAAGGGTCGCCGTACCGCGCGGAAGACCGAGGCGCCGACCACGGAGGGCCAAGAGGATCACGGGACACCGTCACGACGCTGGCCACTGTACAGCGCTCTGCAAGCGCTCACCAAGGGATCTTTTCAAGACGAATGGAACCAGACTTGGAAGGTCTTGGATCAGCTCACGTCGGACGACGCAACAAATCTCGCCAGCGAAGCCTGGAAGCATCTCCGCGGCTTGACAGATGTCCCGACGGTACCCGCCGACGAGATCACGCTGGCCCAGCACTTGAATCCCACGGCAGCAAAGGGGGGAAACCGATCGAAGCCGGACTCCGTCAAGCGAGACAACCTGTCCGGTAGACGTTTCACCGAATGGCTCAAGATGATCGGCATTGATCGCCTTGGCATCATGCGGCGGGTCGGCGACGACGTTCGTATGTGGGTGCCGATACCTTCCGACATCGGGCTCGACGCTCTCCTCGCCGCACACACGAGATTTCACGTGAATCCGTGGCGACAAGGGAACGTCAAGCAAGACATCCTAACGGCGCTGGACTTTGCCGATGCCCTTGCGATGCACTGGCTATCGCAAAAGGCGCCACCGCGGCGCCGTGTGAACCGGACAGTCCGGGGCATCTCCGTAGCATCCTTCAAAAATATGGGCGGCGGCTTCAACGTCATGAACGTCACCGCGTACGGCCTCCCTGGGTGGATAGTGCTCGACACCCTGGCCGACCTCGAGACGTATCTCATCGCACTGGAAAGTTTCCGGCGCGCCGCCCGATGTCTCGACGAGTCACACTCGGACGAGATCCCCGTTCTCACGTCGCTACGCGAGGCGATCGGAGCGGAGACGGCACGCCCGTTGCTCGATTTCTTCGCGGACTATGCCGTGTTCGTGCAGCGGGCCGGGGCACAATCTCGGTACGTCAGCCGCTTCAGCGTGGACGGGCTCGATCCCGTCCTGGAAGGAGTATCCCCGATGTTGAGCGACATCATCCGAGACGAAGGCTTCCGGAACATCGCAACAGCGATTCGAAAGGCGACAGTCACCGAGCAGTTCCACAAGAAGAACAACCACAGAGTGTACGAGATCCACTACGGACTTTTTGCCGACCTCCGGCGTGCTGGCCGGAAACCGAAAGAGTTCATTTCGCGGTTGTCGGCGTTCGTCTCCACCTACAACGCCGAGAACGCAAGGATCAGTGAGGCGGGTCGGGAACAAGGTCGGCCGCGCGCACGGGTGAGCGCCACCGATCTCGACGCGATCGTCCGCCTCGTCGAGGGGCATGGAAGCGAGCTGGTCGCTCATCTCCTCTGCGCGTACGGCTCCGCCACCGAGAAACGGGACACATCGAGCAGCGAACCGGAAAACGACAACCAGGAGGTCTGACGAACATGGGAATCAGCATCCACAATCTGTCGGTGTCCGGGCGGTTGGTCATGAACCTGCACAGCCTCAACAACGAGGGCACGGAGGGCAACCAAACTCTCACGCGCATGGTCACGGTCTTCGTCCCCGAGAACGGCGGTTCATTGGAGAGCGTGAACGCGGTGTCGGGGGACATGTTCAAGCACATCTTCTCGGAGCATCTTCGGGAGCAGGCGATCGCCAGCAAGCTTCCACTCTCTGAGGGCGCAAGGATCGGAAGCGCCAATCGCTACAACCAAGACTTTGCCACCCTCGCAGAGGAGAAACGGAAAGCGATGTCGAACACCGACGTGCTCGATCACATGATCGAGACATGCACTGTGTCGGACGTCTGTGGGCTGCTGGTGACTGAGGGAGGCAAATCGGCACCGCGCAAGTCAATCGCCGAATTCGGATGGGTAACCGGAATCCCCGAGAAGGTTCGGACCGAGAGCTTCTTCCATGTGAAATACGATCCCAAACGCGAGGGTGGCTCCGGCCAGGAAACCCCGGGACAGGCGATCTTCCATCGACCGGCCTCATCCGGGGCGTACGCCACGGTTGCGCAGCTCGAGCTCGGCAGAATTGGAGTGAACGACTTTTCGATGCGTCCGGTTGCCAATGTCGACCGTGCCGAACGTGCCAAGGCCGCTCTAAAAGCGCTTCTTCACACCTACGTGAACCCCCAAGGCGCGCACCGGAACACCCAAAACCCACACATCACCGGATTCGATGGTGTGGTCACATGGAGCTGCTCGGCCGTACCAGCCCCCGTGCTGAGCGCACTGAACCCGGGGTTCGTCGAGCAAGCGGAACGGATCTCCCAGGAGCTCAACCGCATCCACGGAGAAAACACGGTGACGGTTCAGCGCTTTGAAACACTTGCCGATTTCGCTGCGATCATCGCCAAGCTGGTGGGCGGAGCGGAGCTACCGGCCTGATGTCCCACGATTGGCTTGTTCTCGAGTACGCGCAAGCAGCCCCGTTCAGCTTGCGTCTATCCGTCGCTACGACGGCCGCTGCGATGACCGCCGTCGTTCCATCGCCTGCGTGCTTCAAGCTGGCACTGGTCGACGCGGCGTTCCAAATCCATGCTAGCGAGGCCGCTGCTCGACGTATCTTCGACCTCGTGAAGGCTCAGGAGGTTCGCGTTCGCGTTCCAGCGCATGTGGTCGTGCAAAAGACCTTCGGTCGTGTCCTCGTGCCGTGGGAGCCTCCCAAGACCAAAGGAGCGGACAGGAGAACCGCGATACAGGACGATCTTCGTGCACAGAGCTACCCCTTCAAGCGAACGATCTCGTTTCTCGAGATTGCGTACTGGTCAGAGCCAATCAAACTGGCGATTCATATTGATGATACCGCTGGCGCCATCGACGAAATAACTCAGCTGGCTTGGTCGGTGAGATACCTTGGAAAACGAGCGAGCTTCGTGCAGCTACTCGGGAGCCAATTGCTCGATGACGCCATAGTCTCGGGTGATGCGGCGTTCGCCCGGCGAATCGATCTCATGAGTCCGGACGACAGATGGCCAGCGCGATTCATCCAACGCCCGGCGGATGATCTCAGCCCGGGCGCAGAATTCGACCGAGTATCAGTAGCAACGGCAAAGAAGGTGCGGACTGGAGGGCTCGCCGATATCGGCAAGAGCGCCACGATCGACCGTTTCGTCGCCCTCCCGTTCCTTCTCCCCCTCCAGCTACTTCGCAGCGGCCGGAGCTTCGCCCACTACGCACGCGCCGACTAGCGAGAAAACCTAACGTCGCGTTTTCGATCAACCGAGCTCGGCGCGGGGGCAGCTCACACTTCACCGCGCTTCGCCCGTGTGAGACGTACCGCCTCCGAGTAGATGGAGGCTCGCGGTCCGATCGCCGCCACCTCCACCAGCGACGAGCGACTCCGGTGCCTGTAGACGATGCGGATACGCCCGACGCGAACGCTCCACCAGCCGGCGAGCTCACCCAGAAGCGGCTTGCCGGAGTCCGGCGACGCACGAATGTGGTCGAGCGCTGCACGCACGCGTCGCTTCAGAACCGGATGCATGCCACGAATTGCAGTCTGTACTTGCGGGGTTAGACGGATCGCGGGTTCATACACCTCGCCGCCTGCTCGCGAAGAGCCGATCCAGATCGCGGGTCGTGAAGATCTTGGCCTTCCGCCGCTTCAAATCTCGGATGCCCTTCCGAACCTCGGCCCGCATTTCATCGTCCGACAGAACATCGAGCGTCTCGCGCCATCGCTCGAATTCGTCGTGGCTCACGAGCACCGCCGCGGCGCGACCGTTCTTGGTAATCGTTACCTCTTCGTCGGCCTTCTCCAGCCCGGCCACCAACTCGCTGAGCCGGGCTTTCGCCTCGGCCAGGGGAAGTATGCGCAAATGGGCCTCCTGGTCTAGTCTGAATTCAGACTAACACTAGCTCGACTGTTCAGCGTATCGCAATGAGCGTCCGCGGGCTTCATCTGTTGCTGATCGCGAACACCCGCCGGAGATCCAGACTGAACCCAGGCAGCACCGGCGTCGTGAGCCGCTGCCGCACCTCTTCCGCCCGCGCTAGCCCAGCCCCAGTCCATCGCTCCACGACACCCGCCGGCTCGACCACCCAGTATTCCGTCACCCCCGCCGCCGCGTAGAGCAGCCGCTTCGTCACGCGCACATGCAATCGGTCGGTCGAAAGTACCTCGATGCAGAGCTCGGGAATGCGGTCGATCGGACCCTCGTGACTGCGCGGGATCCGTCCGAAGAGCACGAACGCGTCTGGTTGGAGGATACGGCCAGGCGCGAAGCGTACGTCGAGGGGCGCCTGCCCGATCGTCACTGGTCCCTTGCGCCGGTCCGCCCAGACACGGAGCGCCACTACGATGCGACCCAGAACTTCCTGGTGCCAGTAGGTTGGACTCGGAGGCACGATGACCTCCCCGTCCACGAGCTCGAGCTTCGCGGTCGACTCCGGGAGGCGAAGAAACTCGTCCTCGGAGATCACCGGACGCTGCACGGCTGACTTCATTGAGAGCGAAACGTACGGCCGCAGCCGTGACAGTGTCAACCGCACACAGCCCGCCATGATGATCACCATGGCGAACGCGCTGCCTCGTCGACGCTCGCAAAATTTCTACGTGGCTACGCCAACGATGATGCTACGCTGCGCCCACTTCCCGCCCGATCGAGGCCCGTATGGAAAGTGTCATCGTCGGCAGCCCCGGATGCTTTCTCGGTAAGACAAGCGAGCGACTCGTCGTTCGCGGGCCACGTCCCCGACTCGATCTGATCGAGGGTGGCCCGCAGCTTCAGCTACCGTTCGATCTGCCCGCCCCCCCGCCGCTCACGCTCATCACCTCCAGCGGATCGCGCACGCCGGAGACGCCACTCCGACGACGCCGGGCGCCGGACGGCACCCCACTTCCCAAGACGACCCCGGATCAGATCGAGCTCCCGCTCTTTCGTGTCGGCGAGATCGTCATCACCTCGGGCGGCGTGACACTTTCGAGCGACCTCATCGAGGCCTGCTGCGAGCGCGGCATCCGCGTCTCCTTCTTGAGCTCCACCGGCAAGCCGTTCGCGATGCTGTCTTCACCGATGCTCACCGCCACCGTCGAAACCCGACGCGCGCAGATGGCGGCCTACGGAGATCAGCGCGGGTGCGAGGTGGCGCGCGCCATCGTGCGCGGCAAGCTCGGCAATCAGGCTGCAGTACTCAAGTACTTCGGCAAGTACCAGAAGACGAAGGACCCGCCCGCCCACGAGACCCTGATGAAAGCCGTGAAGGGCATCGAGTCACTACGCGCCGATGCCGCACGTCTCGACGGCGCTTCCATCGATGAGACCCGTGGCGGCTTTCTTGCCATCGAGGGGGCGGCCGGCCGGCACTACTGGAGCGGTGTGCGCATTCTCATCGGGAGCCGTGTCGCGTTCGAGACACGTGAACATCGTGGCGCGACAGATCCCGTCAACAGCGCCCTCAACTACGGCTACGGCATCCTGTACACGCAGATCTGGGGCGCCGTGATGAACGCCGGACTCGAGCCGTTCGCGGGGTTCCTCCACGTCGATCGACCAGGCAAGCCGTCGCTCGTCCTCGATCTCATCGAGGAGTTCCGCCAGCCCATCGTCGACCGCGCCGTCATGGCGCTGGTGACGAAGGGATCGAGCATCGACATGACCGGCGGCATGCTCACCGACACCAGTCGGCGTGCCGTCGCCGCCGCCGTCATCGAGCGTATGGAAGGAGAGGTTACCTTCCGGGGCCGAAAGCACCGGATCAAGTCGGTCGTCCAGATTCAGGCACGCAACCTCGCATCCTTCTTGCGTGGCGGCGCGGCTTACAAGACGTTCGCGTTCAAATGGTGAGAAGTCAGGAGCTGCTCACGTACGTCGTCTATGACATTCCTGACGACCGCACGCGCCTGCGCATCGCCGGCATTTGCAAGGACTACGGCCTCAACCACTTCCAGTACAGCGCGTTCTGCGGCTACCTCGACGGTACGCGGCGAAGCGATCTGTTCGCGAAGCTCTCCGGCACGCTCGGAAACGACCGCGGCAAGATCATCGTCGTCCCGGTGTGCGAAAAAGATGTCCAGATGAAGCGGATAGTCGTGAACGGGGACTAGCATGGCGACCTCCGTGTCCGCTTCCATCGCACTGACCGTGACCGATCTGAAGCAGTGGAACTACTGTCGGCGCATCCCCTTCTACACCTACGTTCTGCCGGTCGATCACGTCCGCACCTACAAGATGGAACGTGGCAAGAACGTTCAGGGCGCCATCGAGGCGCTGGAGCGCAGAAGGCGTCTTCGCGAGTACGGACTCGCCGAAGGCGAGCGCCGCTTCGGCACCGTCCTGCGCTCGGAGCGGTTGGGACTCACTGGCAAACTCGACCTCTTGATCGTTACGCCGGGCGCTTGCTTCCCTGTTGAGATCAAAGATACCGAGGGTGGTGTCCGAGCGAATCACCGGGTGCAGATCGCCGCCTATGCTCTTCTCGTCGAGGAAGCGTTCGAGCGGCCCGCGTCGGAAGCATTCGTGTATCTCGCGCCCACCGACGAGATCGTAGCGGTGACGATCGACAAGGAAGACCGTCGCAACGTTCTCGAAAGCCTCGTGGAGATGCGCAGGATGATCGCCGACGAAAGGTTCCCGGAGCCGACCTTCGTCCGTAGTCGGTGTACGGCCTGCGAGTACCAGAACTACTGTGCAGACATCTGGTGAACACCGACTTCGCAAATCCCTCGGGGTTTCGAGCAGACCGAAACCTTGCGAAGCATGAGGGCCGTCGGCATGTACAACCCCGCGATTTGCCATCACCATGTCGGGAGTCGCAGAACGATCCCCGATCAGGAGGGGACTGAAACCCAGGCGTTCCTCGCGTAGGTCTGGATGCCGCGCAGGTCGCAGAACGATCCCCGATCAGGAGGGGACTGAAACGGAAATTCGGCGGCGGCCACGGTGTACCCGATGCGAGTCGCAGAACGATCCCCGATCAGGAGGGGACTGAAACAGTTGAAGCGGAAGAGCCCCGTCGCTTCGTCCTTGAAGTCGCAGAACGATCCCCGATCAGGAGGGGACTGAAACCCGATTCTTGTGGTGTCAGGATGAGCGGCCCGGACATGTCGCAGAACGATCCCCGATCAGGAGGGGACTGAAAC